>DASXWH010000251.1:0-27325 GCA_036503775.1 Ohtaekwangia sp.
TTCAGAAAACCGTCAACCGTCTTGTCAACCGAATTTCTTCCGATACTCACCGATAACCTGTCGGTGATACCGTAGTCGAGACCTAAGCGCACATACGCTTCATCGAGACCATACATCTCATATAATCCGCCATTGATGGCACCAAAGCGGTGCTGGAAAATAAATTCAAGACTGCCCACATTTTTGGTTTCGATGGTATGGCCGTTGATCAGGCGGGTTCCTTTGAACGTAGCGAATGTGTAATCTGTACCCTTGGTATCTTTCTCAAGTTCGCTGAGTAAATCTTCCTGGGCATGCGATAAAAAGGGAATCAGACAAAGGAGTAAAACTATCTTCTTCATAGTGTAGTTAAAATGACCTGTACGTAAAATCCACTGTTACTTCTACCTGCTGGGCAATGTTCTGCCAGACAATCTGCGGAACCTTGATCCCGTAATCTTCGAGCTTGACAATGAACTTTGATTTCACAAAGATCTGTCCACCGGATCGCTCTGCTGTACCCTTGAGTTCCACCTCTTTGGTAACCCCGTGGATAGTGAGCTTTCCCACGGCCCGTACCTGCTGTACGCCCGACTGTTGCATGGAGAATCCCGTAATTTTTCCCTGAAAGGATGACTTGGGAAACTTCTCCGATTCCATATACTTTTCATTGAAGTGCACCTGCATCAGGTTCTTTTCAAACTGGAAATCCTTGATGCTTAACAGGAAGGCGATATCACCTTTTGTAACATCAAAAATGCTGGTGACTTTGGTATTCACAGCCCGGATATCTTCGATGACGCCATCGGAGAAAAAGACCACGTTCGCTTTCTCCGCGAAGTAGCGTTGCTGGGCCTGAGCAAAAACAGATAGACAAATAAATAATACTACGCTGGTATACTTCATACGGGCGTTCCCGAGATCATTGTGCTTTAAATGTAAAATCAGCCGTCACTTCTACCTGTTCCGCTATATTTTGCCATAGTAATTGTGGTATTTCTATTTTATAGTCTACCAGTTTTACGATGAATTTAGTGTTCAACATCCATTTGTCTCCCTGCTTTTCGATGGTACCCGGAATCTCCACTTCTTTGGTGACACCGTGGATGGTGAGCTTTCCTTTGGCACTGGCTTTCTGAGATCCGGTTGCATTCGCATCAAACCCTGTTATGGTTCCCTGAAAAGTTCCTTTCGGAAATTTCTCCGACTCCATATACTTCTCATTAAAATGCTCCTGCATCAACGATTTTTCAAATTGAAATTCCTTAATAGGAACAGAGAATGCAATATCACCCGTTGTCGGGTTAAATATGCCAGCAGTCTTGGCGTTCTTAGCCGTTATATCTTCAATTGCTGCGTCTGAAAAAAATACAACATTGCTTTTTTCGGTAACGAATTTCTGTGCGTGAACAACTCCGGTTGTCACAGCTGCCAGTATGAGGAGGGTCATCAAGTAGCGCATACAAGTAGTATTTTTATTTAATTATCCTGGGCTCCCTGTTCAATCCAACAATAGATAGTTTCTCTTTCTTCCTGTGTAATAGAACCTGTACGGGGCATCTTATCAGGATCCGTATCCGGCAGGGTTATTCTTCTTTGGATCTCATCGGTATGATCCTGCAGCTCACTCAAATTCCCCCAGTTGGGAATTCCGGATGCACTGCCATGACAATCCGGTAGCAAACAATTTGCCGTTATCACCGCTTTGACATCATCGTTATAGCTTATCGCCTCCACGTCCGTGCAATCAACCGGATGTGGTTGAGCTCCAGTTCCCAAATCGTGTTCAACACAGGAATAGAAAACAATCGACCCGATTGATAAAATCACATAGGCACACAGGGCGAAACGCATCTTTAGTTTTATCATAAGTATAAGGTAAAGAAAATACGTGGTGTAACAAAGATCGCTATATACCAACGCTACCCGTGTTAAATCTCGTCACGAATTTCGAGACAATGACGACCTCATGAAAAAGTGAGTTTCGCGAAACTGAAGTGCCTGAAAATGAAAATCCCCCGAAGTCCTGGACCCCGGGGGATAATCACTGTCTATAGTTGGCTTTAATCTTGAATCAAATGTAAACGGTAATGGTTAAAGCGCCATTCCGTAATCGGTTACTTGAAAATAGGGAGGTTAAATGGAATTATGCGGGGTTAAAAAGACCTTCCGCAACGCTTTGCATGAAAATGAAAATCCCCCAAAGTACTCGACTAAGGGGGATTGTCATGTCTATAGTTGGCTTTAATCTGTTCCAAACTTAATTTTTTTTTTTTATCCAAACAACCGATTGCGTAATAAAAAGTAAGAAAACCTTAAAGTCTGGAAAATATTGGAAGGCGGGTGGGTAAGTTCTGATTCATTAATCCGTAAAAAACCGGTAATGCCTGTGCGTCCCTAGTTCGAGCATTTCTTTGTCCCCTGAGGTGTCACCATACACACTGATAACGGGATATTCCTTGAGATCCAGGTGATTTACTATCCGGTTTCGTTTCTCCATACCATAACAGTTTTTGCCTGTAAGCCTCCCCGTTATGCCATCTTTGTCAATAGCCCATTCGGTTGCCAGAAGTTCCAGCCCAAGACTATCCGTCCATCCCTTTATCCAGGCCGAAGATGATGCTGTAACGACTATAACCCGATCTGATTTTGCCCGGTGATCCTGAATGGCCTTCAAAGCAGAAGGGCGTATCAGTCCGGGTATTACCTTTTCCGCAAAAGCTTTACCCCAGGTCTTGAATTGTTCGTCAGAAACACCCTTAAAGAAATAGGAAAACACTATTTCCTTTGCCCTCCAGTTGGGTATCAGCTTAAGCTTATACATCACAAGCACGGGCGACAGTACCAGGAAGCCCATAGCATAACGCGTGTCCCCTACGCAGTACCGGATAAACACCAGAAAGGTATCCTTGCGAGTGATTGTACCGTCAAAATCGAAGAGTGCCAGATTCCTGCTCATCTACCGGTTCAGATAAATGAGAATAAAGAAAGATGCGGCCCAACCAAAGAGGGTCACAAAAATGAAGCGATCTGAAAGAAATATTTTGGTTGGCGAACCGCTTCGTTGCTCCACTAAAGTGATCTGCAGATAACGCAGCAAACCTGCGATAACAAATATCGCGGTGAAGTACAGGTGTTCGCTGTGAAGCCTGTCTTTTACTTCATCGGAAATGGTATACATGATATAGGAAACCATGATAATACCAGCTATCATGGCAATACCGCTGTGTACAAAGCTAAGGTTATAATGCTTTACGATTTTACGGCTGATCTTTCCCTCCTGCTCACTAACGATAAGATCATCCAGTCTTTTCGACAAGGCCAGAAACAGCGCCAGCAGAAATACCATAATGAGTAACCATTGTGATACCGATACCTGGATGATGATACCACCGGCAATGGTGCGCAGTAGAAACCCGGAGGCCACGATCATGATGTCGAGTATCGAAACATTTTTCAGGCCAAGTGAGTAACCGAGATTCAACACAAAGTATAAGCTCAGTACGAGGAAGAAATTAAGACTTACATAGTAAGATAGTCCTAACCCGATGATCAGAAAAGAAACCATGATCACCGCTCCTACTGCAGGCGAAACTGCGCCTGATGCCAGCGGACGGTTTTTCTTCTCGGGGTGATTACGATCCTGCTCAATGTCCCGGTAATCATTAATCACATAAATGGCACTGGCCACCAGCGAAAAACAAAAGAAACCAATAAACAGGGGAAGGATATTTTCCGGGTCAAATAAAACCCCAGCAAAGAATGCTGGTATAAAAATGAACAGGTTTTTAACCCAGTGTTTAACACGGATCAATTTGATAATAGACTTCATAAAGCTCAATTCGTATAGACAGTAGTATTATATAACTCGAAAAATACTACTATTTACCTAATTAAAGAAGAGCCCTGGGACGCCCCTGATTCCATGCAAGCTTGTTAACCCTCATTTAACGTCTCCATTACATCTACTTAATCTGCCTGACAGAACTTGCGCATGATGTTTGTACAACCTGATTACCTTTGTAAGCCTAAACTTATAGAGGTTTAAGCAGCAGTAGCCCAATGCATTCACGAACCACCCTTCTTTTTCTCTTCTCTTTTTTCTTTTTATCAGGCTACAGTCAGTCTATAACGTTTACGAAGCTGGCCGATCTCCCTCCGGTGCTAAAAGAATCCTCAGGGTTGGAAGTAACCGGGAAAGCGGATATCTGGACCATTGTGGATAGCAACCGGCCTACCCTCTTTGGCATCGATGAACAGGGTAATTTCCGCCACAGTATTCACCTCGAAAATGTGAACCACGGCTGGGAGGATGTTACCCAAGATGACCAGGGCAACATGTATATCGGTGATTTTGGAAATAATCAGAACAAAAGAAAAGACTGCAGAATTTACAAGATCCCGCCTCCTGATTCCATCAACGGATATACTGTAAGAGCCGAAATCATTAACTATAGCTACCCGGATCAGAAAGAATTTCCTCCGCCACCCTCCAAACTGATGTTTGACATGGACGCCATGGCAAGCTTCGGAGATTATCTGTACCTCTTCTCAAAGAACAGAACCGTTCCGTTTACAGGTTATACACGCCTGTATCGCGTTCCCAATAAGCCCGGAAACTATGTGGCGGAATTACTGGACAGTATAAACCTTGGACCCGGTCATATGTATCAGACCTGGGTTACGGCTGCTGATGTAAGCCCGGATAAAAAAACACTTGCCCTGCTTACCCACGATAAGGTGTGGCTGTTCCATTGTTTTCCACAAGACAAATTCTTCAAAGGAAGCAAAACGGTTTTGCCATTGAATCACTTTTCACAGAAAGAAGGTCTCTGCTTTCGTACAAACAATGAACTATACATCAGTGATGAACGAACTGAAAATCTTTTTGGCGGATGCCTTTATCGCCTAACCTTTGACCCGTCAGTTCTGAAAGACTGTCCCTAAGTAATAACAATAACAACTATAGCTTGTTCTGACCACCAACAGATGACAACCCCCATACTTCCCAATCTTCTTATTGCCGGCTCTGCCAAATGCGCTACATCATCCCTTCACAAGTACATCGCACAGCACCCAGAAATTTTTATGAGCAAGAAGAAGGAACCCCGGTTTATTACCAGTCAGTGTACGCGCCTTCCCCTGAACGGCCCCAAAGATCACCTCGTAGAAAGCTGGTACGTAAAAACCTATCCGGAATATTGCGGACTCTTTACTGAAGCTGGTGAATACAAAGTAATTGGAGAATCCAGTGCAGATACGCTGTACTTCCATAAGCAGACCATTCCGGTAATCAAACAATACCTGGGCGATCCCAAAATCATTTTGGTATTACGTAACCCGGTAAAGCGTGCCTTCTCCGCTTACCAGCATCTGGTGCGTGATGATCGTGAATCGCTTTCGTTTGAAGAAGGATTAAAACAAGAGCAGAAAAGAATAGATGACAACTGGGAACTGATCTATCATTATCGCGCGGTGAGCCGATACTATGAACCGGTCAAAGCATTTCTGGAGAATTTCAGTAATGTAAAGGTGATTCTGAACGAAGACCTGGCCCGAAGGCCTGCAGAAACATTGAAGGAAGTATTTACCTTCCTGGGGGTTGATCCGGAGTTCCAAGTCCAGAATTTAAAGATCAAGCATAACGTTTCAGGAAAACCGCGTTCGCGGTGGCTTCATACCTTCTTGTTTGAAGGACATCCCTTGCGGGATTTCATGCGTCCTGTGGTACGTTTTTTTCTCCCTCATAAAGTGAGAGAGAACGTTTCACTGAAAATTCAACAATCCAACCTGGAGCCCATAAAGATTGATCCGGCAACGGCTAACCTGCTGAAAGGTGAGTTCCGTGAAGAGGTTTTAAAGCTCCAGGATATTCTGAAGAAAGATCTTTCTCGCTGGCTGGATTAATACACCCGGGCTTCGGCTGAGAAATTCTTGTATAGGGGAAACAGCGCCCACCCATCCGGGTTCGCTTTTACTTTTCCGGCAGCAATATTTTCCTGTGATCGTACGCGGTTACGCGATTCGTAACCATAGTAGTTATCCGGATTATCTGCCACGTTCTGTGATTTCTCTTTAGTGGTATTACTCAGGTAGTGCAGGAAATTTTCAATCTGAATATTCTCATACTTCATACCAATAGCTTTTCCGCGATCCATCAGGTCATGATCTTCGTGACCGATACCTTCCAGGCTCTCGTCATATCCACCCAGCTCCATAAAGTATTTTTTCATCAGAACGATCCGTCCTTCTGTTCCCCAGAAGGGCGCTTTCTTGAATTGGAAGATTGTATTATCACCACGCTTCTGCATAATGTAGTTGGCATAGAATGCAAAGTCTTTACCTGCAAAATTGTCGCCATCCAGATTCACTACAATGTCACCCTTGGCAACTTTATGCGCCAGGTTCTTTGCCTTTGAAATGTGAAATGATTTTGGCTCAGGCGTACGGTAATAATTTACGATACCTTTATCAATATAGGGTTTCAGTGTTTTTTGTGCCCATTCTTCGAGCCCGTCCTGTGAGTTATAGTTGATCAGTACAAACTCAACATTCGGGTAATTGATATTATCCTGAATACTGGAAATAAAGGTCTGCTTGAGGTGGAACAACCGGTTCATGCATGTTGTGCAAAACGAAACGCTGAGTTTGGGAAGGTTAGCATCAAATATTTCGGGAGGTAATTTCTCGTGCTTATACCTTCTCATGTATTTGTCACGGAAATCTCTTACATAACGTTCCAGCTTTTCCTTAAAGTTTAACTGAGGAGTCATAGGGGTAACTATTAATTCGTCTTCTTGGACTTGAATGCTTTTAAAATAGAAGGATCATCATTCTCTGAAGTTTTGGTATCATGTGGCGCCTGTTTGATAAAGTAAAATGGCGCCCTCGAAACCTCCTTCACTACGCGGTTAATAAATGCTTTAAAAATACTCCCCTCCTGATCCAACGTTCGCGAACCTGTCCATACGCGTGCTGAACGAGACCGCACCTGTTTTACTTTCCCCAACTGCATCAGATCAAAACACATCCGACCATCTTCGCCACGAATGTGACGCTCTACAAATCCGATCTTAACGCCAAGTTCGCGGATATACCCCATACTCATACCTACTGCATTGAGATGAGGCCGCTTCATATGCCGCACTTCAGCTACCAGGTCTTTCAGACTTTCATACAGGAAAAACTTCCAGCGCGACTGGCGTTCATTGCCTAAAAAAGAATACCGACCGTACACACAAACCACATCATTCTGCTGCAATGCTTCAATCATCTTCTGAATCCATACAGCCGGATATAAACAGTCAGCATCCGCCAATAATATATATTTCCCGGTTGCCATTTCCTGGCCCATTTGGCGACTCACACCACATCCCTGAATTTTCTGCAGGAATGAACGCACATGCAGTCTTTTCAATGTCTCTTCCGTTCGATCCGTAGAGTTATTATTCACCACCACAATTTCAAAAGGGAATTCCGTAACACTTTTCGAAAGCGAGTAGACACAACGAATGATATTCACCTCTTCATTCCAGGCTGGAATAACAATGGAAACTAACGGTGACTGGCCGGATAATTTATCAAGATTCGAGTTTATTTCGTCAAATATGACTTGCGGAACATCCTCTAACTTTTCATATTTAAGCAAATCAACGTTAATCCATGAAGGGTTTTTAAATAGGCTCATACTTCAATTAAAGCAGTAGACATGTCACTATAATCCTTCAAAATTAAGATATTTATGCACATAGTAATTCCATCCAACCGTTAAAAAATCGTACTGTGCTGATGCGAATTCAACCCAAAGACCAGCCCCAGATCCATGCGCCTGAACTATTTTAGAGATCACAATTTCGGAGACACATTAAATCCTATCATATTTAACAAGCTGCTCCCTGGCTTTTTTGATGACGATCCTTCCGTAGACTTCTTCGGAATCGGTTCCATCATCGGATTTGACATGGTAAAACGCGCCAAACGAAAAGTAATTTTCAGCAGCGGCTTTGCCTATGGAAATTTACCCACTCCGGATGAATCATACGATTTCATTTGCGTCCGTGGGCCGAATACGGCCGAAGTACTTAACCTCGACAAAAAGCTGGTTGTTACCGATGGTGCAGCATTGCTTCGGGAGTTAAAATTTCCCAGTCGCCCCAAGAAATATAAATTCTCTTTCATGCCACACTGGGAAAGTGAGCGCAAGTATCCCTACTGGAAGCAGCTGTGTGAAGCCGCTGATATTCATTACATCAGCCCTATTGACAGCACCATGAAGATAATGGATGAATTGCTGGAAACAGAGGTAATGATAGCCGAAGCCATGCATGCCGCTATTGTAGCTGACACCTTACGCATTCCCTGGATACCTGTAAAAGCATATCAGGGTATCAATAATTTCAAGTGGAACGACTGGGCTTGGTCGCTGGGAATGGAATATAAGCCAGTCCCGCTTCGGTCCATGTATAAAGTAAATGAGTTTGTGCTGGGTATCATTAAAGAACGGGCTCAGTCTGCTCCGTTGTTTGCCCGTAAGATAATCGCCCATGCCTATGTCCAGTATCAGAATATTTTTCTGCAGACCTCTACCATACAACAACTGAAAGAACTTAAAACACAAAAGCAGTATCTTAGTGCTGACACGATCTTCAATTCTAAAGTAGATCAGCTTCTTGATAAACTGCAGGAAGTAAAAAACAAGTACCCGAAATGACCGGCAAAAGCGTAACCAGTCTCTTTAGTTCTTACAAAAAAGAACTTCTATGGCTGTTCCTGATTTTTCTGGTGTCGAGGGTTCTCGCTTTTGCTGCCGGTATGGAGTTCGATTCCTGGGGTATCCGGTATGGTGCCTGGCAATTAATTAACCCTGAACTTCTGAAAGACAGACTGGGCGAAAGTCTTTTCTATTTACATAGTCAACCTCCATTGTTTAATCTATTTACAGGTATTGTGCTGAAGCTCTTTCCGGAGCATTATACTGAAGCATTCCTGGTTGTTCACATGACACTGGGCATCGCAATCATTTTCACACTCTTCGCTATTTTAAAACAGGTTGGTGTACGTACATGGATTGCATTTTCCATCACTGTGTTGTATGCCATAAGTCCGTCAACCATTCTTTATGAAAACTGGGAGTCGTACACCTACATTATTATCGCACTGCTTACCTTTTCTTCCTTATCACTTCTCTTTTTTGTCCAGACCGGAAAAAGCAAATACGGGTTTGCTCTTTTCAGCTTTATGGCTTGTCTTATCCTGACCCGGAGTATGTATCACATCATCTGGTTCGTAGCCGTTATCGCCCTGCTGATGATTCTTCGCTTCACATCTTTCAAAACTATTCTTAAAACTGCCCTGATACCTTTCATCATTGTCATTGCACTGTTTGCCAAGAACTATTTTGTGTTCGGTGTGTTCGGAAGTTCGTCCTGGTTTGGCATGAGTCTGTCTGAGATCGTTCTCGCTAAACTTCCGGAGGAAAAGAAAAACAAACTGATTGCTTCCGGGGAGATCAGTGAACTGTCACGCAAGCCGGCTTTCTGGTCAATTGATAACTATGCTGCTTTTGTTCATAAAAAAAACCCGTATCCACACATCCGTGTTCTTACAGATACTACAAATCTGAGTCACCCTAATTTGCACAATTACCATTTCATCGAAGTATCGGATGCCTATAAGAAGGATGCTGTAAAAGCTGCAACACGTTACCCTATGGATTATCTGAAAAACGTTGTGATCTCTTTCGGCTATTATTTCCATTCAGCTGGAAATCACTATGATCTCCGTTTCAACCGCCCTCACCTTTTTTGGTACAACAAGATCTACAATCACATTATTCTGGGTGCCGTAATCAACCCGGATGAACTGGAACTTGAACCTCCGTTTCAACCCCGGTATCTGCTCACCACAAGCTTTGTCATCGTTTTATTCTATGCTGTGAGTACGATGGTTCTTATTTCTTTCGTTCTCCGAACGTGGCGTGATAAGTCGGTAATCGTTCAACGCACCATTCTCCTGTTTGCTGCATTAACGGTGGTGTATGTAATGCTCATTGGAAATTTATTCGAGCAGGGAGAAAATATGCGGTTCAGGTTTGAGACCATTATCCTTTGTCTGATCATTCTTGGATTCACCCTGGAAAGAATCACGGATAAATACTTTCCGGTAAAAGCGGTTAACGATTAATGTTTTTATTGACCAGTTCCCAGAACATTTCTGCCCTGGCAGGCCAGCTGTTCTTCTCCGCAGCACGCACCCTTTCAGCTTTCTTCACAGTTGTATCTGTCTCTACACCGAGTTGAATAGCCTGATTGAATTCCGGTATTTGATTCTCGAGTGCAATAACATTTTCAAACTGACGGATGTCCAATGAAAAGCTGGTGGACACAACCGGTAAACCTGCTGCCAGGTATTCATTGATCTTCAGGGGATAAATGCTTTCCGTTAGCGTATTACACTTAAAGGGTATGATAGCGCAATGCGAATACTGAAGATAGGATGGCAGAAGTTCGATAGGCTTTGAACCGGTTTGAATTACGTTGGGTAATCTTTTCAATGCAGATAATGTTTCTTCACTCACGGAGACAGGCCCTACCAATAATAAAACCTTATCCGGATTACGTTCGGCTACGCTCATCAACAGCGGAATATCCACACGCCAGTCAAGGTGACCGGTATAAACAATTACCGGGTTGTTTACACCTTGAAGTTCTTCGGGGCGATCAAATGTTTTTTGCTGAACGGTTTTAAACAAAGCGATATCAGCGGCATTTGGCAGATTCTGAACGTTATTTCCATAGGCCGACAACAAGGTTTGTAACTGACGAGATGTGGTCAGGGTAAGATCATAGTTTTTCACAATTTCCTGTTCCAGCCGCGGCCCATGCTTGGCTACATAGGGAGAATGCCGGATATCGTCAACCGAATAATATACCTTCAGGCGTGGGTTGATATCTTTCGCAAAGGTGCGCGCGTAAAAGGGGTCAAATACATTTACAAAAACAAAATCATTAATACGCTGATCGCGAATAAGCCTGCGTAATGATGCCATGAACAGCTGGTTATTCACTGCCGATGCCAGGGTATAGAGCCACTCTTTATTCAGCCAGTTAACAGGCCAGGTACGATGAGGTCTGAATGCGAGAAATTTTTCAGGTGTGCCGGATACTTTCGTATACACATCACTGGCATCCTTGCCGGTCTTTTTTATGAGCTCACCATACGTAGCCGGATTGTCGACAAAAAAGACGCGATTGGTCTTCGAAAGTTCCTTCGCCAGTGAATATGATGTAGACGAATACTTGTTATCAACACGATCAAGCGAAAGCCAGATCACATCCAATCCCTTACTAGAAACCATATAAACTATTATCGGATAACGCCATGACGTCATCCATTTATCTGAATGTTATTTTCTGATATACACTTCAATGGAAGACTTCGTATCCACTTTAGGAGCCGGAAACCGCGCTACCAGATTATACTTTTCACGTGCACACGCTCCTATTTCATTGGCAAAATAATCCCTCAGGTACGGTATAGGCTCAAATAAAATCACATCATAGGTTTCCTTGCTGATCTGATCACAGAGGTATTGCACTTCACGATCAAAGAGACCAACATGTTTGTGGTGCCATAGCGGCTGCCATGGATTATGTTCGGGCACATAGTTAAATTCATAAGCCAGAAAGGTAAGCTCGGTTACATTGAGTACTCTGACATCCTTCTTTTTCCATACATCAAGTTTGCTGATGCTGCGAATGCCCTCCAGTGTTTTAGGAGGGATCTTAATATCCTTTAGTGTCCTGAACTCTGAAAGCTCCCAGGTATGCTGCAATTGCAGGGGATACTTATCCGCATTCTCATCGATTGGCATCCAGGTGTACTTTGTCACGCTGCTTCTTCCATCTGAACTACCAGCCAGAAACTTTTGGAATACTTTACTGGTATACTTCCAGTAATTATCCGACCACCATAATCCGATAGTGATAACAGCAACAACCACTACCCATACTTTGGAAGTCTCATAGTGTGCGCTTAACCGATGCAGCAGAAAAGCTACTCCAAAGGTGTAGAAGTAATAATTTCCTTCCGCTGGGCTAAAGCTCGTCACCTGTATGATGGCAGCCTGCACCAGAATGCCCAGTATGAATACGTTCAGCAGTGTTTCATGAATATTCGTGCGCAGGTGATTCCACAATTCCGCCCGTGCTATTTTTACATAGCTTCCCACGATGACAAAGAGTGAGGCAATAAAAAAAAACTTAAGCCAGTGCGATTCCAGGAACCAGTCGTTAAGCATCTCCATGAGACTTACCCGGGATGAATGCGGAGGCTGACCATAGTTGAACCAATACCCAAAATCATATTCTAAAAAAGGGATCAGCACCACCCCAAACAGCACCATAAACGAAACCACAAGTGTAAGGATGGGCAAGATCTTTTTCTGCAGCACAGAATACACCAGTACCAATGCTCCTGCATTAAGCAAGGCCATAGCACCTCCATCCTGTTTCGTGAATAAGGCCAGCACGATAAAAAATGATCCACCCGTTATCAGCAGTAGCTGCGCAATCTTTTTCTCGCTGAACAAACCTTTCAGGATCAGAGCAAGACTGACCAGCTGAAAAACAAAGACCGATTGGTTATACCACGGCCAGAAGTTGATCATGATATACGACAAACAAAAAAGAACGATGCTCACGAGTCTGACTTCCGGCTTCAGTTTGAATGCCTTCAATACAGACCGGAGACATACAATGGATAACAAGTTCAGGAAAGCCTGTGCTTTCACCAGACTGAACATGTAGGGGCCAAATATTTTGAAGAATAAGGCTGGTACAAGCCACATTCCCGGCCCCACAGGCATTCCGAAATCACGGTAAGGCATTTGCCCCAGGTATAATCGGTACGCACCTTCCCAGGAAAGGTACAGGTTATCCCGAAATGGTAACTGAACCAATAAAGGCATCGAAACAAACAACACAGCAATGAGCAGTTCAACGAGCGTTATTTGTTTTTCAGTAAGCTTGAAATCAAGAATAGAGGGAGCTTTTGCAGCGGTCATGGAAGAGAATGTTGATATCCGGGAACTATAAAACCTGTTTCATACTTTAGCCATAGTACCATTAACTTTTGGCATAAACTTTATTAGCAATTGCCCTAAATGGGCGCTGAATATGATAGCTAAACTTTCAAAAATAAGTAATATCTTTAAACTAATTCTATAGTGCAGGAAATCAATTGGCATTGAATTTATATTGACCTGTCCGGCTGTGTGTGCTTTAATCTGACATGACATGAATACTAAGTTTTTAAAAACGATAGCTAAAGCAAGTATTGAAAATTATAGTGAGCTTCTTCACAAGATCCCTTTTAGCTCATATAATCATATCTCGGCTCAATCAAAAAAGGATTTCAAAGATGTACTGGATGTCTGGATGCCTGAAACAGGCCCGGGTACACAGGTCGTCCGCTGGAATATTACCCAATGGTGTAATTACAATTGTCCGTATTGCCCGCAGGATCACGGACGGTTTGCGAAATATGGAAATTATACCGCCCACGCGTTTGATAACTACCCACTTGACCAATGGATTTCATCCTTTAAAAGGCACTTTGAAAAGAAACACCTTTCACTTGTAATCACCGGTGGAGAACCACTTCTCGATGTTGTGAATATGCGTGTATTTCTACGCGAACTCACCGCCATGCCTACGGTAGAATGCATCCGTTTGGATACCAATGCTTCCTGGAAACCGGAGAAGTATGTAGATCTTGATTTATCCAAGATCATTCTGATGTGTACATTCCACCCGAGTCAGGTTTCAACAGAAGCGTTCTTTGATCACATTGAACGCCTGAAGGAAGTTGGATTCAATATTGGCATGGTGAACTTTGTTATGGATCATACTAACATCAAACTGTATAAAGATATACGGGTGCGCATGAATAAAGCGGGCATTCCGCTTCATCCCAATCCTTTATGGGATGCACAGGGTATGTATTCAGAAGAAGACCTCCGGATTCTGAAAGAAGAATTACCCGAAGTTGATTTTCTTCACCGCACACGCAAAAGCTCAACGTTCGGAAAGAAATGCCTTTTCCCGGCATTGGCTTACCAGATGACATTTGATGGCAACATTCACATTGGTTGTCATGGAAATTTTGCCGGTAGTTTCTTTGACGAAAAGTTGCCGGACCTGTTTGCCGGACCTGTACCCTGCCCTGCTAAATCCTGTATCTGTCTGGATATGTATTCCTTTCTGAAGGACATTAACCGGAATACCGATACTAATCCATTGAAGGTATATTCAGGGTTACTCAAGGAAATCCGTGGTATTGAAGAGTCTGCTTCCTAACTGCCAGCTTCAGCTTTATATTTTCCGGTAACGGTTTGCCACGCAAACGTGATGAATTGTTTTTGAAAACTGAACGCGTTCCTGAAGATATTGAAGAAGTTTACTTTCAGTAGATACCGGATGTATATCTGATTGAATATAAAGCTCAGGGTAAATGTAGTCAGTAATCCATAAGCAGCGCCTACAACGCTATTCGTGTAGGAGATAAAAAAATACGTTGCACCAATATTAAAAGCTGCATTTCGCAACACGATATAAAAGTTAGTCTTTGCTTTTCCTATAGCGTCCAGCGTAATACCAACCTGACGGTTAAATGGCAGAATTAAACCGGTAAGCATAACCACCCGAAGTATAAACACTGTCTCTACAAATTCAGGCCCCGCAATAAAAATAATAATGGGTTTCGCGAAGATCACACAGACGAGCACAATTGGGAACATAAAGGCGAACAAAGCACCCACAGACTTTTCATACATCTCACGGGCAGCTGATATTCCCTCCGATCCATAGCGCGCCAGTAACTTCGGAAAGAAAACAAGGGATAAGGATACCGTAGGTACTTCCACAATATTCGCGACACGCATGGCAGGGTTATAAAGTGTAACAGCCTTTGGTCCCAGCAAAAATCCAAGCATCCAGGTATCTACGTTTCGAAGAATGGTGGTACTGATATTGGTTCCAAATGTATACTTTCCGTATTGCGCGAGCTCCTTGATCCACCGTTTGGAGAAATCCCAGGAGAATGACAGAAACTTCCGTACCGTAAAATATGACATTCCTGCTGTAACTATGATGGTACAGGCATTCAACAAGGCAAGTTGCCAAAGGGAAAACTCCCAATCGAAAAAATACCCACACATAACGAACACAAAAAAGGTGCTCTGCCGGGTGAAGTTCGAAAAGAAGTCTGCTTTAAAATCATAGTTGGCCTGTTGTACACCATTACAATGATTAACTGAAATCAGAACGAACGTAGTAAAGATGTAAAAGAATATCAGCGACCCCGTTTCAGGTGACTGCCTGAATTCCGGCATAAACAGGGTAACGCCAAGTACCAGAATAATCTGCGCGACACTTACAATCACGTTGAGCAGCAACGAGGCCGAAAGTATCTTGGTGTATTCACTCTTATCCGCAATAACAGCAGCCCGGACCATGGGCCCGATGATGAATCCATTCTTAATCATTTCAGCAGATGTTATTACTGAAATGTATAACGTCCAGATACCAAATGTATCCCAGTCCAATATCCGGATCAGGAACCAGAAATTAATGAAGCCAAAAAAAACATTACTGAACCGGCTCATTATGGCAAATGAACCATTCCGGAACCAGTAAGAAGAAGACAGTTTTTTAAACACGCGTTGCCTGGTTCAAAAGAACCGTCTGGTTGGTAAGTCTGATAATTACAATATTTCCTCCAGTTTCAAACCGAGCATCTGTTCCAGATCAAGTTTGGAGTGCTGGAAATTGTTCTCTGCCTGAACTTTTCGTAAGAGTTGGTTATTGTATCGTTCTTCTGAACCGTTGAAAATCTCCACTGTAATTTCACCGGTTTGAAACTTCTTCTCCTGTAATTTGAAGTTAGATTCAGCCGCAAGCAGAAGTTTGGACTGAACTCTTAAAAGCTCCTGATTTGATTTATACGTGCTGTATCTTTTCAACACTTCAGCACGAACAAAAAGCTTTTGTTCATTGGTAGATTCTTCACGGATCTTCAGGTCTTCACGCGCATTCTTCACATTAAGCGAATGCATAGCAAATGCGCCTAGCGTAAATGATATACCGAAGTTATACCGTGGATAAAAATTGTTACTGGTACCATCGGGATTCCCGCTGATCGTGAATTCGTTCAAGTTACCGGTTATAAAAATATGATCCAGCCATGACCACTGCGCTTTCCGCAGGTTATTGTGCGCTATTGTGGTCTGCCTCTGAATAATAGAATTCTGTGGCATGTTTGCCCAGGCGATCTGTACCAGGCGCTCTTCTACACTTGCATCCTTTACACTGGACGGAAGAATTATTTTATTATAGTCCACGCTCTGTCCCAGCAAAGCACCAGACCATGCAAGGTTTATCAAAGCCACGAGGATTACTTTTCTCATAATGATTTAAGGTTTTGGATTTATTAGTGTTCTGTTTTTCTTGTTTGTAATAAACTGTAGTCTCAAAATAATAGCAAAGATGGATGCTATCAGAATGTTTAATGGCTTTTGATCGACCGTATCCTGATAGAAGTTTGCCACCGTTAGCGCGAAAAAGGCGGTAAGATAAGCAGCCAGCAGTGATTTTACTAAAGGATCGTCACTATCATAAAAGGTATTGATTCCAACAAACATGACCGCAAAATAGAGGGCAAACTGTACGAGTAATCCCACAAGGCCCTTATCTACAGCTGTTCTGAGATAACCACTATCTGTATCGGCTGTTATGGTTAGCCTTCCGGAAATAGCATTGGCGGAACCTAATCCTGCTCCTACCGGATGTCGCCACACATAGTCCTGCAGAATGTGTCTCTTCATATCCCGGAAAGACATGGATGGATCTTCTTTGTTAAACGTAGAGCGGATACGATTCAATGTCGGCCCATAGAAGGGTCCGAAAAACAATACCAGAAATATTAATCCGGTAGCCACAGCAGCGGCCATCATCTTCGGATTATCCAGTGTCATCAAAAAATAGAAGGCTACTCCAATAGGCACAACGCCCACAGCTGTACGTGTTCCCGAGAAACTCATAGCCATCAGGAAAATAATCGCACAGACCAGGGAAGCCAGGCGGAGTTTCCAATTGAATTTACGGAGCGCAATAACAAAACAGAAAAGACCGCAGAATGCCATGGTTATACCGTAAGCACTGGGATCCGACAGAAAAGACCATTTGCGCACATGCCCCCAGATAACGTACAGCTCATACCGTCTGGGGTCACTCCGAAGATATCCCCACTCTTCCTCCGTCAAACCAAGGTACTCCTGTTTCATACCATACAGGGCAACGGTAAGTGAAAACGCTATCCACATGAATGAGAAAAAAACAATAGCTGAACGGGTATTCAATACCTGAAATGCAATGAAGTATGTACAGATAAGGTATACCGTTTCGCGAAACGTTATAAAGCCGAATTTGGTATCTGTCATCAACGGGTTCAGCAACTCAACGGCATCGAGCGAAACCAATATGATCACCAGGTAGCCAATCAGATTCTTGAAAGGGTATTCACGTTCAAGTGAAGGAGAATTAAAGAAATGTATCCACATGGACAAGAGCGTGAGGATACACAAGGCATCTACCACCATTCCAAAAGGAATGGGCGGTGGTATATATACGCCTACAACAAAAATGTAGAAGATGTAAAAGACCAGCAGGTAAAATCCGGAACGGTAGTTATAAAACAACCCCAGTAATGCTGCCGTACCCATAACCGCTGCCAGTATAGCCGCACCTGCCTTTATACCATGCATCCCGGTTGCATAGGCTATGGCAATAGAAACTACTAACAGAATGAGATAAAATGTGTATTCCTTAATGACGGTAACCGGATATGATCGAAGTCTGCTCATGAAATACCTGTGGCAACTACAACAGCAGCGTTTTAAGTATTAGAAAAAAATAAATTGCCAGGACAAACACGACCAGTGCAACACGCAGAAACTTGGTACTGCCAATAACGGGTGCATCCTTGTCGTCCTGTTTTGCCATATTCGAAATCCGTGACTATACCTTTAGTTCTTTCATTTCAACTTTATTCAACACGGCTCCCATCAGCTTTCCATTCAGGCTCTTCAGGTAGTCAATAGATTCACGGTCTACCTGCTTGACAACGGAGCTGGCTGAAAAAACAGGAATAACTTTATCCACATACTCTACCAGTTCCTTGGTATCCGAGAAATTATTGAGGGATGATCCTTCCAGAAAAATATAGTCGTAATTCAAGGTGAGTTGCTCCAGCATTTTTTTGAAATCACGGCCAGCAAAAATCTCCGATGGTGAACTGTCTCCACCGCTGTTCCCAATGATGTTGATCCCCTTATGCTTGGTGGGTGAAATAATACTGTGAACAAAATCCTCCTCACTCATTTCGGCCTGATTACCTTTTCCAATTCTGCCGCGGATGAACACCCCTGATTCCAAACGTTTCAGATCCGTATTGTGCGCCAGCAGTTCCTGTGACAGTGAGTTGTGGCGAAAGTTGGTATCAATGATGAGTATGCGTTTCTTAACAAGGCTTAACGAATAGGCCAGACACAGAATAGCAAAAGTTTTACCTTCACCATCTTTTGTACTGGTCACGAGGAATGATCGTGACTGGGTAGACTCTACTTCAAATCTTAATTTTCTTAAAAAGTGTTTGAACGATTCAAGCTCCTTACTTTTCACCGAATGATTAAAAAGATAGTCGAGGTTTAATTTCTGAGCGTTGATGTGGTTAATAGAACCTGCCAGGTCTATCCGCACAAATTTCCGGAACTGAACCGGATTCTTCAACCGAAGGTCAACCAGCTCAATACCAATAATCACCAGTACGCAGACCACAAAACTGGCTATGCCGGAAAAGGCCACCAGTATCATTCGCTTAGAAGGCTCGGGATACCCATTGGGTTGGCCCATAATGACCAAACGTATCGGACTGCCGGCCACTAACGATTTATTTTTTTCCGTATTGTAACGGTTCAAAGCTTCATTATACTCCTTTGTTGCGTTCTCTACTTCACCATTCAACACTGAAATGGTAGCTTCTTTTGTAGCTATGCCAGAAACATTATTGTTTAACGCAGCCAGGGTTGAATTAATAGACCGCAGGTTTGCTTCCGCTATTTCAAGATCAAGCTCATACTGGTTCTTTTTTAATTCAAGTTCTGTACGAAGACCTCCCTTGGAATTACCTACCACACTTTCAACGCTGGAAACACGATCCATTTCAATCTGCAGTTCGTAATGCAGATCGCTTATGGTTTTTCGGAGATCCGCATCTGTAGAACCTCCCTCTTCATAGATCTTGGTCAATTCATCGATCTTGGTCCGGATCTGAAGAATCTTGGCATTCGAGGAATTTGACTTCGTGGTATTATCCCCCCCCAGGTTATCCAACTGACGCTTTACATTGTTGATGGATAAATTCAGCGCCTGGATTTTTGCCACAGCATCTGTGCGCTTTACTTCATACTCGGTGATCTGACTTATGCGTGACGTTGCCTCAACCTCGTAATTGATTACATTATTGGTGGTCTTATAGCTGTTCAGTAATGTTGACTTTTCATCCATGATCCGTTTCTTCTCTGTAACAAGGTTTTCGAAAAAGGAAACGGATTGACCTGATCGTGAGGATTTGATATTTCCGTCATACCGGATATATTCTTCACTCAACGTATTTACCGCAAACGCGGAAAGCATAGGATCTTCAGAAACAAACTGGATTTTCAGATAATCAGTATCCTTCACCCGGCTGATAAAGAAATTGGGGCCAAGCTGCCAGTTGCTATAACCTAATTCGGCAATAAGGTTCATTAGGCTGCGCTCCTTGTCATTGTAAGAAGACAGAAGTTCCATCTTATCCAGCTTAGTTTTCAGCATGGTTACGTGATCCTTTTTGTCGGTTTCCGTAAGGCGGATAGGGCTTTCAGGGCCAAGCCTGCGAAAAGGTACAGGTTCAGTAAGATCATGTATGGCAAGCCTGTACGAGAGCAGGGACATTACCAGTTCAGAATTCATGGTCTCGATGAGGTTGTTGAACTTCATACCGGCATCACGGATGTTGTTACCTTCGTTGGTAACCGTGATCTGATCATTGGTTGTAAATCCGGTAGTGAGCTGAGCTGTAGACCGGTATACATCAGGTGCTCCGGAGGTAAGAAAAAAGGCGGTGGCTGCTGCGGCTAGCGGGATAAGAACTAACAACGGCCATTTCCGAAGCAGAATTCTGAATAATACAACTAAATCCATAGTCAAAGTTAAGTAAAAAGTTCTAGCTATATAGCCCCCTTAAAGCCGTGATTACGCTACCTCCAAAATACGATCAGGAGTTCGTCTGCCGCAAGGCCTGCAATACGCTCCTGCAAACCTTTGTTCTCCATTATGCCGTCTGAAACAAATACCTTGCTTACGTCTACCTTTAACCTGACGAGCTCATCCTTTATACGGTTTGCCCTCAAAAGGTTAATGTTTTTAAGCTCCGGCCGGTCAGCTGAAAGGATAATCAGATTCAGATTTTCGGCCTTGGCTTGTGTAGCTACCTTGTTCAAAACAGATACCGATGCCGATGTAATGGTACTTCCCGTAAACACAATCTTTTCAGGTTGTGGCATGTTATCCAGATCGGAAGTTCCTTCCCGAACCTGATCGAGTAATGACTTGGATTCTTCAATCAATTTTCTAACCTGACTGTCAACAACCTGGCGGCCTCCTTTTTTCATTGAGGCAGAAAAAATGTCCATCGATTTCCCCATTCTATCACTTGAAAAATAAGCAATGGAATCACGGTGTACTGAAAAATAGGCATCAAATGCAGCTGTATTCACTTTCTCACCCAGGTTTTTTGGTGCTGTCCAGGTCTCCCATGAATCGTACAACCGGTCACAGTAAAAAATGTCTGCTTTGCCAAAACCGGGATGACCGTCACTGGCGAAATACAACCTTTTCTTATCGGCCGACAGGTACGGTGAAATCTCAAAACCGCGCGTGTTAATAGTGGGTCCCAGGTTTTTGGGCTTCGACCATTCTCCGGATCCATTCTTTAGACTGATATACAGATCTTCTTCTCCTTTACTGTCATCACCTTTGTATGAAAGCAGTATAACATCAAATTCAGGTGTTACATAGGCACCCAGAAAGCTCTGCACATCAAGCCCGGGGATATATACAAATTCAGGCGAGGTCCAATTGCCTTTTACCAGTTTTGAAAAATACAAACCATTAACTCGTTTATTGGCTGTGGTGTTCATCAGGTAAATCATTTCCCCGGAAGGATTACACCCCACTACAACGTTATGACCGGTTGTGTTTACTGCCTCCATTGAATTGCGTGATTTTCCCCAGTCTACCGTAGTTACATCGTAGCGGCTGACCCATACATCCGAGCCTGAGAACTTGCCCCCCTTATTGTGTTCGGAAAGCAGTCGTGAAAAAAATAATGTCCGCCCATCGGAAGAAACCAATGGATAAACTTCTTCATCCGTACTGTTCACCGTACCCGAAAGTTTTACCACTTCACCAAAATCTAAAAGCTGTGAAACTCCTGTTAGGGGAAATCCCAATAAAAAAACCAGAAGAACTCTTACCATGTATAGGGAGTCATTCGTTTAAAATTGTTTAATCGCAAGCTTAGCACCATTTCATGACTGCCATCATTGAATTGCCTGAATTCACCCGTTGACATTTCATAGGAATACGATAAGCCCATTAAGGAATTGAAATCAAATCCGAGGGATATTACGGTAGCTTTGATGTCACGATATGTAACGCCTGTCCAAATTTTTTCCTTGATCCGGGCTTTCAATGAATAGTCGATCAGAAATTCATTATCTGTCTGCATAATAGCTACAACACTGGGCTGCAGGACCAATCCCTCTCCCATCGGCAAGGCAACACCTGCCTGCGCTACACCCCGGTAAAATGATTCCATATTCTCAATCTCTGAAGATTCTAATGCACTGTTAAATAACGGCAGGTATGAAGCGCCAAAGTAAAATCGATCATTATATAACAATAGCCCTGTCCTGGCATTAACCTCCATCTGATTTACACCATTTGCCATTAAATATTGCAGCAATTCATCATTGGGGTCCGGGTTTTCTCCCGGATATATGTTGCTCGACAATTTTCGGCTTTCAATCAATGCGGACACCCCAACAGCCAGCCGCAATTTAGTGGACAACGGATAGTTAAAAGAATATGTTATTCCTCCTCCCAAACGGTCGAACTGGGTTTGCTCACTAAAAAAGTTTACTCCCAGACCGTGAATTATGCGCTTGCTTTTGGGAATGAAATCATTGCCTAACGATTTGGAAGAACCAATTCGTAACGCATGAGTAGTGAGATCAAGAGGCTGTTTCAACCGAAAGTTTCCGGTGATGTTAATGAACTTGGGAGCATAAGGCCCGAGGCCGGTCATCTGCGTACGGTATCCTACCTTCACATCTGTGAATCCTTCAACCCCAACAAAGGCGGGGTTATAAAGTGAAGCAAACTGAAATGCCTGACTGCTATTGGGTAAGTACTGGGCAGAGGCACACCACGTAGTGAGCGTAAGGATCAATATTATCAGGTATCTGGGCATCAGCGTAAAATCGTTACAGCTCCTTTATACGACTTCTTATTATATTTTAAATCAATCGTATAGTAATAAGTATCCACCGGCAATGGCTCTCCTGTGAGCGAAGTACCATCCCACTGCTTGGCAAATCCGATCGCTTCGAAAACCAGTTTCCCCCGCTTGTCATACACCCTTATCTCTGCCTTATCAAATTGCTCAACGTCATCAGCTGATGAGTCTTTCACGCCAATTTTCCAGGTATCATTCCGACTATCTCCGTTGGCCGTAAAAACACTGGGTATATCCAGGTCTTTAAAGGTATAGATCATCCGGATCAACCTTTCCGCTGGTAATCCTGAATTCTTTCCATCGTTCAGGGTTATCAAAACAGCCTTTCCCTCCAGGTTGATACTTGAAAAATTCTCGTAGACATATTGAACCGACCGAATGGCCTGAACATAGTCGCTTACAAAAGCTGTGCCTGTCAACTGGAGTATTCCGGTTTGGGGGTTGAAGCTGCCGGTAATAGCCGGTGTATTAGCAAAAATGAGCCGGTCACTATTAGGTGTAAAGGTGCCCTCTTTGAATTTCAGTTCAGCTCCTACCAGATTTTCGTCATCAACATCCTCCGCATTAAAGAGTGGGGTTAACAGAACTGGTGTTTCACTGCTGACTTCATATACTAATGAGTCCCCTTCAATAAAGGTTACCCGGGGCGGGTCGTTCACAGGCGAGATCACAAAATCGATATACGGATTTACTGTACTATAGCTGTAGCCATCACTGGCTTTCCAGTATAGGGTGTCAAGTCCGCTGTACTCGGGAAGTGTTTGGTATCGTATGGTTGAAATAGCGCCTACAGCTATCCTATCTGTAATCTGTACCGGATTATCATTTGCATAACGTAATACACCATGCTTCGGTAGCTGTGTGAACTGGATCTCTGTGAGCGGATGTCCATCCTGATCGGTGTAGACATCCTGAAAATCCTGTGCATTAAATGAGAGAGGCTCATCCTCATTAGCATCCAGATGAAACGAAGTGACCACAGGCCGATGATTGACTACAAGCGTGAACGTCTGCTCATTCAACACCGTAGCACCATCTTTAACCTGAATTCTAACTTCTGTATTGGTGGCTGCTCCGGCTGGTGGAGTTCCGCTTAATTTAGCTCTGTTCTTCGGGTTTGGTGGCGAAGGTAAACTGGTCAGCGTTGCCCAGGATGGTTTTTGTACTGCAGCAATGGTCAGTGTTTCGGTAACATCTGTAACTTCGATGAAATACTCATACAATTCTCCCTCCACCGCTACCGTTACCGGTGTTGATATAATCTGAACATCCACTACATCGATGGTGAACGTCTGTGTGTATTCATTCAATCCGGTATCAACCAGCTTGACTGTGATAATGGCTGTACCGGTTTGGTTTGGTGCGGGTTGGTATGCTATAGTAGCTGTGGCAGCCGTTCCATTATAGGTCACTACAGGTTGAGGAATAAGTCCCACGTTACCGGATGTAGCCGTCAATAACATGGCTTCTGTTTCCAGAGGGCCAGGAGATATACCGGTAACTGTAATGGTTTTCTGTGCCGCATTACGCAAGACGCGTTGATTAGGGATAGTGGTAAACACCGGAGGATCATTGATAGCCTGAACCGTAACCGTAATGGTTGCCGTATTTGATGTCAGTCCCAGATTATCGTTAACACGATATGTTAAGGTAGCAGTGCCCGCATAGTTGGCTACAGGCGTGAACGTCACTTCTCCTGCAGCATTTACCGAAAATGCTCCCTGCGCAGTGGAGTTGGTGTTCTGAATACCGACTGTACTGATATTCAAATCGACTGTTGTTATGTTAATGCTACCGTCATCATCGGCTGCATCTGAATCATTCGTTACTACATTAAATGTCACCGGAGAATCTTCATTGGTAGTTACCGCATCATTAGCAGCTACAGGTGCATCATTCACTGAATTCACGGTAATGGTAATGGTCGCTACGTTCGATGTTGCACCTCCTCCATCATTTACCGTGTAAGACGCTACAGCAGAACCATGATAATTCAACGCGGGTGTAAATGTGACAATGCCTGAAGCATTTACCGTAAATGTTCCACCGGTAACGGATATCGTATTCTGAATTCCGGTGATCGTGGTATTTAAATCAACGGATGCCGCATTTACAGGGCCTTCATCATCTACATCATTCGAAACGACATTAACGGTAATGACTACATCCTCATTGGTAGTGGCGGCATCGTTGGCTGCTACGGGCAGATCATTCACTGCGGTTACGGTGACTGAAATTGTTGCTGTGTTGGAGGTTGCACCGTCACTGTCATTTACGCGATACGTAAGTGTTGCTGTTCCGTTAAAGCCCGTTGCCGGTGTAAAAGTGACAATACCAGCAGCGCTTACTGTCCAGGAGCCTGCTGGCGTAGTGTTCGAACTCTGAATGCCAGCCGTGCCAACATTCAGATCGACCGTGGTCGGATTAACCGGTGCCTCAACATCGATATCATTGGAAACAACATTGATTGTAGTAGCCGTATTTTCCAAAGTGGTTGCTGCATCATTTTGTGCCTGCGGCAGATCATTGACTGAGTTGACCGTAATGGTTATCGTAGCCGCATTGGAAGTAAGTCCTCCATTGTCATTCACGGTATACGTTGTAGTAGCAGGCCCATTGTTATCCGCTAAGGGTGTAAAGGTTACAACCCCCGAAGCATTCACTGTAAAGGTTCCGTCACCTGTGGTTATGGTATTCTGAATACCAGCGGTTGCCGTGTTCAAATCCACGGTAGCCGGGTTGATGGTAGCATTACCGTCTTCATCTGTATCATTGGTAACCACATTGAGTGTAACAGCTACATCTTCATTGGTAGTAGCCGCATCATTGACTGCAACCGGAGCATCATTGACAGAACTTACCGTAACCGTGATCGTGGCTGCAGCGGATGTTCCCCCGCTATTATCATTCACTGTATATGCGAGCGTAGCAGGACCACTGAATGTGCTGACCGGTGTAAATGTAACAAAGCCGAGATTGCTGACAGTCCATGATCCTGCCGGTGTCGAATTTGAATTTTGAATTCCACTCAACGTGGTATTCAGATCCACCGTAGCTGCATTAATGGTACCGTCTATATCTGTATCATTTGCCACCACGCTAAACGTCACGGCTGTGCCTTCTGCAGTACTTGCCGCATCATTCCCAGCCACTGGAAGATCATTGATGGACGTTACCGTTACTGAGATGGTAGCAATATTGGATGTAGCGCCCACATTATCGTTCACGGTATATGTGGTGGAAGCAGGCCCGCTGTAATTTGCCAACGGGGTAAAGGTCACTACACCACTGGTATTGGCTGTAAAGGTCCCACCGGTTACTGTAATTGAATTTTGTATGCCTGCCGTAGCGGTATTCAGGTCTACCGTAGTGGCAATCAGTGAGCCGTCCGGATCGCTATCGTTAGCCAGAATAGTGATGGTAACAGCAACTTCTTCATTGGTTGTAACCGCATCGTTTGCAGCCACAGGATCGCTGTTTATGGAATTCACAGAGATGCTTAACGTTGCAGCATTGGATGCCAGGCCAGCATTATCACGTACCGTGTAGTTGATCGAAGCCACTCCGTTAAAATTCAATACAGGTGTGAAGGTGACTAAACCGGCCGCATCCACGGTAAAGGTGCCCACATTGGTGACCGTTACCGTAGTCTGGATTCCGGAAACCGATGGATTGAGGTCAACGGTAGCGACATTAATTGATCCATCAAAATCCACATCGTTCGAAACGACAAGCCAGGTAACCACCTCGTTTTCATCTGCTGTGGTCAGGTCATTAACAGCAATGGGAGGATCGTTAACAGCCGTCACCGTAATACTGATGGTTGCTGTATTCGAAGTAGCTCCGGTATTGTCATTAACCGTATAAGAGGCCGTTGTCGACCCATAGAAATTAATGGAGGGAGTGAACGTAATAATGCCGGAAGTATTGACCGAAATATTTCCGCCACTTATGGCTGCCATATTCTGAATACCCGGAGAAGACGGATCTAAATCTACGGTTCCTGCATTGACTGTACCATCGACATCGGTATCGTTACTCACCACATTAAATGTAACAGGCGTATCTTCATTGGTTGTCACAGCATCATTGACGGCTGATGGAGGATCATTCGTTGCATTTACCGTGACAGATATAGCAACCTGATTAGAGGTGGCTCCACTGTTATCGTTAACCGTATAATTTACAGTAGCAGTACCATTAAAATTAGCTACTGGAGTGAACGTCACAATACCTGCTGTATTTACGGAGAAAGTCCCCACGCTGGCGATCGTAATAGAGTTCTGAATTCCACCACTCGAGGTATTTAGATCAACCGTTGCTACGTTTATTGTACCATCAATGTCCGAATCATTGTCGGTCACATCGATAGTTACACTGGTTTCTTCATTGGTTGTTGCCGCATCTGCAACAGCCACCGGTGGATCGTTGACCGGATTTACGGTAATGGTAATGGTAGCCGTACCAGACGTTGCCCCGCTGTTGTCATTGACCGTATAGGTTATTGAAGTAGGACCATTAAACTCTGAAACCGGTGTGAACGTCACAACACCGGAAGAATTAACAGTCCATGATCCGTCATCGGTGGTGATACTGTTTTGAATTCCTGCCGTAGCGGTATTCAGGTCAACGGTAGCGGCATTGATTGTTCCATTACCTTCCGGATCAG
>DASXWH010000252.1:0-14704 GCA_036503775.1 Ohtaekwangia sp.
CATATTCTCAAATCTCTATTTATCCGATAACACCGTGATGCTTATTGCCCAATCTGTGCGATCCACCCTGATGCAACTTCATCAGGTGTTGTGCGCGTTATCTCAGGAAGAATACAAAAGACCACTGGCCATTTTGAACAATGCTTCGATCGGCCAGCATACCCGGCATGTGATCGAATTTTTCCAGGCCTTGAACAGCAGCTATGAAGCAGCAATCATCAACTATGATAAGCGGACGCGGAACATACTTCTGGAAATGGATCGTGAATCCGCTACCCGGGAGTTGTCTGCGATAGCCGGCAATCCTTTATCTGAAGACAAAGATGTTTGGCTGACCGGCTCCTACTCCAGCGACACGACAGAACAGGTAACCGTTAAAAGCAGTTATTACCGGGAGATGGTTTATAATCTCGAACATACTATCCACCATATGGCGTTGATCCGGGTTGCCATCAGTCAGTCGACCAACGTGATCCTGCCGTTCGATTTTGGAGTTGCTCCGGCTACTATCCTTTATAAAAAGTCTGTTCTTTAGTGAAGAACATTCGTATCGGGCTAAATACCGTTCTCCGTCAGGGAAAGAACACCTTATGCTGTTCGCCTTGTTTCTTTATCTTTGATTCATCATGAAACTTGACGAATTAACACCGGGCTTATACAAAATCCGGTTAGCGGAATATACTCCCATCGGTTTGCGTAAGAAACGTACTTCCATACATCTACTCCGGGTGGAAGGCAGTGGTGCAAAATGCAAATGTTACCTGGATCACGACACCCTGGGTGAGCATCCTTCAAAAGTCAGTTACCTGTCGGAATATGAAATACTCGGTAAATACGATGGTCCCCCTCAGGTGAACAGGCCTTCCATTTCTATTTCTTTCTTTGATAATGACGGAAGTGAAATTCAATTGACGATGCATGACTTCTGGCAGGTACGCAACATGCTGGATGCTATGCCCTGGTTGAAGAAACCGTTAGGCTTCACACCCAGAAAGAATATCCCGTAGACAATTCCACCCCAGGTAATCCGGTTTTACCCCATACCGATCGGGAGCACGTGGAAACCGTAATTCCAAAACCGTATTTAGGACTTTCATTTATTTTATGATGGTTAAGCAAACCAACGTCCTCATTATCGGTGCCAGTATTTCCGGGCTGGCCAGTGCAGCTTCGCTAAAAAAAACAGGAACAGATTATCTCATTATTGAAAAACAACGTGAGATTGTTCCTACCTGGAAGAATCACTATGAGCGGTTGCATTTACACACCAGCAAAAAACTGTCATGTCTGCCCTATAAACCATTTGATAAATCCATTCCGCTTTATCCTTCCCGTCAGCAGGTCGTTGATTATCTGACTGATTACCAGAAGGAATTTGATATCCAACCGGCTTTTAATACCACGGCTTTATCCATCAGAAAGCAAGATGATTACTGGTTTACAGAAACGTCAAACTATACCTACAAATCAAAATATGTGATCCTTGCAACCGGTCCGTATGGCCGGCCAAAACCGGTGCAGTTTAAAGGGATGGAAACATTTCGCGGAAAAATTTTACACAGCTACGACTACAAAACAGGCAGAGATTTCAAGGGGCAGAAAGTGCTGGTCGTGGGATTTGGTAATTCGGCATGTGAAATTGCCTTAGACCTGTTCGAACAGGGAGCATCACCTGCCATGTCGGTTCGGTCAGCGGTGAATGTCGTACCGCGGGATATTTTTGGAATTCCCATTTTACAATTGGCATTATATATGAGTTTCCTCCCGCCCCGGTTCGCGGATAAATTAAACGCAACGCTGCTCCGGCTACTCGTGGGTGACATCACCCGGTTAGGTCTCCGGAAATTACCGTACGGTCCGCTGGAGCAAATTGAAAAATACGGAACTGTTCCCTTATTGGATATCGGGACCATCGGTCATATCCGGAAAGGACACATCACCGTGCACGGTGATATTGATCATTTTGAAAATAACACCGTACACTTTGTTGACGGCAGCCATGATACATTTGATTCGATCGTGGCGGGCATTGGCTATTACCGCGATTACGCAGACATCATCGAAGTTGAGCAAGCCCGGTTTGATGATCTGAAGGTAGCGATCGACAAACAAAAATGTTTCGGCAAGGACGGCCTGTACTTCTGCGGGTTCTGGATCTCTCCTACCGGACAGATCAGGGAAATTGCCCGCGATGCGAAAAAAATTGCAGCGGATATTGATCGAAAAATTAAAGGGCTTTCGTACAGCAAATGACGAAGCCCAACCGGATAAGGTAATTACACCCATTCAGTCATGCCAGACTGAATCTATACTCAAATACTTATAACCCACATAACAAGTTTGCGCACCCTGCAAACTGACTCAATTCAGTGATTTAACGTCATCCAGACACCGCTCTCAGGGTAAACCCCGAAAGTCAGGAGGATACCTGATTTTGTAAAAACCGGGAAAAACGATGAGTGTTTTGCTTTTGATTCAGCCGAATTTTGAATCATCAAATAAACAAACACCTCTATGAAAAAGACATTCAACCTCAGTATTTCGGCCACTATAGTAATGGTCATTGTATCCGTTTGCTCTCTGTCTGCTGTTGCGCAGCAGTATAATAGTAAGCGCAAATTTTATGTTGGCCTGGACGTTGGCGCAGGCACGCGTTCTTTTAAAATGAAGACAGACATCGAAGCGCTTAAAGGGCTTGCTGTAGAACAGGAAGGTTACAACCTCGGTCTGCTCATCGGTGGAGATGTACTTCGCCTCAACTTCCGAAAAGGTTTTTACCGTGCAGCCCAGTCCGTTGGCCACCGCATCGATATCAAAGAAAGTGAACTGGGAGTGAATTTCTTTCCCGTTCAGCTTAAGCCCAAGAAAAGATATTTCAGACCGTACATGACAGCGGGCTTCATGCTTACCAATATGACATTCTTTGGATCCTATGAACTGCCCGATCGGTCAGGTATGTTGAGGGGGCAGCCCGAAGGAGAAGGTGAAGGAGCAGCTGAAACCTGTTGCTGTGCGTCACATGGTAGTGGTATGCCGGCTGAACCTTCTGATGTTATGGGTTCGCCATCAATGGGAGATCCGGATGCGATTTCACCGCTGGCCGATGAGACCGGATCCAATGATGATAGCCAGGAGGCCGGAAGGATTTCCGATGTACGCCTGAATGTCGGTGGTGGTATGATGCTGATGGCACCCCTGCGCAGCACGTTCATCAAATTGTTTTTCGAAGTGAAATACGGTTTGCCACTGGCTGCGATTCCGGTGTCACCGGGCTTCGAAAACACCAAAATATCTAATCCCGTGTCAGTGAATTTTGGAATCGGCTTTGGCCTGAAAAACAGATGATCTTATCCTTGTCGCAGAATTTCCAATTGCAGATTCCATTTGTTCAGTTCGTTTAAAAACAGAAAAAATTATGTTGACAGTAGGATTGTTTCACAGGCAAAATGAGATCCTGGATAAACTCATCACTTCAGGCATCGTTAACCAGATCGACCGTGCCGCAACAGGAGAAGAAGCGATTAATCGCCTCCCCGACCTGAAGCCTGATCTGATACTAATGGATGTGCTGCTTCATGGTATGACCGGCCTTGAAGCAGCACGGTGGATAAAAGAACAGGACCCCGGGGTAAAAATCATTTTAACAGTGAATTCCATGAACCATTCATTCATATTCCATGGTAACAATCCCACACACGATGCAACCCTGGCAAAAACAAGCGCATTCCAGGTCTATGCGGAAACCATCCGTTTGTTTCGTAGCGGGAACAACAGGCGTTAAGATCAGATATGTTACGAAGTTTGCCGGCTGAGGGTAAAGTAAAATGTCGCACCTTCATTTGGTTTTGCTTCCGCCCAAATCCGGCCATGATGTTTGGTGATGATGCGATGGACAATGGCGAGCCCTACACCGGTGCCTTCGAACTCGTTGATGGAATGAAGACGTTGAAAAACACCAAACAGCTTGTCATAGTATCGCATGTCAAACCCCGCTCCATTATCTTTTACATAGAACACCTGGTCGCCTTCTTTTTCTAATGATCCGATCTCGATTCTGGTCTCGCCTTTGTTACGTGAGTATTTCAGGGCATTGGTGATCAGGTTTGTCCACACGTGTTGCATGGTATTAAAGTCTGCATGTGCCTCGGGTAAATCCAGAATTGTAATGTTCACGGGGCGGTTATTATTTTCCGTTCTTTTCAGATCTCCGGCAATGCTGGTCACCATGTCCTTCATCGATATCCGGGCCTTTGTTATTTCCTTTCTTCCCAGGCGTGAAAATTCCAGCAAGTCATCAATGAGCTGTCCCATGCGCCTGGAATTTAATAGTATGATGTTCATCAGTCTTCTTGCTTCATCATCCAGCTGCGAAGCATAATCCTCCGCAAAAATATTCATGTATCCGTGTATGGAACGCAGCGGTGCGCGGAGATCATGCGATACCGAATAGGAGAACGCTTCAAGTTCCTTATTGGCGGCTTCCATTTCTATTGTCCGCTCCTGTACTTTCATTTCAAGCTGCAGGTTGAACGACCGGATCTGTGCGAGCATGTGGTTGAATGCATCGGTTAAATCCCCTATTTCGTCATGCGCTACTTTACTGACGCGAACGGAATAATCATTCCGTTCAGAAATAGCACGTGCAGTTTCTGCCAGCGCCTGTATCGGCCGGGATATCCGTCTTTGCATTCGATTGGAAATCAGGTAAGCCATCAGGCATGCAATCGCAATTACAGCCACCACAATCAGGGTATAAAGACCTATCCGCTCGTAGATCGCACCCATGTCTGACCGGATGTATAATGTTCCCAGATTTGAGTTTCCCTGGAGTACCGGATGATATCCTTCCAGGTAATCCGCCTGAAAACTGAATCCCATTTTACCGGGTTGTTCAGGAAGCTGCAGCAGATGACCAGTATCACGCTGATATCCGGCAAATCGTTTTCCTTCCCTGTCAAACAAGCAGGCTGCGATAATATGCTGTTCCGCGGTCAGTGAACTCAGTATTTCCTCGGCATCTCCCCGGCTATCAAATGCCAGTGCTGCAGTACTGTTGGCAGCCGTGATTTTCCCGATCGTACTGAGGTGCGTGATCATGGCCTGGCGGAAGGTGAAAAAATCGTAAGCAAAGAAAGCCATACACGTGAGCAGCAATACCATTGCACTCGTCATGAGAATGGCGACCATTAATTTTTTGCGTATGGGAAAATCACTGAACCGCATAAACTGCTTTAATTTGATACAACCTCCGCTAACCTCAACAATTTGGAGCTGATGACAAGGTCAGCTTCCTTTGCTGCTGCGAGATTGATCTGAAAACGGATCTTATTATTTTCTTTAACAAATCGCACTATTCCTCCCTGTTTAATGAACGTTGTCGATTCACTTACGGTAAGGATATGTCTTCCTTTCAGTTTTTCCAGCACCTCACGAAGCTGCTCATTTTTGGGAATCTGAATAAACAATATGTGACACCCGACTACATCTTCAGGCTTCTGAAAGCGAAGTACCCGGAGCGGATGTCCGTTGACAGATTCACCTTTAACCGTTTCATCCAGAAAGGAGCCGAAGGGATCTGTGCCCAACACGCCAATGACCAGCTGTGATGTTGTATGGTCAAATGCTATGTCAGGCCACTGAACGAACTGCGCAAAGTTGAAAAGAAAAACAGCTTTCACCTGGTGCTCGCGCGCGGCTTCCGATTGTGCCTTTGACATCCCACAACTTATCAGCCACACTGCGACAACAACAAGCAACCGCGGGAATGCATATACCTGATTATGTTGTATCAATAACGCCATGAGATCCTTCCATAAATGCTCCGGGGAATCTCTGCAGTCTGTTCCGTTGCATATTCAATGTGACGTTTCTCATAGAGATTCTGACCTACCACGGAAAATTCCCAATGCTTTGTGACCCACGCCAGGCGAACATCATAACTAAAATAATCGGATACAAGTGGTTCCGGCAGCTGATCTATATACCGGAAAACTGCATCAACCTGGAGATATTTAACAATCGTTACCGTAGACTGTATCAGCACGATATTCTCTGCATCATTACCCAGGACAGCTGTATTGGCGATGTGGCCTGGTTTGGGTTCAAGGTTTTTATAAAAATATGTATATCCGCCACGAAGACGCCAGTCCGGAAGTATGTCGGCCGTTCCGGAGAATTCAATCCCCCTCGAGTTTCCTTCAACACCATTCTGAATCTGATAGGTTACCGTGTTGGGAAGTGCTTCCACGCTGTACAGGTCGTCATATATATTATAGTATGAAGCGAGTGAGAGGGTTATTTTTTTTGATAGCTGTGTCCGGTATCCGAGTTCGTATGCCAGCACTTTTTCCGAGTCGAAGTTTGGTCCACCGTCTACGTTTGGCACACCATCCGGTACGTCATAGGTCGGTAATTGATAGTCAACATCGATGCGGCTCGGTGCGCGAATGGCGCGTGAAGCTGCTGCCCACACCGTATTCCGCGAATTCACCTGCCAGGCCAGACGGGCGCTGGGCTGTATTTCAAATCCGGAAAATTCATTGTGCTGAAACTTGGCACCGATTATAAATTTCAACGGATCGGCCACTCTGATTTCGTCCTGAATAAAACTACTGAACAGGTCCATATTCCGGTCCTGTGGCACCAGGCCGACAATCGGTGTTGCATTCTGCGTTTTGTCTTCCATCAGGCGATAGCCAAGTCCCCACACTACATGCTGTACGCTGCCCCATTTAAAATGATGCTGAAAATCCAGGTCATACGTTTCAAGTTCATCGCTTATCGTGCTGGGTATGTCTCTTCGCCAGGTCCGGTCGAAGTACAGTTGCAGTGACATCTCGGAGGTTTCAGAGAAAGCATAATTCCAACGACCCATGATATTTTGTCCATCAATAGCAGACTCTTCAGGCAATGTCTTTTCCGTTCCGGAATAAACATTTCCCTGTATGGAAAACGAGCTGGATTCCGAGGCTTCCACTCCCATGCGAAATCCTGCCTGTGTGATATACCACCGGTCATCCTTATCTGATCCATCGGACCGGAATGTATTATCCCGGTTGTTGTGCTGCGCGAAAACGCGATAGTACGTGCGTGACCCGATCTGTCCACCGTAGCGCGCAACATACTGACCGCGAAGGTAAGACCCGGCTGCTGCGGTGACAAAGAGCCCTTGCGTATCGCGTGCACGCTTTGTGATGATGTTGATCACACCGTTCACTGCATTGGCACCCCATACTGTGGCCCCCGGCCCGCTGATGATTTCAATCCGTTCAACATCTTCCAGCACAACCTGCTGAGCATCCCAGAACACACCGGCAAAAAGCGGAGAGTATACCGTGCGCCCGTCAATCATTACAAGCAGCTTGTTTGAGAACCCTGCGTTAAATCCACGTGCGCTGATGATCCAATGTTGAGAACTGAGCTGTGCTACCTGCAGATTCGGTGATAAGCGAAGTACCTCCGGAATACTCGTAGCACCTGAACGGTGAATATCTTCCTGCGTGATGATCTGAACAGCGGAGGCCACTTCCGTGAGTTTTTCAGGTTGCCTGGATACCGAGGTGACTTCCACTTCCATGAGCTCTTCGATGCTCAGCTTTTTGAGGTTTCCCCCCGCTGATTCTTGTTGAGCCTGTGCATACAAATCGCATGAGGCAACACTAAAAGAAAAACAGAACAAACTGATTTTTCGGATCCTTCGCCAGAAAGTCTGGCGATCCGGATCGCTACTTGCGAATATTAACATACAAACGGTTTTTATAGATCGAACAGCTGTGATCAGGTTTGTGCCCGGTTGATCACCAGCCAGTACAATCCCAGTTCAGAAATTATCTTCGCAAAGTTTTCGAATTCAACAGGTTTAACAATGTAACTGTTGGCCCCAAGTTCATACGCTCTTTTCACATCCGGATCTTCCGCTGAGGATGTCAGGATAACCACCGGAATGGAGCGTGCATCAGCATCCGATTTTAATTTGTCCAGCACTTCCAATCCGTTGAGCTTGGGCATTTTCAGGTCCAGGAAAATTACTTTCGGTTTGAACGTGATGTCACGTGTTGCAAAGTTTCCCTTCCCGAAAATAAAGTCTACAGCCTCGGCCCCATCCGGGAGGTGAATGATCTTGTTTACTATGTTCTGTTTGCGGAGTGCACGGATGGCAAGCTCAGCATCATACGGATTATCTTCTACGATAAGGATCTCAACATCGTGTTGTTCTGTCATAACATCGGGGATTTTGAAAACATATAATATAGAGAGAACGACTTTCAATCTGTTTGCGCAACAGGCGTGTACAACAGTTGTCATTAAAAGTTACAAATATTGACCGGCCGGCCGTGTTAATTTCTATGAGCGGAAGAAAAGCAGGGATGATGTACAGTATTATCCCATGCACTACTGGTCAATTAAAGTATACTGTTCAAACTAGCATGCCATTAATCAAATTCTAATCTGTAACTATTATTATTTTTTCATAAATTTATACAAGGCCCATCACCGGACCTTCTTGTGTTCACAGGCGCTTTCAGCGGAGTCCGGTCTTTCGCGAGTATATAGTAGTAAAAACCGACCTGTTCAGCCGTGATGACAACATCACAGGCGGGGAGGTTATTATATTATAGTATGAGGCTGGATTATTAAGGATATGCCCGGTCCGGTCCATCTGTTGTTTAATTAAACTGTTATGGACAAAAAACTTAAAATATTAATGCTGGAAGACATCGAAGAGGATGTTGGATTAGTCCAGCATGTTTTGAGGAAGAGCGGCATTCAGAACGAGCTCAGGCGGGTTGACACACGCGAAGAGTTTTCTGAAGCCTTGGTGCAGTTTCATCCTGATGTGATCCTGTCGGATCATTCCATGCCACAGTTCAACTCCATTGAAGCGCTAAAGATCTATAACCAGTTACAGCTGGGTGTTCCATTCATCCTCGTAACGGGTTCTGTTTCCGAGGAGTTTGCCGTGAGTTGCCTGAAACAGGGAGCCGATGACTACATCCTGAAGTCAAACCTGATGCGGCTTCCACGTGCAATTGAAAATGCACTGCAGCATCGCAGGCAGCTTCTCCGTCAAAAACAATCCGATCAGGAACTTAAAAGCCAGTTTGAAGCGCTGGTCAAGATCAACCAGGAGCTTGACAATTTTGTCTATAGTGTATCGCATAATATACGTTCTCCCCTGGCCTCTGTAATGGGACTACTCGACCTTGTTCAACGTGAAGATGAGAATCGTGACCGGTTCTTTCACGATTACCTTGACATGATGCAGCGCAGCGTTCGCAAACTGGATGATACCATCAAGGAGATCCTGGAATACTCACGGAACGCACGCAGTGAGGTTGTTAATGAACCGATCGCTATGACGGGGCTGATTCACCAGTGCCTGGAAGGCCTGAAATTCCGTGAAGGGTTTGCTCATGTGACGCAACAAATTGCCGTTGCCGGAGATTATATACTGTATTCAGATTCTTACAGGCTCCGTATTGTGCTCTCGAATGTGATCTGCAACGCTATCCAGTACCGTGACGAAAACAAGAAAGAATGCAAGCTGAATATTCACATCCTGCTTCAGGAAGATATCACATCCATAACGATAGAGGACAATGGTATAGGGATCGACTCAACCCTGTTACCACGGATATTCGATATGTTCTTCCGGGGCACATTAAAAAGTGATGGAGCAGGACTTGGGCTATATATCGCGCGTGAGATCCTCCATAAGCTGGATGGTGAGATCAGACTGGATTCTCATCCGGGGATCGGCACAGTCTGTAAAATAAAATTACCTACCAAACCCAAATCCAGTTAAGGATGTGAGGCCAACGTTGGAATCAAATCAAATACCTAACAATAGAATCCTTAACATGACAAGTTCATCCCGTGGAACCGAGCTATTGGTGAAAACCGTTCAGGATCTATCCCTGGCACGTGACCTTGACAGTGTGATCCGGATAGTCCGGTCCGTTGCGCGCAAACTTACCGGTGCAGACGGTGCTACGTTTGTTTTGCGTGATGGCAACAATGTTTATTATGCCGATGAAGATGCCATATCTCCATTATGGAAGGGAAGCCGCTTTTCGATGAAGAGCTGCATCAGCGGCTGGGTGATCCTTAACCGGACTGCAGCCCTGATTGAAGACATCTATGCCGATGATCGTATTCCGGTTGACGCCTATAAACCTACATTTGTTAAAAGCCTCGCCATGGTTCCGATCCGTTCACTGTCGCCCATTGGCGCAATCGGAAATTACTGGAGTTATCTGCATAAACCGAATGAAGAGGAAGTGATGCTTCTCCAGTCGCTGGCAGATATCACGGCTGTCAGCATGGAGAATGTGAACGTGTATATGGAGCTGGAGCAGCGTGTAAAAGACCGGACCGCTCAGCTCGAGTCAGCAAACAGGGAGCTTGAAGCATTCTCATACTCGATATCACATGATCTTCGTGCGCCCCTGCGCGCACTCATCGGTTACTCCGATATCCTGGAAGACGAGTACGGTAATCGTATGGATGATGACGGAAAGAAGATTATCTCGGTTATTCGTCAGAATGCCCTGCGGATGAATACGCTGATTGATGATCTGCTGGAATTTTCCCGGCTGGGCCGGCAAGCCCTTCAGAGCACATGCAATGATATGGAAAGCATAGTCAAGGATGTGCTGCGGGAATTATCCGAAGCTGTCCCGTTAACGGCAGCAGTGCGGATAAATCCGTTACCCAATGCGTTTGGAGATCAGGCCTTACTCAGGCAAGTGTGGACAAACCTGATCTCGAACGCAGTAAAGTATTCATCCAAAACTGAAAAGCCCGTTATCGATATCGGCTCCTATAATTCAGGGAACAAGGTTGTGTACTATGTCCGTGACAATGGAGCAGGGTTTAGTATGGAGTATGCTGATAAGTTATTTGGTGTGTTCCAGCGCCTGCATAAGAACTCGGAGTTTGAAGGTACCGGGGTTGGCCTTTCCATTGCACAGCGAATCGTTCACAAGCACGGAGGCAACATCTGGGGCGAAGGCAAAGTCAATGAGGGCGCTACATTCAGTTTTGAACTTCCGGTTCCGGCAAAGTACCTATGAGCGAAACCGATATTATCATATTGAACCACATGACCGAAGGGATGGTTATCACCAACCCGGAAGGTGAAGTTCTATTTTTTAACGAAGTTGCCGGAAATTACAAAGTCGTCCTGAACCATCCATTACAAAAAGGGAAATCACTGCTCGATATCATTTCTCCATCACGCAGGGATCTTGTCACCACTATCCTGGAGGAAGTAAACCAAAAAAAGAAACCTCGGATCACAGAGGCCGAATACAAGCTTCCCGATGGTATTCCTAATTTCTTTGAAGTTACCTATAGCCCTGTGCTCGATGAAGCGAAAGAGCTGACGAGTATCTGTATTGTATCTCGCGACATCACACCTCAAAAAACATTTGAACGCAAAACCAACGAGCTCCTGCGTGAACTGCAAAACCTGATTGAGCACGCCAATGCCGTGATCGTAGGCGTAGATACCAGTGGCTATATTACGGAATGGAACCAGGAAAGCATACGGCTTACCGGTTATGATAAACCCGATGTATTTGCTCAGCCGATCGTCAGCCTGGTAGGTGAAAACGAGGCCATGCTTCTGGAAAATTTACTTCAGGCCGTTTCAAAACAAATCCCGGTCAGCAGTTTCGAGATGCGGATCACCACCCGCCAGGGTCATTTGGTCACGCTTCTTCTTAACGCGACCCCAAGGCTTAATGCATCTGGAAATGTGATTGGTGTATTGTTCATGGGGCAGGATATTACCGAGCTTTCCGATTACCGGTATTCGCTGGAGCAGAAAGTGGAAGACCGTACACGCGAGCTTCGCGAAGCGCTCCGGAAAGAAAAAGAGCTGGTCGAAATGAAAAACCGTTTTGTATCCATTGCTTCACACGAGTTCCGTGTTCCACTGGCCGCGATACGCTCAGCGGTTCATACACTTAAAACAGGAACGCAATCAAAGAATGATGAAGCGCAGAAGCTTGAAAGCATAGACCGGCAGGTTGAACATATGAATGTGCTGCTGGAAGACGTGCTGACCATCGGCCGCAACACCCATTCCCTTACCGCTACCATCAGCCCGATAAACCTCATCGATTTTCTGAATACCATCATGGAAGAAGTTTCTGCCAATGCACGTCATTCACACCGGATCATGACAGAGTTACCCGTTCAACCCATCATTGTGCGTAGTGATGAACGCCTTCTCCGGAACATTTTTATAAACCTGCTCACCAATGCCATGAAATTCTCACCCGGAAAGGAAGAGATCCACGTACTGGCAACACCTGACACGATGGGGGTAAGCATTTGTGTTCGTGATTTTGGTATAGGCATCGCTCCTGCTGAGCTACAAAAAATATTTGAACCTTTTACCCGTGGCTCCAACACAGCCAACATTGCCGGTACCGGTCTTGGACTTTCTATTGTGCGAAAGGCGGTCGACACACTGGGCGGTGAAATTTCGGTACAGAGCATACCAGGTATAGAAACTACGTTTACCGTTTACCTGCGATTCTAAATGTATTTATGAGTGAAATAAAGATCCTTCTTGTTGATGACCACGCCATGCTTCGTGCCGGTCTTGCGGCTATGCTAAAAGAAGTGCCCGGGATCCAGGTTGTCGGAGCGCTGAGCAGTGGTGAAGAAGCCGTTGAACAGTTTGAATCGTTTTCTCCGGATATCATCCTGATGGATATCATGATGAAGGGAATGACCGGGCTTGAGGCAACACGCTGGATCAAGGAGCGATCACCCCGGACGCGTATTATCATTATCTCTTCAGAGCTTAAGAAGGAGTTTATTTCCACCGGCATTAAATGCGGCATTGATGGCTATTTACCGAAAGACGCAAATGAGACTATTTTACTGGCTGCTATTCACGCGGTAGGCAGGGGTGAAAAGTATTTTAATGAGGCCATCACCAGCCTGGTGTTTGAAGATTATTACCGCTCTGAAAAAGACGGAACAAAGCCGAAGCGTAAAATAACCGAAGGCCTGAGCCGAAGGGAAAGCGAAGTGCTGGAGCAGGTAGCGCTTGGAAAAACTAACCAGGAAGTAGCAGACACTTTATTTATCAGTATAAAAACGGTTGAAACCCATAAAACCAATATCCTTGAAAAGCTGGGGCTGCGCAATACGGCAGAACTTGTGAGATATGCGATCAGGCATAACATTGTTTCGCTGGAGTGACTGACGGGAAGTGAACCGGGAAGACCGGTTACTATCCGGCTGTCATTATCGGAAACAATATCTTTTAATGGACTGAAAAAAGGTGGGCCAAATCCGACCTTTAACAGGCTATCAGATTTGTGCGATTCGCAAAAGAACAACGGAACGACAGGACGTGTTGCCCCTTTTTTTATTTCTGCTTGTAGGCGTAAAGGAATAAGCCACCGTTGAATTCATACGATCCTAACAGAACGTACATCATCCGGTTTTTTTTAATCATGATGCTCCTTCACGAGGCCTTCTCATATCCGAACATTAATTGACCTCCTATGCATAAAGAACCTGAAACCATCGATGAAATCATCGCACAACTTGAGCGTGTGATCACAGAATGCACCAACACCAGTGACCGTATCGGGTATTTTGCCAGCCTCTACCACAAGGTTACCGTACGCGTTCGCGATGCTATCCTGAAAAAGGAGTTTGAGAACAATGAACGTATGGAACGTTTCGATGTGATCTTTGCAAACCGGTTCCTGCATGCGATAACGTTATGGCAAAACCATACACCCCCCACAGCTCCCTGGAAAGTGACATTCGAAAATTCAACGAAACGATCTCGGCTTGTCCTGCAGCATTTGCTGCTGGGCATGAATGCGCATATCAATCTGGATCTGGGCATTGCTGCCGTAGAGACCACAGGCGCGGCAGATATCCGCGAAATTCGTAAAGACTTTAACAGCATCAACGACATACTGGGTGCCATGACATTCGAAGTACTGCAGGAGATCAACCGCATCTCTCCCCTGTTGTCGCTCTTTGGATTGCATGCAAAAAATGACACCATTCTGATACAGTTCAGCATCACAAATGCCCGTGATGGTGCCTGGAGCTTTGCCGAGGATCTTGCTTCTAAGACTGGATCTGATTATGAACGTTGTATGGCAAGCCGAAGTGAGACGATCAGCAAGCTGGCCGAATCGCTGGTCAGGCCATCCGGACTAATCCGCATCACGTTGTGGATCATTCACCTTTTCGAATGGAAAAATCCGGGTAAGATCATTCAGGCATTCTATACACAACGAAAAAAATACCTTTCGTTCTCATGATGTCGTCAAAACAAAGCTGCTACCTGAGCTAAAATATTGTGATGAATTAGCAAATCCAATGCAGTATCAGTTCCTCCAATTGAGAAAAAAAATCACCATATCGTATTTCCGTCTCCGGATTATCGTTTGCGTTTTCTATGGCACAAGGGTTAAAGGGAATAGAGTCAATGATAATCCTTTACGCGGAAGACGACATTGACGACTTTCAGTTTTTTACTGAAACGGTAAGCGCCATGGACTCCTCGTGCACCTGCCTCAACGTATCGAACGGCCGGGAGCTTCTCGATTTTCTGGACACCTCACTTATATTGCCGGATCTCATCCTGCTCGATATTAACATGCCGGTAATGAATGGAAGAGCCTGCCTGAAGGAGATCAAACGTGACCCGCGG
>DASXWH010000253.1:0-5352 GCA_036503775.1 Ohtaekwangia sp.
GGAACAGATCCATCTTCTTTAAGCCGGATGATCTTGCCGAGGTGATTCTCCAGAGTTTGCGCATTTTCCTTGGTGCCCCGTTCACCACAGGACAAAAAGATATTTCCCTTTCCATCGAATACAACGCGTGATCCAAAGTGAAGATCAGAGTTTACATACGGTTGAGCGGAAAACAATTCCTGAAAATCCGTAAAGGCGTTGCCGGATAATTTTGTGCGGGCTAACGTGGTAGCTGCACCGCCTTCACCGGGCTTGGAATACGTCAGGTAGATCCAGCCATTACTGCTGAAATCCGGATGCAGTTTGATATCCAGCAACCCGCCCTGACCTTGCGCGAAGACTGCCGGTACACCTTCAATCTTTTCGTCCAGTAATTTTCCATTCTCAATAATTCTGATCTCGCCTTTGCGTTCGGTTACCAGTATTCTGTTATCCGGAAGGAAAGCAATACCCCAGGGATTTTCCAGTTTATCCGTGATGGTGTCAATTCCGAATTTCTGCACTTCAGATTCAATTACCGTACCTTCAAATTTCTCCGGATCACTTCCGCTTTTATCTGAACAATGCGTAAGTGAAAGGCCAATACAGATCCAGATGTATGATGCGAATCGTTTCATAATTTTTTGATGAATGATTTTGAATGTTCCCTTAGACAGTAAAGCCCACAGTGTTACCATGGGCTTAGCGTTTGTTTATTGTTCTACTATTTCCGTCTGCCAAATATGCGTAGCAGGTACAGGAAGAGGTTTATAAAATCCAGGTAAAGCGTGAGCGCTCCCATGATCGCTTCTTTATGATCTTCGTCTGAACCTTCATTGCCAATGATGTTCATGTTTTTGATCTTCTGGGTATCGTAAGCGGTCAGTCCTACAAAGATCAGCACGCCTGCATAGGTAGTGATCCAGTACAGCATTTCACTTTTCATGAAGAAATTGGCGACCGATGCAATGATCAGTCCGATCACACCCATAAAAAGGATATTGCCCCAGCGGCTAAGATCGGTCTTGGTGAAGTAACCGTAGATACTCATCACGCCAAATGTAGCCGCAGTAACAAAGAATGTAGATGCGATGGACTCGGTTGTGTAAACAACAAAGATCAATGACATGGTGAGGCCGTTCAGCAGGGCATACAGCAGGAATACCAGCGTAGCCATACTGGCCGTCATTTTATTAATCAGGCCAACCAGCATACCTACGGCAACCAGTTCTAAAATGATGAGTCCGAAAAACATCCACCTGCTGGAAAAAATAAAGCTGAGCAGTTCTTCTGAGCCAGCGGTATACCAGGCAATAAAACCGGTAATCACTAACCCCAGGCCCATCCAGCCATAGACCTTTACCATGTAGCGTTGCTGCTCGGCAGCAATCTGTTCAGCAGCAATTGTATTCGGATTCATAAATATGCTTTTACCGGAGAAAGATACGAAAATCCTTCTATCGGTTAAAGGTATAGGCAACTACACTATTGGCAAAAAATGTAGGTACATAGAGCGTTTTGGATTTGCTGTTATAGTCTACATCCGCACTGTTTACCTTTTGGTCTTTGGTATCCAGCAGTTTGGTCACTTTTCCATCCGCTGCAACAAAATAGACTTCACCAGCCCAGCAGGAGATGATGAATTCGTTTTTACCAGTCATTACAATACCATCAGATCCCGCGGCCACATCGGTTACCTTGCCCAGTTTTTTATCCCAGCTTAAATTATAGAATGCACCGCTGCCGAAATCGGCTACACGCAATCCGTCTTTCAGCGCCAGCAGCCCGTTGATGCGGGTGAAATCTTTGCTTTCAAAAAAGAGCTCTGCTTTTCCGTTTGCCAGCCGGGTGATCTTGCCGGTGTTTGAATCGGAGATGTACACATTTCCTTTGCTGTCTACCGTAACATCATTGAGAAACTGAGCACCTTCAACTTCAACTGAACTGGTGATCTTACCGGTAGTGATATCGATCGTTACCACCCGTGTCAGGTCTGCTACATACAGGTTGTTTTTATATAAGCCCAATCCTTTGGGTGCATCAAGTCCGCTTACCCATTCGTTGGTGATGATCTTTCCATCGGGAGATACCTTGGCTATATATCCTTTTCCATCTTTCTCTCCCGACTTTCCATCAATGCAGGAAACATACAGCACATTGTTCTTTGAATCCAGCAACACAGATTCAGGTACTCGCAACAAGGTATCTGTTTTCCAGAGCATGGTCAATGACTGTGCTGATGCAAGCATTGAGTTGCAGGCGAAGAATAAAATGAATATCAGTTTTTTCATGGGGTATTAGTTTAATGTTTAAAGTCTGCCTGCCGGCAGGCAGGTTCAAGGTCTAAGGTTCAATATTTAAAGTTTAAGGTTTAAAATTTTAATCCCTACGATTATGCTACTAATCCTTTCGATATTAAACCTGTCTTTGGTAGGACGACTTTGGACCTGCCTGCGGCAGGCAGGCTTTAAACCTTAAACCTGTAATTCAACCTAACGCCAATAACACGGCAATAATATTCAGCACAATGTAAGCGCCTACCACGATCCGTGAACCAATACGGTTAACCTGCAATGATAATTCTGTTTTACCATTGTCGTGCAACTTCAGCGATAAGGCCGAAACCACCAGTGTAGTGAATACCGCAAAGAATGTTAAGGCATGTAAGGTGTCTACCAGGGTAAAGGAAGATGATTCCGGTAGCACCGAATCAATGATGTATTTATTACCAACCGCAGCAAACAGACCACCTACAGGGAGACCAAACCGTGGTTCGAGTTCAGATGGGTGCGGTGTGAAACTGATGATGGCAATAAGGAAGGCGATGTACATACCGATGAAGATCTTCAGGAACAATCCCCAGGCATCGCGCTCAATATCCATTTCTATATTAAAGGTGGAAAATACCTGGTACGTATTGGTGTCATCCCCAAAGCCAGTTTCATAATCATTCTCCCGGCTTTCAACCGTGAAGTTTTTGATTGCCCATCCGTCAATGGCTTCCTTCTGGTCGAACTGGCTACCGGATGTATCCGCAACAAAGATGAGGCTTCGCTTGTCAAAGAGCGTGTTTTCTATTTGTACACGAAGATGTTGCTGATCAAAAGGAAAGTCATGCACATCCCAGTTTTCTTTCATGGTGCATTTCATCTTCATGATGGCCCAGGCTTTTCCATCAATACTGTCCAGAATTATTTCCGGAGGTTCTATTTCTTTTGCGTTCGGGATATCCAGTTGTTTAGAAAAATCAAAATCCGCATTGTCGTATACAAACCACAGCCAGAACCGGATCGTGTATTCCTTTTCGTGAAAGTTGATGTCGTGGACACTGATTATATATGCACCAACTTTAACGGTATCGGGCGGGTAAGTTATGGAGGAGTCTGGTTGTGCAAAACAGGATATTGCACTCAGCAGCAGGATTGCGATCAGGAGAGATTTCATAACTAAGTCAGGAAGGCAAAAATAGAGATTATCATCAACAGAAGTTTTAATCTTACCGAAAGCTGTACTAATTTGAAGCTTAATTCAACCGATTATGTATCCATTATTACTTGACACCCACTCTTACCTGAGGTATTTCATTCTGATCCTTCTCCTCATTGTGATTATCCGGTCTTTGCTCGGGCTTATTAATAAAACACCATTCAAACGGATCGAAGTAAAAATTGCTTTGTTCCTGCTCATATGCACACATACCCAGCTTATTGTTGGGTTGATACTATACTTTGTGAGCCCTGCCGTTCAATTTGGACCTGACACCATGACGACCTACCGCTACTGGACCGTAGAGCATATCTTTGCAATGCTGGTTGCCATTGGACTTATTACAGCAGGCTGGTCTACCACCAAACGCGCAACAACGGATGCTGCGAAATTCAAAAAGCTCTTTATTTTCAACACGCTTGCCCTTGTCATTATTGTCGCTATGATTATCATGAGCGGCCGAGGTCTGTGGTGAAATTATGTAAAGGGTCTTTTGATCGACAAAACCGGGGTAAACCCGGTTTTTTTGTTTACCACCATTGTTTCTAATGTCTTAACTTTACCCTGTTGACTTTAAAACCTAACCTGCATGAAAGCATCTGTTCTGTTGTTGTTTATCTCCTCGGTAGTTTCTGTTTTTGCCCAGCCGTCAGGCAACCGGTATGAACTGGTGAAGATGGATAAAACCGTGAATACATTTCGGCATGAAGCAGCTCCTGTGGTTTCACCGGACGGCAATACATTATACTTCTTTGTTCAGGATCATGACACGCAGGATATCTGGGTTTCCAAGAAAGATGCTAACGGAGCATGGAGCCAGGCCCAGCACCTGAATTCGCCATTCAATATTCATCCCTCCAATCAGGTCTTTACGGTATTTGATGACGGAAGTCTGTTTATCCGCGGAGGTAAGAGTAAAGGCGAGAAAGGATTTTCCATTGCTACCACCGGTGGATCATTGAGTGAGATCGATGTAAAAGATTTCAAGTCCATGAATAAGGGAAGATTCTATGGTGCCTCCATGTCAGTGGATAAAAAACATATCATTCTTTACTTCAGCGAAAAAGATGGCAGTGAGTTGAGTGACCTGTATGAAAGTCATTTGGTTTCGGGTGTTTCGTATACCCGTCCGGAAAAATTAAAACTCAGCACCACAACGGATGAGGTAGGACCATTTATCAGCCCCGATCAAACCACGCTTTACTTTGGTAGTGCACGTCAGTCTCCGGGTCGCCAGGGTGGTGTGGATATTTATCGCAGCACACGGCTCGATGATACCTGGATGAACTGGTCAGAACCCATCAACATGGGCAAGCCTATCAATACTTCAGCTCTTGATTTTTATTTCACCATCGATAAAAACGGAAATGTATTTACCAGTCGCGCCAACAAGGCGCTGGAAGGTGCACAGCTTGATCTCTACACACTTGTTCCGAAGACCTTCAGCGTTTCGGTTATTGGTACTGTCATCAATGAAAAAACACAGGATCCCTTGCAGGCTGATGTAGTACTGACCATAAAAGACAAAGAGCCTTTAAAACAAGAAGCAACCGCCACCGGAGAATTCAAAACCAAGTGGCCGGAGATAACGGAGTTTAAAGTGAATGCATCACTTGCCGGATTTTTACCAAAAGAACAAACCTTTAAAGTTCCACGCATCAACAGTGATACAACCATCGTGGTTGAGATTCCGCTACAGCCTGTTGCTAAAAAGCTTATTGTGAGCGGTAATGTATACGACAAGAAAACAGATCAGCTTCTTCCCGCCAAACTGGATATCAGCCTGAAGAGCGACAAGCGTACGAATTTTAAACTGGATGCAACCAATGGTTCGTATGAACGGGAAGTGCCGAAACTGGGATGGTATATGATCACCGCTTCTGCCAA
>DASXWH010000254.1:0-14629 GCA_036503775.1 Ohtaekwangia sp.
CTTTCTACCCAGGCCCAGCATTGACAAACTCTTCAGAATACTCGAGTGAGGCGAAGCGCTGATTACTTTTATTTCCGGTGAACCAAACAAACCCTCTTCACTGAAATCAAATCCATGCTGCTCACCGATCCATTGACGGGCCGTAGCCAAGCTCACAAAGTTTGACATGGTTGCACCCGTAACAAATACACCATGATATTCTGTATCCAAGCCGAAAAGCTGTTTCAGAAAATGAATCGCCTGCCGCTCAATAAAGTGTGCCGCTGAATCATTACTGCCCGACATCACCTGATCATAGACACTCACCAGCCAGTCACCCGCAACGGAGGCTGGCGTAGAGCCCCCTGTTACAAAACCAAAATACCTGGGCCCTGCACTGTTCGCCATTTCATCCGCATAGTGTTTCTGAAAATGACGAAGTACGTCAATTGCACCAGCTCCCTGCTGAGGCAGATCCGGAAAGGTACTGTCTTTGAATAAACGGCTTGGCGGTAACGACTCCTTCTGGGTATAGTATTGATCTGCGATCTCTTTTGTGAGACTCAAAATACTATCGAGGGATTGGGTATCCTGTTGTAAAACCTTATTCATTTTTCTTTTAATAAATACACGCTAAACCTTTTCCGATGGGCTGAACCGAAGCAATCACTTCTTCACTGGCTTCAGCACCCAGCAGCTTTTCAATTACCCACGCAACCAGGTCTACACCGGCAAGACACCCCGCTGCCGTAGCAATATTGCCATGTACTACAAGTGGCTTGTCTTCAAATGTTACACCCAATCCCTGCAATTCTTTGATAGCGGTGGGATAGGTAGTCGCGGTAATTCCGTTGAGCAACCCCAACGCACCGAGGATCAAAGATCCTGAACACATCGAACAGATGATCTGATTTTCCGGATTCAGCTGAAAGCGTTTCAGGTATGATTCATCTTTCATCAGGGTCCGTGTACCCGGGCCGCTCGCGAAGAATACTACGTCAGCCGTGTTGCACATTTCAATGATACCATGCGTGGGAATCGGAATTCCGGTAACCGAAACATGCCGTTGCGATGTGCCAACAATTTTCACACTCCAGTCTTTGTTTTTTATTGCCACACGATTGAAGAGATCCCAGGCGAGGAACACATCGATGTCCGTAAACTTGTCAAAGGCTACAAGGGTGATTTTTTTCATGGGTCTTGGGGTTAGTTGTCCAGTAGTCTGCGGTGATAGTTTACCTGGCCGAGGTGATAGCCCAGGTGAATGGACAAGTGAATAAGGAAATATTCGGAGGTGACAATTTCATTATTGTATTCCAGCGGATAATCTTTTTTCAGATCATCATCCGTCATTTGTGATAACACCTTATCAACTACCTGAATGGCGTCTTCAGTTTTCCGGATGAGTTCTTTACGGGAAACACCTTTTTGTGAGAATTCGAGATCGCGGTTTCGTACATATCCGGTATTTCCTAATACCGTACCGAAATAGGTATTCAGATTTCCTACCAGATGAAGACACAGGTTGCCAGCGGGATTGATAATGTCTTTTTCAACCCGCCAGATGTTCGCTTCGTTCTTGTAAAGCTCGAGCTCCTGTTTCAGCTTGAGCAGATCGCGACTGATAACTTTCCGTAAAACATCTACTACCATAGAATGATTATTTCAGAATTCGTTTTCCTAAAATGACGAGGCTTCGTTCGACACCATCAAGCACGGCTACATTGGGGAACAATGCCCATTGCTCAAAACCTGCTTGCTTAAATAACCTCACGCTCGGTTCGTTGTGTTCGAAGATGAATCCCAGCAAGGTTTGAATACCTAATGCCCGACACTTCTCTATGGCCATCGATAATACTTTTTTACCGAGCCCCTTTCCTCTGAAGCCGGGATCAAGGTAAATGCTGATCTCTGTGGTGCCGTTGTAGGCAGGTCTTCCATAGAACGACTGAATACTTACCCAGCCAAGGGTATTCTCATATGCATCTTCCAGCATCCACAACGGTCTGTGATCCGGTGAATGCTCGTTGAACCAGTTGATCTTGCTCTGCACAGAAACCGGTTCAGTATCGGCCGTAACCATTCGGCCCGCCACGGTTGAATTGTAGATATCAACAATGACGGGAAGATCTCCCAGTATAGCATGTCGGAAACGTATTTCGCTCATAGTGATTTTTTCATTAACCAATCCGTTTGAGGATCGGTGCCCAACACAAAGGTATGTTCATTGAATTTTTTAAATCCCGATTTCTCATAAAACGCAACAGCTCTCGGGTTATGCTCCCACACGCCAAGCCAGATCGTATCGTAACCGCTTTTGCGTGCATGATGAACACAGGCATGCAGCAGTTTTTGACCTAACCCTTTTCCGAAATATTCTTTCCGTGAGTAAATGCGTTCTATTTCCAGGGCATTTGAAGAGGATAACCCTTCCGGTATTTTTTCTTTTCGTACCCGGGCGTATCCAACCAGTTTTGCGTGATCAAAAGCGAGAAAGAAAACGGAGTTCTCAGCTTCAAATTCCCTTTTGATCCGATCGCGTGAAAAACCCTTCTCCATATACAACTTCATATTTTCAGTTGTATTGTGTTCACCGAAGGTATCCTGAAACGTTTTCATGCTGAGTGCGAGCAGATCGTCCAGATCACCCGCGTTGGCTTTGCGAAGGTCAAATGGATTTGCAGTACCATCCAGCATAAGTTCCATCTTGATGTCACTCCGTTTGTATGGACCATCTACCGGAACTTCCTTAAAGCCAAGCTTCCGGTACATGGCTATGGCATTTTTTAACAGGGTGCTCGAGTACAGAATAATTTTATAGGCACCGAGATTTCGTGCCTGCTGAATAGCCGCTTCAGATAATGTCCAGCCAATTTTTTGTCCCCGTAGTTTTTCGTCCACAGCCATTTTGGTGAACTCATATACACCCGGCTCTGCATATTTGAGGGCTACCGTTCCGGCAATTTCTCCCAGGTAAGAAGCCATCAATATTTTACCACCTTTCTTCAGAATATGTTCGTCCGGATATTGCAGCACCTGAACATCGATAGGTTCCATCCAGAAATATTTTTCTATCCACGCCCGGTTAAACTTTTCAAACCAGGGTTGGTGATGTTGCTGAAAATCCAGGATCTCTATGGTGGTTTTACTTTCGGTCATGACAGGTTACACTCGAAGTGGTGCGAGGTGATGATATATCCCTTGTTCAGGTAAAGGCGATGCGCTGTGAAACGCTGATGTCCTGAATCGAGAGAAACTTTTTTCAGCCCTTTCTTCCGGGCGAGTTCTGAAACATAGTCCAGGAGTTTTCCGGCATAGCCATGTCCGCGATACTCAGAAAGGGTTGACAGATCATCGATATAAATGTGTTTGCCGTTGTAGAGAAAATTCTGAAACCGATACCCTACTGCTGATACCGCTTTACCCTGCTGTTCAATGAAGGCCAGCTTATAGCCTTCCTCAAACATTTCACGTACGGTATCGACAAACACTTCCTGCTTCAGGTGTGGACGCAGTGCATGCATTACATCCCAGCACTTCTGAATATCTTCTGCGGTGCGGGCCTCCTGAATATGTACATGGGTTTGTATCAGATCTTCCATGGGTTAAATACATTTTCTTTTTTCGTATGAAGAAACTGTCCATCGACAATCAGCAGTTTGACTCCTTCTTTGGAATGTGAACGGTGCATGCTGGCGTTATCAGACACGAGGTAACTCATACCTTTGGAAAGCCTGAAGGTTCTTCCATCGGCAAGCTCGGATACCATTTCGCCTTCAAGGCAATACACCATGTGACCTGCCTTACACCAATGATCCGCAGTATAGCCTGCAGAATATTCTACCAGCCGGATACGAAGACCATCATATTGCAGGGCACGACAATAGGCTACACCACTTTCGCCCTGATGTTCTGAAGTGGGTATAGTACTCCAGTCGGTTGTATGAAATAATATGGAGCTCATACCTTATCTGCTGAATTGAGCTCTCCAGGCATCACGAAGCTGGTAGCCCCGATTAACAATATAAATTCCGGCTACGGTAAGCAGAATGGCTACACCTATTTTCAGGTTCAGCTTTTCACCGAGTACAATCCATCCCAGGATCACCGCGACAATCGGGTTGATGTAGGCATAAAGTGATACGATGGTCATCGGTAGTTTCCGAAGTATGTAGGAGTAACAGGCATAAGCCGTGATCGATCCGAAAATAACCAGGTATATGAGCGAGTAGAAAGATTGTACTGTCCACGATACCGAGCTCAGGTCATCAAAGATCAGTGACATCGGGAAAAGCCAGACGCCACCGAAAAACATCTGCAGGCCGGCATTCAGAAACGGATTTGAATTCGCGCTTTGTTTTTTTAACCAGATACTTCCTCCGGCCCAGCTGATCACACCGATACACGTAACGATAACACCAAGTATGTATTCCATCTTCGCGAATTCAGCCAGGTGCTCACTGAAGATCAGTATGATACCGATCAATCCGATCGCCACACCCAGAACAATAGGTATGGTGGGACGTTCGTCCTGATTGATGGTGAGGTTGATAAGGATTACCATGACTGGCATGAGGGAACAGATCACCGCAGCAACACCACTGGGAATGTGTACTTCAGCCCACGCGACCAAACCATTACCCAGCGAGATCATAAAAAATCCGGCAATAGCCTGACGGAAGATAAATGCGCGTGACGGGAGCTTCTCTTTGAGTACAAGAAGCATAAAACCAACCAGCAGAAGCCCGGCCAGTACCTGGCGAATAGCCACAAACAGGAAAGGAGGGAAATCCACTACGGCAATGCGGATCACCAGATAGGTAGTTCCCCAGATCAGACAGATGGCAGCAAGTGCTACATAGGCAAATAGTAAATCTCTTTTCAAAGTGTGAGGGGTTAACAAGGTTTACTCTATCAAAACTCTTAATAATACGGCAAAAAAACAGTTTCAGTTTTATCTATTTTAACCATATCAGTTAGAGAAGCTCCACTGGCAAATTTCATTGCCAGCTCCGAACACGTTAGCGACATTAACAACAACTGTTGTCCGCTCTTAAACTTTCACCGCATATACCCTGTGAAAACATATCGCTTTAGAATTTACATGGAAATCAGCTGAGAACCACGCCTCATCTTTAGTCTGGTTTCCGTATTTTTAATTCCCCGCCACGCTTAACCCGGAAAGAAACGTGAAGAGTGTTTTCCATTCATTGCTTCAAAGCGGTATCAGACCAGATGACCACCCGCAAAAGAAGCGGGCCATTCTACTGGCTAACTATACAGCCATCATACTGGCAACCGCCATTCTTGCCTTGTACACTATCATTCCACAAAACCGGAATCTGTCGGGAGCAGTAGAGTGCGTTGTTGGGATACTTGTTTTTCTGGTGCCTATTCTTCTCAATAAATTTTCGTTGCCCAACCTGAGCCGAATGTACCTGTGTTGGTTGCCTCCGGTGTTGTTAATATGGTATATGACATCCGGGATGCAAGAGGCAGAGCATGTTTATGCAAGTTCCTACGATGGCCTTCGCTTTTATTTACTGGCTTTTGGTTGCATACCTTATTTATTATTTGAGCCCAGAAATTTCGTGCTGCTAATATTGGGGGTCTTCCCCGGAATTGTGTCTGTAATTTTCTGCGATTCGATACTGGAGTTCCTTGGTGTTGCATACAGCCAGAAGGGGGTCACTGATCTGGGATATATGTTTACACCCATCCGGTCTTCGGTGTCGTATGCTATCATCAGTTCAATTTGTCTTTCGCTGAAAACTTTGATTGAATCGGGGGATAGACTGAATGAAAAACTGATCGGTGAGATACAGCAAAAAAATCAACAGCTTCAGGAACAGTCGGCCCAAAAACTTGCTCAGCGTGAGCGCGAATACCTCACACTCTTTGAACAGGCTTCTGATTCTATATTTATCACGAAAGACACCGGTGAGATCATAGACTTCAATTCATCCGCCACCCGGTTGCTGGGGTATTCACGTGATGAATTATTATCACGGAAGATCACGGATATTGTCGATCAGCAGCAACTAAAAGTCTATCCGGTAAATTACAATATGGCTGAGGGAGAATACTTCCTTCGGGAAAGAATCCTTCGTCATAAAAGTGGTCTTCCCATTGAGACAGAAGCCAGTGTAAAAAAAATAGACGGAAGCAGAATCCTGTCGATCGTCCGGGATGTTTCGCTGCGAAAGAAGATCGAACAGGAATTGCGCGAGGCAGAATCCAAATTCAGAAACCTGGTTGAGCGTTCACTGGCCGGAGTCTATATTATCCGCGACAACACATTTACCTATGTGAACCCAACCTTTGCTGAGATCTTTGGCTATCGGCAGGAAGAACTCCGCAATGCCCCCATCAGTATAATCGTGCACCCCGATGATCAATCCCTTGTCAACGAGAACTTACGGCAACGATTACTGGGCGAAAAGGAAAGCATTCGCTATGAGTTGAAAGGCATAAAAAAGAATCAGCAGGTAGTTTGGGTTGAAGCTTTCGGAACGCGAACGCTGCAGGAAGGAAAGGCTGCGGTAATCGGCACCCTTATCGATATTACGGAAAGGAAAAAACTGGAAGAACAGCAATCCTTTCTCGCCTCACTGGTTAACTCATCCGAAGAGGCTATCATCAGCAATGGGCCCGATGGCCGGATCACTTCGTGGAACGCAGGAGCTGAAAAGCTATTCGGCTATTCCGCTCAGGATGTACTGGGCAAACCCATCACATTCCTTATTCCATCCAATCGCCTGAGTGAAGATGAGTATGTTCAGAGCCAGATAGATGAAGGAAAGTCCATCGATCATCATGAAACGCAACGAGTTAAAAAGGATGGTAGCCTCATCAATGTTTCATTAACCATTTCTCCGATACGGAATACGCATGGAAAAATCATCGGAGCATCACGGATTGCACGCGATATAACAGACCGAAAAGTAGCGGAGGCTGAAAAAGATCGCGCACGGTATTTACTGAACGAACGCATTAAAGAGCTGCATACACTTTATAGTGCCAGTCAGATCTTACAAAACGAAGAAAAATCTGTTGCCGATGTACTTCATGAGCTCGTTATGATTCTTCCTCCAGGCTGGCAGTATCCTGACATCACAGCGGCACGCATTACCCTGGGAAAGGACGAGTTCTGCACGCCCAATTATTTTCCGGTATCCCTTTGCCAGGAAGCTACCTTTCAAACGCCTCATGGTCTGACCGGAGTGATACAGGTAATTTACCTGGAAGACAAACCACCTGAAGTGGAGGGGCCTTTCCTGGCAGAAGAACGTGACCTTATTAATATGCTCGCGGAAATGATCCGGTTATACCTGTCACGGAAAAATGAAAAGGAAGCGCTGAAGAAATCGGAAGCCAGTCTGAATGCTACAATCAATAATACCACATTCTTTGTCTGGTCCATCAACGACAGGTTTGAATTGCAGCATATCAACCAGCCTTTCAAAAAATACATCCGTGAACAATTCGGAGTTGATGTTCAGATCGGACAAACTTTGAATACATTATACCAGCAAGGTATCCAGGCAGAAGTATTTGATCAGCGATGGGTTGAACACTATGAACGCGCCCTTGCAGGTGAGTCTTTTGAGATTGAAGAGGTGCACGCGGGCAGGAGTTTTAAATTCTCCTTAAATCCGATTATCGATTATCAAACCGTAACAGGAGCTTCCATTTTTTCTGAAGATACAACCGAGGACAGAAAGAAAGAACGCGATCTCCAGCTGGCTCAGAAACAAATAGGCGATCTGAAGCTTATGGCTCTGCGTGCCGCGATGAATCCGCATTTCATATTTAATACGTTGAATTCCATTCAATACTATATCATGGAGAATGATCAACGCAAGGCTGTCAACTACCTCTCCACATTTTCCAAGCTGATCCGCGCTATCCTCAACAACTCCGTTAATACACGGGTAAATCTGGCTGAAGAATTTCAGATGCTGCGCCATTATGTATACCTGGAACAAATGCGGTTTGAAAACAGGTTTGAATTCGAGTTGAACATCCCACCTGATCTGGATATTGAGAATATTGAAATGCCTTCTATGCTGATTCAGCCCTACGTAGAGAATGCCATTCTTCATGGCATCGTAAACCGGAATAGGGAAGGAGGAAAACTTAAAATCGATGTACAGGAAACTTCAGGCGGCCTCTTGTTTGAAATTGAAGACAACGGGATTGGGCGAAAGGCAGCTGGACAGATAAAGAAAAAAAGTAAGCAGGGGTACCAATCCTATGGCACAACACTGACTGAAGAAAGACTGAAACTGATCAATGCACAGCGAAACGTAGCGCTGGAAATTATTGATTTAGAGGAAGGTGGGGTGGCCAGCGGAACCAAAGTAAAAATTTGGGTCAGCGAGTAGTTTTCTGTTAGGCGAAATTTGTAAATTCATAGGGCTATGATAAAAAGTATAATCGTTGATGACGAAGTGAAATGTCAGGAGAGTCTGAAAAAGATTCTCATCACCTTTTGTGAGGGAGTTGAAGTACTGGCAACCTGCCAGAATGTAGCCGCTGCCCGTCAGGCTATTATCGAATTCAAGCCTGACGTAGTTTTTCTGGACGTACAGATGCAGTCCGAGACCGGGTTCGATCTGCTGTCATCATTTGATGAAATTGATTTTGAGGTAGTGTTCACCACGGCCTATTCTGAATATGCCCTGCAGGCCATTAAATTTTCAGCTATCGATTACCTGTTGAAACCCATCGATGTGGATGACCTCCAGAAAGCACTTGTCAAAATTGAAAAGAAGCGAAAATCAGATTTTACCGACCAGGTGAAGCACCTTCTTCAGAATCTTCAGACCGGCAATGCGGAAAAATACAAACTGGCTCTTCCTTCCTCTGATGGCCTGGTTTTCATCCAGACAAGTTCTATTCTCTATTGCAAGGCTTCCGGAAGCTATACCGAATTTTTTATGGAGGATAAAACAAAGCACCTGATCAGCAGGCCCCTGAAAGAATATGATGATATTCTCAGCGCGCTGAATTTTTTCCGGGTACATCACTCTTACCTCATCAATCTGAATTACATAAAGAGTTACGTCCGCGGTGAAGGTGGCTACGTGGTTATGAGTGATAATAACTCCATCGATGTGTCAAGGCGTAAAAAAGAAGCCTTCCTGGAAAGGATCAATACCCATTAGAAAAGGCTCTCCCTACCACTTACACGGAAGAACAAACCGTGGGAACTAAGCTTTCCATTGCGAACCCAGGGCATACACATTCCCACATTCCACCTATTTCATTAAGGATCAGCCTGGTAGTACATATTCCATAATCGTACTAAAAATCAGGATTCTCTGATCACGGACACGGACATTTCCATTTAATCATTCATTGCCGCCAATTATAGGTTACCGCTCCCCCCGGCTCCGGGTCCAAATTACATTTGACTATCAATTTTTAAACGGCCATGAGTAAAAGGATTTTAGTCGTAGATGACTTTGCTACCATCCGGAGCTTTGTGCGCGCAACGCTGGAACGGAGAGGTTATCACACGATGGGTGCCGCCAATGGTACTGAAGCCTATAAAATAATTACCGATGAAACCGATGGCATCAGTCTGATTTTAACAGACTATAACATGCCCGATGGAACCGGATTCGATCTGCTCAAAAAGATAAAATCAAATCCCGGCACAAATGACCTGCCCGTAATTTTTCTCACCACGGAATCCAATATTCAAAAAATAGAAGCCGCAAAAGAGGCAGGCCTTTTCGCGTGGATCAAAAAACCATACCGATCGGAAGCCTTCTTTGAAATCATTGAAAGAGCACTCGCACTGAATACTAAAACTGACCTGGAGATAAACTAAAACGAACATGAAAATCATTCAATTAAACAAGATTAAAGGAAAATTACTCCTTGCCTTTGGTGTGGTACTTATCCTGTCCAGTATTCTGGCCGGATGGGGCTACTACTCCATTAACCGTATACAGGAGATCGGATCCGTAAAAGAAAACTTCAAGAATATCAATGAAGTGGTCCTCAAGATGCGGAAAGCTGAAAAGGATTTTCTGATGCGGGAAATAACAAACGAAGCATTTATGCAATCCGGCAACAGCAAGTATGCCAAAGCGATTGATGGCTTTGTTCACGATGAAGATTCATTGATCAATGCATTGCTGGAAAGCGGTTGGTCTGATGATCTGAGCATTGAGGAAGATCTGGTTGCACTCCAGAAGAATATCGGTGGATACCATACCACCTTCAATAAAGTTGTAGCTGCCTACCTGAAACGCGGATACCTGGATTATGGCCTGGAGGGTGAACTGCGCAAAGCCATTCATGGTGTTGAACATTCTGAATTTGAAATTGACCAGGTAAGACTCCTGACCATGCGCAGGCATGAAAAAGATTTCTTCCTTCGCAAGGATTTAGAAACCGTAAAGAAATTTCATGCGGAAATTGAAAAGTTCGAATCAGAGTTAGGAAACGGTTCCAGGGCAACCGCTATCAAAGATAAGCTTACAACCTATGAAGCGAAATTCAATGAGGTAGTAAGTATAGAAGAAGCTATCGGTTTTGATGAGACCAGTGGGTTGATGGGCGAGATGCGTTCAAACATTCACAAGATCGAACCTGCGTTAGACAAACTGGAACAGATTGTAGAAGCCAGGTCAGCAGAAATTATTTTTCAGACCATTCTCACCTTTGCACTGGTATTTATTATTGAATTAATCCTGGGTATTGTGCTGGCTATTGCATTCTCGAATCGCCTTACATCCAATATCCTGTCTATCCGCGAAGCTGCGGTTAAATTATCAGAAGGGATCATCCCTCCTCCGCTGGAAGTAAAAACTACCGATGAACTTGGCGACACTCAGCGTTCCGTAAATGATCTGATCAGCAGCCTGAACGACAGCGTGGATGTTGCCAACCTGGTTTCCAGAGGTAAACTGTTCAGTGCTCAACAGGCAGCAAAAACCAAATTGAAAGATGGCCAGCTTGACAACGCGCTTAAGAACATGATCCGCAAGCTCACGGAAATCGTCCTTGACATTACTAAAGGTGCTGAAGAAATATCTTTCGGATCATATGAAATCAGCAAGAGCTCACAGGTAGTAGCCGGTGGTGCTACAGAACAAGCCAGCTCACTCGAAGAGATCTCCTCTTCCGTGGAACAAATGGTAAGTAACATCAATCAGAATGCAGACAATGCATCACAGGCTGAGCAAATGACCAAAGGTGCTGCCGAGAAAATGAAAGTGGTTCGTGAAGCAACCAGCACAGCATTTCAGTCGATACGTGACATTACGGAAAAGATTGAGATCATCAATGAACTGGCCGATCAAACCAATCTCCTCGCCATCAACGCTGCTGTGGAAGCTGCACGAGCTGGTGAACATGGAAAAGGTTTTGCGGTAGTAGCCAATGAAGTACGCAAACTGGCCGAAAGAAGTCAGAGCTCTGCCGTAGAGATCATTGAACTTTCCAAGAGCACGATCCGCGATGCTGAGAACTCAGGTCACTTACTGGATGAGCTGGCTCCCGATGTTCAGAAGTCATTCAACCTCGTTCGTGAGATCTCTTCTTCCAGTGCTGAACAACGTTCAGGTGCAGAACAGATCAACAGTGCGTTGGCCCAGCTTAACCAGGTAACACAACAGAATGCGTCATCTTCAGAAGAACTGGCATCTGCTTCTACCAACTTCAATAACCAATCGGCTAAGCTTAAAGAAACCATTTCCTTCTTCAAGCTGGATAAGAAAGACGAAGTTTCATACCAGCGTGAACGGATCATTAATCAGATTGAGCAACTGAAATCAATCCTGGATGAAACTGACGACACCAATGGCCATACCAATGGAAAAGAAAAACAAACCGCAGCAACAGAAGTAAAACCTGCTCCACGTAAAACCGGAAAGTCCATTTCCATAGATGAATTTGGCGGCCCGTCTATTCGCCTGGAAGATTTTGATGCAGACGACAATGACTTTACTGAAAAATTCGCTGACAGTAAGAATGGAACCGAAGAGTTAAATGGTTCTTCAAAGGCATAAGGCTAACGCATAACTGAACCGACTATGAAAAATGAAACGCCATGCCTGCTGTTTTCACTAAGCAAAGAATTGTTCGGCATTAATGTAGACAATGTATTGCGTGTGATCAGCCTGCAGAAATTGATGAAAATACCAAAAGCTCCGGCCTTTGTTGCCGGAGCCATAAGCCTGGAAGGTAACGTTATACCGGTTGTTGACCTGGCTAAAAAAATCGAACTCGGAGAAACGGATATAAACAAGCGAACCAAGGTCATCATACTGGAAGTGCAACACAACGAAGACACCATTGAGGTGGGAGCACTGGTAGATGATGTACTGAATGTTACCACCATACAGGACTCCAAAATGCTTCCGCCTGCATTAGAAGGCATGGGGTTCGATACCCAGACCCTGAACGGCATGTATAAAATTGAAAATGATTTTTACATGATCCTGAATGCGGAAAAAGTATTTGAAAAAGAGCTTACATCGTTTGTCTGAATCAATCCCAAACCAAATAATATCATATGAGCAAGAGCATCGTAGTAGCGGAAGATTTTAATGTTTCCCGTAAAATAATTGTAAGCACGTTGGCAAAAGAAGGCTATACCGTTATGGAAGCTGTTGACGGAAGTGAAGCAGTCGGGTTGTTTGACGGACGCCCGGTAGACCTGCTGATCACCGATTTTAACATGCCCAACATGAATGGCGCTGAGTTAATAGAAAAGGTAAGAGCCATGGATGCCTACTCTTACATTCCCATTTTATTGCTGACCACTGAGGTACGTCAGGAGAAGATACAGCGCGCGCTGGATGGAAACATCACGGCCTTTATCAAGAAACCATTTGACGCGCAGGACTTTGTCAAGATTGTAAAAAAAGCACTTCGTTGATTTTATGGACTTCACACAAGAATATATAGAGGAAGCAAAGCAAGTGCTGAAAAGCCTTGAGGGATCATTACTCCAATTCGAGCAGCGATCAGCCGATCCGGAAGAAATCAATACGGTATACCGTTACCTCCACACCTTAAAAGGCAGTGCGGGTATGTTCGGGTTCACCGATGTTGAAAGGCTTTCGCATGAGCTTGAATTTGTTTACTCTGATATTCGTGATGGTCTTCGTCAGCAGGATGACTTTATAATTGACCTGACCCTTCATGCCGTGGATGTATTGAATGACCTTCTTGACGGAAAAGATGCCGGCAAAGAAGTGGACAAGATCATCGACTCTATTGGTGGATTAAAGGAAGGAAACAGCATGGCCGAAAACAGCCATGCTTCAGTTAAAACAAAAACGTCAGCTTTCAGCATTGTGCTGACTCCGGAAAAACAGATCTGCAAGCGAGGCATAAACTTTCAGGCCATCATCGAAGAAGTTCAGGAGCTCGGTTCTTCAGAACTCATCATTCATAATGAAAGTGTGCCCTTCGAAAAACAATTAGCCAATAAGGAAATTGAATCCTGGTTTGAGATTCTTTTGGCTTCCAGTACAAGCTTTGACAATGTGCAGGATGTATTCCTGTTCATGAAACCAACGGAATATAAAGTTCTGGAAGTCACTGACCCGGGAGTATTCCGTTCAGCAGAATACCAGAAATACATCCGGCTTAATGAAGATGAAATCCAGGAGAGGATAAACCTGCTGAGCGGATTTATTCCCAATCTGTTTGAAACAGATATAACCGAAGAGGTTGAAACTCCGGAAGAGCGGGAAATCCTTTCAGAGAATGACGAATCAACCGAATCGGATCAGGACTTAAAGATCATCCGCAAATCAAAAAAGACAGGAAATGTAAGTGTCGCTACGCAGAAGCTGGATCAACTGATCAACATCGTGAGTGAGCTTGTTATCTTTCGCTCAGAGATCCATCACCTGATGGGCGGCACAAAGAACCGTGAAGTGGGTGAAGCCCTTGAGAAGCTTGAACGATTAACACTTCGCCTTCGTGATTCTGCATTTAATATCCGCCTGGTTCCGCTGAATATCCTGAATGTAAAACTTCAGCGGCTGATCCGCAGTGTTTCAAAAGAGCTGGGGAAAGAAGTTGAGTTTATTACAGAAGGCCTTGATACAGAACTTGACCGCAGTATGATCAATGCACTGGAAGCTCCTTTAATGCATATCATCCGGAACGCTATTGACCATGGAATTGAAAAACCAGAGGAACGTGAGCGCAGAAACAAACCCCGCAAAGGGCTTTTGAAATTCTATTCATACAACAGTGGCGATCACGTTTTTATTCAATTACAGGATGATGGCAATGGAATTGATTTTGATAAAATACGGGCAAAGGGAATTGAAAAAGGTCTGCTCAGCAAAAACCAGACATACTCCGAAAAAGAATTGTTGAATATCATGATGACTCCCGGCTTCTCAACCGCGGAGCAGGTTACCACGGTAAGCGGTCGCGGTGTTGGAATGGACGTGGTGAAAAAAGATATTACGGCTATCCGCGGTGATATTGAAGTTAGTACGGAAAAAGGATTAGGTTCTATTTTCACCCTTCGGTTACCCCTCACACTGACCATCCTGGATACACTGGTCGTGAAAGTATCCGACAACAAATATCTGTTACCCATCAGTGAGGTACAGTTTTGCTATGAAGAGGAACATAAAAACCTGCTGGGCAAAAAAAGCCG
>DASXWH010000255.1:0-2264 GCA_036503775.1 Ohtaekwangia sp.
TGAAAAAGTATTTCACAACGTACTTCCGGCTGTACCGTTCGAATACAAATTTGCTGACACGGAATACGCACTCAAATTTGCAAGTGAGGTACGTATCGGGAAGCTGGCTTCTATTTTTGCATCACTCGCCATCTTCATCAGTTGCATGGGACTTTTTGGAATGGCCTCGTTTGTTGCCGAGCAGAGACGAAAGGAAATCGGTATCCGGAAAATTTTGGGTGCTTCGGTTGGCAACCTCTGGAAAATGCTCTCGACAGAATTCGTTTTGCTGGTGATGGCAGGATGCGCGATCGGAATTCCGGTTACGTGGTATTTTCTCGAACAATGGTTAAGCACGTATGAATACCGAACCCATATCTCTCCCTGGATGTTTCTGATCGTAAGCGGCATAGCCGTGGTGATTACGGTTTTGACCGTGAGCTTTCAGACCATAAAAGCTTCGTTGGTGAATCCCGTTTCATCCCTCCGATCGGAATAATTACGGAGTGACGATTCAACCCATAGCAAGTTTCTTTTTGATGAAACCTCGGACCTGCCGACTGTCCCGCATGTAAAACACGGATTATGGATTAGGGCCTGGGGCTTAGGCATTCGGTAATGATCAACAGTCAATGGTCATTAGTCATTGGGAAATGCAGAACCTGGCTTACGAAACGCGATGTTGTTATGCCAAGCCCCAAGCCCCCAATCCCTAAGCCCTAAGCCCCAATCCCTTCTTAATTTGTATCTTGACATAAGAAGCTACCTGTTCCCATGACCCAGCAATCCTGTGAGATCCTCAAAGTCGGTGATGAAAAGCTGTATATCCAGGAAGAATTTTACCCACTCGAATTCTATTTTTCCGAAGACACCAGCGCAGCAAAGCAGTGGAACCTCACGCTGCTGTCCACCGCAGAGAACCGCGGCTATGCAGGAAAATGGGCTGTACGCAATCATGAGCTCTACCTCGCAGACATCTTCACGTACCGGATCGTACGCAAAGGCTTCTGGTTCTGGCGAAAGACATCATACCCGGAGCTTACGGTGAAAGATCTGTTTTCCGACACTACCGAAGACGGCATCGTAAAGGCTGCGTGGTTCAGTGGCAGGTTCTCTTCCTATACAAAGTCGTTAAAGAATCCTGTAAACGACCGGCTGTCCCTTACCGTAGAGAACGGCAACATCACTGCGCACCAGTGGTATCACCTGGAAGGTAAAAGTATGTTTGGCGGAGTGCCTTATGATAAACCTTTAGCGAAGGATTTTCTGAAGCGGGATCCAACGATTCCTATCATCAGGCATTAGGCAGTGGTCAATGGTCATTGGTCAATAGGAAATGCTTAACAACTACTTGCAATAACTTCCTGTACATGTCAGTGGTGTAAAAATAGCGGACACGATGTACCAGCTCTCAATCGTATAACACCACATGATACAGATAATGTGAAATCTGGAACCTGGAATTCAGGTTACTTCCACCCCGGCCGGCCTTTGAAATTTATCGGCAGCACGAATTGCACGGCTACATTTTTACCATCGAGCTGACCGGGTGTCCAGTTTGGCATCAGGGAAACCACACGCTCGGCTTCGGCATCGCAGGCTGCCGAGATCCCCTTGATGGTTTTGATCTCCGACACGGCACCGTCTGCTTTCACAATGAACGCCACATACACGGTACCCTGTGTCTTTTCTTTCAGCGCCTCCTTCGGGTATGTCATGTGCTTGCCGACAAACTTTGTCATGGCCTCGAGTCCACCGGGATATTGCGGCATCACATCAGGTTTCAATACAACGTCAGGGTTGGCTGACAGGAGTGTCGTGGTGCTTTTCATCGTTGCATCATATTTCACACCCGCTGGGATCTCGATATCCATCTGATTTTCCGCAGGCACCAGGGGACAGGAATATCGCGGGCTGTAGGCGCAGTACGGATTGTATGCCTTGTTGAAATCGATGATCATGTCGCTGCCGCCTTTCGGAATACGCAGGTCAATGTATCTTCCTCCGCCATACGTTGCCTGACCGTTGGTGAGGTCTGTGAAGGGAAAGAACAGGTAGTCGGCATATTCTTCCGTACTCATCAGGTCTTTCGACTGGTATACAGGGAGACGAAATTCCCTCCCTTCAATGCTGAAGGTAACATGACCATAAATACGCTCGGTGCTGAACCGTGATGTGGTGGTCTTCATTCCGAAGAACGGTGTACCTTCCGTTACCGTGAGTGTTGCCTGCACGCGGTATTTCAGGTTAACCGGAAAGAAGTCGTGGCCTTCGAAGGTGTCGAA
>DASXWH010000256.1:0-6494 GCA_036503775.1 Ohtaekwangia sp.
GTCCCTGTTTCACACCGGCATCACACGAGAAGCGGAAGTGAATTCCGGCAAATACACGCGAGTCACCGTTCTCAAGCGCAGCCTGATGAAAGGTCTTGAACGTGCGTGTATAGTTTACAGGCTCCGCACTGGTGGAGGTCATGGTGAAACCGGTCTCACGTCCGAGTATGCCGGTGAGTACGGTAGCCGCAGCGCTTCCCAGTACGCTGTGCGTTGACGGATAATCATGTACCGGAGGTGTGCCGAGAAGGGGTTCCCACGCAGCATCTTCCCCTGTCTTCTCATTATTATCCGTTGACGCTTTGCGTATCGCAGTATACGGCCGCCAGAAGTTGTGATGGAATTTGGAATCCCATCCGGCCGTGTAGGAATCAGCAAGGGCCATGTTCACGAGGGCAAACAGACGTGCCGTTGTAAGCAGATCCAGGTTGGCATCACGAGCGGCAACAACGGTAACGCGGTTCCATCCGATCTCTGAAAACTCATACCAGAATTTCGCGATAGCGGTTTCTTCGGCTGTACGTGTGCTGTTTTCTTTGGCGCCTTTGCTTTTCACTTCGTTGAATGCTTTTGTATAGGCATCGCTTGTTAGTGACGGCATGGCTGGAACACGGAACTGATCCGGTGAGGTCAGTGCAAAAGTTTTCATCTTCGTCCAGAACGGTGCATAGAGAAAAGGCAGTGGTGGTGTTACCTGGTATAAACCCGGTTGCTCCGGGTTCGTGACCTTACCTACCGGATCGGAGAATGCACCATCACCATGACGCACGGCCAGTATGGCATTTCCCGCATCGATGCCTAACGCCAGACCGCGGTCTTTCGCAGTTCCGGGTTTTACATTCTTCAGAGCTTCCTGCAACGCACTGTCAAGCTGATCTTTTTTATCCGGAAACGAAGCGATCAGTACCGTATGTGCAGCAGCGGATAATGCGGCAACCGGATCAGCTTTTTTATCTGCACGGTGATGCGCATAGGTTTCGTAGGCCGGTGAAATGTTGTTCAGCGCATCGTGTATCGCCAGGTGTACCATCGCCATCACGCGCGAAGCGAGCAGGGGATTGTATGCAGGACCCTGCATCGTTTCCATGGCAATGGCATTCCACTGGATCACACTGGCGTTGGAGATCTGGCTGAACGGAGCTTTTTTGTCGGGCTCATGCGAGGTGATGTTGCTGAAACCCGCAGCAATAAAAAGCGCGAAGAGTAACAACGAGGGAAGGATCATTCTTTTTATCATGGTTCAATTTGTTTTGGGAAATTGAACGGCAGCATGACAGAAGCTTCCTTATGCGAAAAGGAGGATGGGTTATGCAGGAAGGATTTTTGTTAGGGCTTAGGTATTGAAGACCAACCCCCAAGCCCTAATCCCCAATGACTCACTTCAGACTCTCAAACGTATACTTCGCATCCACCCAGAACTCATCAAGCGTTATGATCCGGGGTTTAAAAAATGAGATCAATGCAGGCCAGTGGTCTTTATTAAAAATAGAAACACCGGAAATGGTCTTATCGATACGGCTGATCACTTTACCTTCTTGCACAGGTGCATGGAGCTGCCATTGCCATTCTTCATCCAGCATGGTATGCAGGATCGTTTTGAGTTCCAGGAATTGTTCAAAGTATAATTCGCGTATAATGCTATCGCGATGTTCCAGTGATATGAAGATCGTGGCTCCATTATTCCGAGCGTCCATGCGGAAATATACATCTTTAAGTCCGGTATGATAATTCACCCAGTTGATCTTTATATCCTCTGCAGAAGGCACGGGAGTCATGTACTTGCCGAAGGCTGTCCAGAATTCTTCTTTTATACGTGATGATTCCTCGCGGCTGAACATGGTGCAAAATAAGACGAAACCATCAATGAAGCCCAAAAACAAACAGCAACCGTTTGCATAATTCTTCTCGTTAAACGCGTTGTGTCAGCAGATTGCACGATTTCATTACGCATTCGAAACTGCAGCGGTGTACACCCGTATTTTTGTAGCGTAATAAAGAATGAAATAAAGAGAATGAAAACGTCAAATGATATTCTTCGTCAGGCTTCCCGCTATACCATGCATGGATTGATCGATCCGCGTCTGCTGGAGCCGGCTGAACACGCTTCGAAGGAAAATCCAATGAGCAAGTTGATAAGCTTCGTAGTGAACCGTATTGTATCGCTGAAGCGGACAACCGCCTCTCATTAAAATTTGTGGCAGATTTCCGGTTCCGTAGGAACCTGTTATTGGTAGCTCGGGTGAAACCCGCAACCACGGAATGAAATTTCGCAGCGACTGTTTATTTTTTCTTTTTCAGGATCATCGCAGTAAGCGCACTGAGCTTCACCTCACGTCCGCTTACTTTTTTACCGGTAAGCAGGTCGGTGTATTTTTTTGCCGGGTCGATAACGAATTTCTCTTCACCATTTCCGGCATTGAATAATACCAGGATCTCTTCGCGGTCATCCGTTCGCGTATAGCTCAATGCCTTTCCGGAGGTCACATCAAAGTTGAATTTTCCCGAGGCGAGCACCGGATTATTTTTCCGGATGGCGATCAACTTTTTATAGAAATCAAAATGCGTCTCATTGAAACCCACAGGATCATATTCTTTCTTTCCGGGCTGATAGTTTGTGCGGGTTTCCGGATCGAACGTCATGCCCTTCCACCACATGGGCTTACGGTCTTCGGGATCATCGGCACCCCACATACCGGCTTCTTCACCATAGTAGATGGCAGGCCCGCCTTTGGTAGTGAACAAATGAATGAGGTATAAGCGCAGTCGCTGATACGCTTCATCATCGGGTTTGCCGGTCTTGTATCCGGGGTTTTCCGTTGACTTGGCATGGACTTTATATTTTCCGGTGTTAAAAAAATCTGTCAGCAGGCGAGGAGCATCGGCACTGCTCGAGGTATTCATCATGGCATACACAACACTTTCTTTTAAGCGTGACCACTGGTGCTCGAGACTGTCACGGAATTGTTTCGCATCGATCGGGTAATCGGTCTTCGCAAAGAAATACCGTGCAGGACGATATACCTGGTAGAACATCACGGCATCGAACACATCTCCGTTTGTATAGGGTCGCGGATTCATCAACTGTTCCGGCCACTTCTCCCACCAGATCTCACCTACCAGGTAAGCCTCCGGTTCAAGTGTGCGCACTATGGTTCTGAACTCGCGCCAGAATTTTAATCCCACATGATCGGCAACATCCAGCCGGAAGCCATCAACACCGGCCAGGGTATTTCCATCGGGGGTGAGCCACCGCTTCGTTACATCGTAAATATGTTTCTTCACATCGGGATGAATGTCGCCTTCATACGGGTGACCGATAACACGCGTGGTCGTGACATCCACTTTCTTTATCTCCGGCAGACTTTGAATTCCCACCCAGCCATCATAAGCAAATTCATTTACGGGTGTTGACGGATCATCAAACGATTTGATCATGTACCAGTCTTTGGTCTGTGCACGTTCACCTTCGTTGAGGATATTCTGAAAAGCCCAGAATAAGATGCCGGTATGATTCCAGGAATAATCCATGACTACTTTCATTCCGCGTTTGTGCGCTTCATCAACAACGTTGAGGAACAGCTTGTCTGCTGCTGTCCATTTCCACGTAGACGGATCACGCGGATCTTCCGAAGCGATGATCTTTTTATCGCCTTCCGGATCCGGACCGAAATGAATATCCACATGGTGGTAAGACCGCGCATCATATTTATGGAGGGATGGCGCATCATTGACCGGGCGGAAGTACAACGCATTTACACCCAGGTCTTTCAGGTAGTCAAGTTTTTGAAGAACACCTTCGAGGTCGCCACCGTAACGCCTGAAGTAAAATGTTTCCGGTAATGCCTTTCGGGTCTTTGCTGCCCAGTCTTCCTGTGTATACCAATCGGAAGTCCAGGGTGTGATCTTCCAGCCATCCGGTTGAATGGATTGTCCGGGTACATTGATGTTGTTGACGGTCGGATCATTTGACGGGTCACCGTTGTGAAAGCGTTCAACAAACAGCTCATACCAGATAGCTGACTTTGCCCAGGATGGTGGCTCAGCGATGTCGCGAACCTGTGCAGATGAGATCAGTGGAATGAAAAACAGAAAAAGAATTTTTCGCATTGACGGTGGGTTAACTATGTGCGAAGAAACAAACTACCGGGCATTATGTCAATATCAGTCCACGGTCGACAGTCCACAGTTGTCGACCGTGGACTGTAGTCCGTGGACCATCATCTAACTTTTCACCGGAAAATGTACTTCCGTTATTGCTTCCGTTTCAGAAACTGTTCCGGGCATGCTTACATAGGTCTCAAACGGATCAACACCTTTTTTCCATTTAAATACTTTGGCTTGCTGCATATTGTATTGTGCACTCCAGGCATTGCCAAGGTGTTTATAAGAACCGGTGTGTGTAATGGTGTTGACACGTACGGCAGGAATACTTCCCGTGATACCACCTTCCGGAAGGTTCGGTGGAATTTGTTTTACCGGAACAGCAGCGGTGTAGATCACTTTGTTATGTACAATATCCCACGTGTGATAAATGGAAAACGGAATTCCGTTCACCAGGTCCTTATGCGAGCCCGCCCACGTGAGGAGTTTATCGAAATCAGATTTCATGCTGGAGCTAACCGTCTCCAGCGTACAGTGGGTGCGCATACCCACATAGGTGCAACCCGGGTAGGAGGTAATGCCTTTGAAATCCAGTTTCGAAGGTACGCTTCCCGTTTCCAGGTAATCTTTCAGCATGCCGAGCCCGCGACTGAAATCCATGCCGATATAGGCTGTCATTATTTTTTTCATGAAGAATAAAAAGAAGGGCAGGCTTCCGTCCATGCACCACGTCAGGTGTGTGCCGCTTCCCGCAGGTTTCAGTTCAAACCAGACAGAAGAAACCGACTTCCATGGTTTCAGAAAGGTGATCACCATATCCATGCGCTGCGGTGGATTTTCTTTCAGCACTTTCATCTCACCACTGCCGGTTCGTTTGCCTTCCCAGGCATATTCCTTTCCTCCGGGTTTTACCGTTACGGTGGCTTCCGGTTCCAGGATGAGCCACGGTGACCAGTGGCGCCAGTTGGCGTAATCGCTGATGAATGTGTAGACGTTGTCGGGTGAGGAATTGATCTCGACCGACTTTTCAACATGGAATGCAGGCATGATTTAGTGGGTTTTTGTTAATATAAGAAGTTATGGTTTTAGATTCCATATTTCTATAATTCAAAATCAAGTGCTGATGTGAAATAATATCCCCGGCAAAGTAGCTAACACTTCGCTGATCCTTAATTTGAATTTGACGATGACCATGAATTTGAAAGTGGGTAATTCTTCTTGCTGCTGGTTACGAACCTATGTTCTCCATGGCACGTAGATATCTTGCACTGAATTTGACCACTGCCTTTCGAGCCAGGATAAATCATCTCGGTGTTCGGTGTTTGCAGTTGGCTCGATGTCCGCATATTATTCTATTCTACCTATATGCCGCTCCTACGGAGCTGTTTTAAAAGCATCAGAATTTTCGGAGCACCGGAGAATTCAAAGCCGGTAGCCGGATCACGCTAAACACAAAATGAATTTATGAAAGGGCATCTTGGTTCCGTAGGAACCTGATATGGGTAGCACCGGGTGAAACCCGGTGCAGGGAATTGATTTGATCACGTGCCGACTCCGGTTATGCTATGAATGATATAGTTCTCCGGGCACATAATAACGCGCACTGAATTCAGAACGCTGGGTAACGAAATGCATTATTTTTTCACAACTGAAACATGGGGATAAAATGCAACACATTTCAGAATCATCCAATTCCATAAACTTTCTTACGTGGGTACGGCTGATCTTTCTTTTTCGAAAACTGAGAACACGGGCTGCGCTATCCTTGCATAAGTTTTAGCATCAAGAGTTAAAAGGATATTTTTTGCAGAGGCTGTTTCCCAAAAGAGACAGCCTTTTGTTTTTTTACCAATTACGCACTCAGTTTTGTTGTCCATGCATTCCAATGACCATTGACTAATGACATTGACCTAAGCCTAAGCCCTAATGCCTGACATTCTTCCTCAGTTCGTCAAAATAATTCCTCACCCAAACTCTGAACACACTTCCTTCATGGGGAGTTAAATACCGGAAACTCTTCCGATATTCTTTCAGAAAGAGCCTGCGATTAAAGCTCAGCTTCTCCATAATGAGTTTGCAGTATTCCAGCATTGACTTCTATAACGCATAGCTGCAGCCGGTATGTATTAAAAAGCTATTAGAATAAGAGAAGGCCCGGGTTACAGCGTGTCATCTTCCGTATAACTCCTTAAGGCAGTACAATTCGGTAACGGACTACCATCAGCGATTGTAAAGCAATGACGAATATGAAGCATACATCAGAAGCAACGAAAACATCCGGCATGCCCCACCGTGGTCAACACGAATCGCTGGGCATCGACTTCGCCATGATCTTTGTTATTCTGATGTATGTCATCAGTCTCTTTCTGCACGTGTGGAGCAGTTGATGAATT
>DASXWH010000257.1:0-1878 GCA_036503775.1 Ohtaekwangia sp.
TTTTGTTTCCTGCTCACGAAGTGCAGGACAGATACCAGGGGTACCGTATGTATACGGTGCGATCTGAACGAAGTAAAAAGGAAAATCAGAAAGGAACTGTTTACGCCAATCGAGGATCAGCTGTTCCATAAGTTGTTTGTAGGTAGAAGATGTTCCTGTATTACTCTCACCCTGATACCACAATGCACCGGCAAGTCGGAAAGGGATCAGCGGATTGATCATAGCATTGAATGTTACACCCGGACGTGACGGGCACCACGGTCTGGTGTCACCCTGCTGCTCCGCTGCGGCTTTAAGTGCAGGATCCGATTCAACTTTTTCAGAAGACACCCAGGTCTCTGCCGGTGTTCCACCCCAGCTGGCGTTGATCAGACCAATGGGAACATTCAGATCTGTGTTCAATTTCTTCCCGAAGAAGTACGCCACCGCACTGAAATACCTCACCGCTTCCTTGTCACATACGCGCCAATCGCCTTCTCCCTTTACCTGTAAAGTAGATGCTGCCGACTTCGGTACCTGGAACAGACGGATGTTCGGATCATTTACCTGTTCGATCATTCCTTTTTCACCTGACACATGCATTCCCCATTCCATGTTGGATTGCCCTGAGCATAACCACACTTCACCGACCATCACATCTTCCAGCTTGCGCGTTTCACCACCTGCCTTTATCGTTACCGTATGCGGACCACCGGCAGCCGGTGTATACAATGTAGCAGCCCAGAAGGTTGTGTTATCTGACTTTGTACGTATGCGGGTAGTGTCCCAGCTTACCGTGATCTCGATGTTCTGTGATGGATGAGACCAGCCCCAGATGGGAACAGGCGATTGTTGTTGAAGGACCATGTGATCATCATACAAAACCGGTAAACGAAGCTGAGCACGAAGGCTTGACAGCGAAATGAAAACAAAAAGAAAGAGGAACAGATTTCTCATGGGCGTATAAGCTTTATGTAGGTATCAACTGCTAAGGTAAATAAATCAGAGAATTTTTTTCAACCGGTCAACCATCTCCAGTACGGCCGGGCATACTAAGGTATTCTTATACGTAAGCTCGGTGATCTGCACCATTTTCTTCCGGTCGGTGTGAGGATATTCACGACAGGCCTTCGGACGGTCATCATACACAGAACAATAGTTATCCGCATCCAGAAAAGGACAGGGTGAAGACTTCAAAACGTAATCCTTGTCCTCATCAATTTGTAAGTATTTTTCTATAAAATCCCCTGGCTTCATGCGCAGGGATTTTGCTACGCGCTCAATATCGGTCTGATAAAAAATGGGACTGGTAGTCTTGCAACAGTTGGCACACGTGAGGCAGTCGATCTCTTCAAACACTTCTTCATGCACCTGGTGAAACCCATCATCCACCTTCCGCGCATCCTTTCGCTTCAACGACTGAAGAAACTTCTTATTTTCCAGGGCTTTGTTTTTTGCAGCTTCGCGAAAGCGTGTGAGATCCATGGGGTAAAGTTAGTCGTTATCGGTTAGTCGTTAATCGTTGGTGCATCTTAAATTACAAGAGCCTCCGGATAACGCCTACCTGCCGGCAGGCAGGGATAACGATTAACAACTATCTTTACTCCTAATGGACACCCGCAACCTCATTGAATCGATAAATAAACACGTGAACCTGACTACGGAAGAAGCTTCCTACTTTTCTTCCCTGCTTCTACCCCTGGGCCTGCGGCAACATGAGATGCCTGAAAAGATCGGTGAACCGACACGTTATTTTATCCATGTGTATTCCGGATGCCTCATGAGTTATTACACCGACAAGCAGGATGTTGACCACGTGATGCAATTTGCTACTGCCGGTTGGTGGACGGGTGATCTCGTGAGCTACACCCAACAGATTCCATCCATACACGCCACGCG
>DASXWH010000258.1:0-31646 GCA_036503775.1 Ohtaekwangia sp.
GATACGTCTCCCGAACGGATGCAGGCCGTGCTCGAGAAAATGGAAGAACTCAATGCCTGGGATTACGAAGCCAAAGCGCATGAGATTATTGAGAAACTGGGTGTTCCAGATTTCGATAAGAAATTCGGTGAGCTTTCCGGGGGACAGAAGAAACGCATTTTCCTGGCCCAGCTGTTACTGGTCGAACCAGACCTCATCATTATGGATGAGCCTACCAACCACCTGGATCTGTCTGCCATTGAATGGCTTGAAAATTATTTGTCGGGTGCGAACATTACCCTGATCATGGTAACCCACGACCGCTACTTCCTGGATAACGTAGCTACTGAAATTATTGAGATTGATCGCGGTCAGCTTTTTCGGTACAAAGGCAACTATGCATACTTTCTGGAAAAGAAAGATCAGCGTGAAGAGATACTGAAAGCTGAGGTATCCAAAGCAAAGAACCTGTTGAAGAAAGAGCTGGAGTGGATGAGACGACAGCCCAAAGCGCGAGGAACAAAAGCTAAATATCGCATTGAGGCATTCTACGAACTGCAGGAAAAAGCTTCGCAGGATCTTCGTAAGGAGAAACTTGAACTGGATATCAAGGAAGCCCGGCAGGGAGGAAAAATTCTGGAGGTGGAGCATATCTCCAAGAAGTATGGTAATCTTCCTATCGTAACGGACTTCTCCTATGTGTTCAAAAAGAATGACCGTATTGGTGTGGTAGGAAAGAATGGCGTAGGAAAATCTACTTTCCTGGATATGTTGACCGGCAAACTTAAACCAGACTCCGGAGAGGTTATGCCTGGTGTTACAACGAAGTATGGATACTTTACCCAGGAAGCGATCACGCTTAATCCAAACAACCGTCTTATTGAAGAAGTGAAATCCATAGCAGAGTTTATCACATTGTCGGATGGCTCCCAGGTTTCCGCATCCAAATTTCTGGATTCATTTTTATTTCCACCCGACAAGCAATACAACTTTATTAACAAGCTTAGCGGGGGAGAGAAGAAGCGATTACAATTGCTGAAGTTGCTGGTCACCAATCCGAATTTTCTTATTCTCGATGAACCTACCAATGATTTCGATATCGATACATTGAATGTGCTCGAAGACTTCCTGGATAAATTTACAGGTTGCCTGCTGCTGGTATCACACGATCGTTACTTTATGGATCACCTCGTGAATCAGCTTTTTGTTTTTGAAGGCGATGGACATATACGTTTGTTCAATGGTAACTATTCAGACTACCGTGATTGGATAGAAGAGCAGGAAGCCGGTGGATCAAAAGATGAACCCGTTAAACCGATAGTGAAAGAGGAAAAACCAAAAGCAACCGAAGGCAAAAAGGCTTCATTCAAAGAAAAGCAGGAATTCGAAAAACTTCAATCTGAAATAGCTGAACTGGAAAAGAAAAAAGAAGAGATCACCCATCTCTTAAACCAGGGCACTACCGATCATAAACAACTTCAGCAATGGTCATTAGATATTCAAAATATCAATAGCACGTTGGAAGAGAAAACTATGCGGTGGTTGGAGCTGTCTGAAATTGTATAAAGATGAATACATAAAGGGTGCATAGGATAAATTCTTTGCGCACTTTGCGTTTGTATTTCCTTTGCGCGCTTTGCGTGACTGCATTTACAAATCGTAAATCGTACTTCGTACATCGTACCTTGGAAATCGTACCTCATACCTTATCCCTCGTAACCTCCCATTCATTTCCCGCGTCCAAGGCCAAAGTATGACCTATGACCTTTACTACGCGCAGGAAACTGGCAAACATCACGTTGTTCATGCTTACTTTAACCTCTCTGATCCTGTTGGGTGGAGGTAATTATGAAACCCTCAATATAACCCGTGTTATTGCCAGTGATCCACCGCGATCACTCGCCATGTTGCAGGGACCGTATCGTTTCTTTCCCGTTCCATTCTGGGCACTCTTTCATCCACTCTCTATCTTATTTTTGATCTTGTCCCTGATCTTCAACTGGAACATATCGCTGTACCGGAGAAAGCTCTTGCTGATTGTGGCGGGCGCCATGCTTTTACTGACGCTTGCTACACAATTGTATTTCGCCCCGGAAACCGGAGTAATCGCCAATGCTCCTTATTCAGATACAGTAGATGAAGTATTAAAGAGCCGGGCACAGCGCTGGGTGAATCTGAATTACATCCGTCTGGCTGTTGATTATGGTATTGCAGTAATCCTTCTGCTAGCCGTAAACCGGAATATTGTCTCTCCTGAATAGGTGCCGGTTACCCGGAAACCGGAGCCGGTCAGGGTTATTCTGCCGTTGGTATAAATTACCTTATAAATCGATTGAATCGATTAAATTTAGGTAAACTATTGACCAGACATGAATCAGACCGCAGCGCAGAATACCTTTGACGCTATCGTAGTCGGCACGGGTATCAGTGGAGGATGGGCCGCTAAGGAACTCACAGAAAAAGGACTCAAAACATTAGTACTCGAACGGGGCAGAATGGTGAAACATCCGGATTACCCCACCGCCACCAAAGATCCGTGGCAGCTTGAGAATGGAAACAAGCCCACACAGGAAGACCTTAAACAACAGGGCAAACAGGCCCGCACCAACTACACCATTCGGCAGGATACAAAGCATTGGTTCGTAAACGATCTTGAAAACCCATACACCGAAGTAAACCGGTTTGACTGGATGCGGGGTTATCACGTAGGTGGACGTTCTATCATGTGGGGTCGTCACAGCTATCGCTGGAGTGATCTTGATTTTGAAGGCAATGTACGTGATGGTATCGCGGTAGACTGGCCGGTACGCTATGCGGATATTGCTCCCTGGTATGACTATGTTGAAAAATATATAGGTGTAAGTGGGCAAAAAGAAGGACTCGATGTTTTACCCGATGGACATTTTCTTCCTCCGATGGAGTTGAATTGCGTTGAAGCTGTTCTTCGTGATTCTGTAAAAGAAAAATTGGGCTGGCCCATTACGATGGGACGTGTAGCACATGCTACAGCACCCCTTCCTCACAGTCCTCAGCGCGGAACCTGCCAGTACAGAAATTTATGTAGTCGCGGTTGTCCTTATGGCGGTTATTTCAGCAGTGTATCATCCACATTGCCTGCAGCGGAAAAAACCGGGAACATGACGCTTCGCCCTAACTCTATTGTATATGAACTGATCTTTGATGAAAAGAAAGGCAAGGCTACCGGTGTTAAAGTGCTGGATGCCGAGACGGGTGAGCAGGTGGAATTCTTTGCGAAAGTAATATTCCTCTGTGCGTCTACATTCGGTTCAACATTCATCATGATGAATTCCATATCAAACCGTTTCCCGAATGGATTTGGAAATGACAGCGGAGAACTCGGTCACAATATCATGGATCATCATCATAAAGCCGGTGCGCGTGCAAAGGTGGAAGGCTTTGAGGATAAATATTATTTCGGTCGCAAAGCTAACGGCTTTTACATCCCCCGGTTCAGAAATGTAGGCAAAGACAAACGCGATTACCTGCGTGGGTTCGGCTATCAGGGAAATGCCAGTCGCGCAGACTGGGCAAGTCATGTTGCCGAGATGAGCATCGGTACAGCATTAAAAGAATCCATCGCTAAGCCAGGGCAGTGGAGTGTAGGGATGACAGGTTTCGGAGAGATACTTCCGTATCATGAAAACCATGTGAAGCTGAATAAAGAAGTAAAAGATAAACACGGCTTGCCTACGCTGACCTTTGACGCAGTACTTCGCGAGAATGAATTCAAAATGCGCAAAGACATGGCCAACGATGCAGCTGAAATGCTGGAGGCCGCAGGCTTCAAGAACATCAAAGCGTATGATGATGAAACGGCCATCGGGTTAGGTATTCACGAAATGGGAACTGCCCGTATGGGTAAAGATCCGAAGACATCGGTGCTTAACAAGTGGAATCAGGTGCATGCCTGCAAGAATGTATTTGTTACTGACGGATCATTCATGACATCGGCAGCCTGTGTGAATCCATCCCTGACATACATGGCATTTACTGCACGCGCAGTAGATTATGCTATAAAGGAATTGAACAAACAAAATATCTGATTGAAGATTGTAAGATTGAAAAATTAGAATCTTATAATCCTCCAATCTTTAATCGTATAATTTATGGATAGAAGAGAAGCATTGAAGCGAACAGCGTGGATCATGGGTGGAGTTGTTTCTGCGCCTGCTATTATGGGAGTGCTGAAAGGCTGTGCAGCCAAACCTACGATAAACTGGAAACCGGTTTTCCTCGGGGAGAATCAGGCCAACATCGTCACCACGGTAGCCGAGATCATCATTCCGAAGACGGATACGCCCGGGGCAAAAGATGTAGGTGTTCCTTCTTTCATCGACCTGTTGTTGAAAGATTGTTATCCGAAGGAAGATCAGGATAGATTTCTTTCCGGGTTGAAGGCCTTCGATGAAGAGGCACAAAAAGAAAACGGTGATCCCTTCATTGAACTGGATCCGGAAACGCAGGCAGCCTTTGTAAAAAAGATACATGATGCAGCTGTAGCGGAAGAGAAAGGTGAGAACAAACCCGAGAAGCGTCCCTTTATTCTGATGATGAAAGAGCTTACCATGCTGGGATTCTTCACTTCTAAAGAAGGTGCTACCCAGGTATTGCAATACGTGGCTGTGCCCGGAGAATATAAAGGTTGTATCCCCGTATCAGAAGCCGGTAATGGTAAGACCTGGGCTACCTGAGTTGTTCTTTTAATTCTGGAATTTGAAATCTGGAATCTGAAATTTTGAAACCTAAAAATTGTTTAGTGTAAAGTCCTGGTAATCTATCAGGACTTTTTTTGTGAACGGCCTCACCGGCATATTGATTTTGTAAACTGAAATAGTAGATTTAAGGTTTAAACCTGCATAAGGGTATCGTTGGACAGGCTGACATGAGCGTCAGATGTGGAGTAAGTAAGCAGGAACAATCCCGACACCAGTCGGTTGAACAATGAAGTTTATCCAATCATAACATATGAAAGCAATATCGTTTCTTCTGGCGATGATCGTAGTGTTGACCGCCTGTAAGCAGGATGTGCCAACGTTTCAGGCGCCCTTATTAAAAAACATCGGTGATTACAGTGTGCCGGTCACTACGCAGTCAACATACTCCCAGCAATTCTTCAATCAGGGAATTATCATGGCTAACAATTTTAATCATGCTGAAGCGGAGCGATCATTCCGCGAAGCGATTCGATTGGATTCAACCTTTGCAATGGGATACTGGGGCATTGCTTATGTACTGGGCCCTAATTTTAATTCAGGCGCTAACATGGGTACCATTGATGAGATCAGAAAAGCAGTAGCCCGGGCCGTTGATCTTGGCAAAAATGCATCTCCGTGGGAGCAGGCAGTCATCAGGGCTATTCAGGTAAAGTTTCCGGTGGATACAACGACTGCTGATGGCGAAGGCTTTGCCCGCTCGATGAAAGAAGCGTATGAAAAATTTCCCGACAATTCCTTTTTGGCCACACTTTATGCGGAAGCAGTGATGAATTTACATCCCTGGGATTTTTATGAAGGAAGAGGAGGAGCACCCCGCCCGTGGACACCTGAGGTAGTGACGCTCCTGGAGAAAGTAATAGCTATTGATCCGAAGAATCCGTTAGCCAATCATCTTTATCTCCATGCCACAGAAGCAAGCGGCAATCTGGACAATGCATTGAAAGTGGCTGAACGCCTGAAGTCACTTGTGCCGGCTGCCGGGCATCTGGTTCACATGCCATCACACATCTATATTAACACAGGTGATTATCATGAAGGATCCGTGGCCAACGAGAATGCCGTTATCGCTGATAGCGTCTACATAGCGGAATGCAAGGCGCAAGGCTACTATCCGCAGATGTATTATCCGCACAACTATCATTTCCTCGCGGCTACAGCTGCATTGGAAGGAAGGGGTGCACGCTCGATTGAAGCTGCCTACAAAACGGCAGGCCTGATTGATAAGGCATACTATCATGAGCCGGGATATGAAATGGTACAACACTACCTGACAATTCCTACACACATTCTGATCAAATTTGGTCAGTGGGAAAAGATCCTGGCATTGCCCAAACCAACGGATGACCTGATCTATCCAACAGCCATCTGGCATTATGCACGAGGCATGGCTTATGTAAATTCAGGTAAGGCCGATGAAGCCCGTGAGGAGTTGAAGTTATTGAATGAACTCAGCCAGGATTCCACCATTGCAGAACAAATGAACTGGGGGATCAATAAAGTAACGGATGTCTGCAAAATTGCATCGGGGGTTCTGGATGCAGCACTGAAGGTACAGGATGGAAAAAACAAGGAAGCCATTCAGGTATTGACGGCAGCGATCCTCATTGAAGATCAATTGAATTACAACGAGCCACCCGATTGGTTTTTCTCAGTCCGCCATACTTTGGGAAATCTATTGTTAAGTACAGGCGATTTTGTACAGGCTGAAAAAATTTACAGAGAGGATTTACACAACTGGCCCAGAAATGGTTTCGCATTGAACGGACTGGCAGAAAGTCTGATTGGCCAGGACAAGACAACGGAAGCAGAGGAAGTGAAGAAGCAATTTCAGGAGGCATGGAAGCTTGCTGATACTGAACTAAAGGGATCTGTAATCGACCCAGCCAAAAGAAAAGACCTGACGCTGAAAGTCGATGATAAATCTCCAGGTGCACTGGTTTATTTAGCTGGAACATTTTGTAGTAGCATCAGGAAGTAGGTTTTTAATTCCGGAAAGGTGGTTATGATTTGCAGTTAATGAACTTCTCTGAAGTGAAACTGATTTTTACGTTTTGCTTACTGATACCTGTTGTTGTGCAGGCGCAGTCCACAGATACAGTCAGGTGGACAACCATCACGCAGCCTGATTTTTCAATACAGTATCCATCCGATTGGGCATTGGACAACAGTGGAAAGATGTGTACACAATATTTTTTCTTTTCACCTAAGGAGTCTGATACCGACTTGTTCCGTGACAATGTGAATCTGATGGTACAGGATTTAACTGGCTATAACATGGATCTCAAAGCGTTTGCAGCTCTTTCTGAAGATCAGATTAAGACCTTGATGATCAACGGGCAGATTCTCGAAAGTGGCCCGTTACAGTCGGGTAACATCACTTGTCATCGCATTCTCTTCACGGGAGACCAGGGCACTTATCACCTGAAATTTGAACAGTATTACTTTGTCCGGGAAAATTTGGCTTATGTGCTGACGTTAACGTGCGAGATAGAGAAGTTCGAAAAATTCAAAAGCACAGGAGAACGAATATTGAATTCATTTTCATTGCAGGCAGAACCTGTCAAAGAATAACCCCAGCGGATTCTCTAGTTAAATAAAATTTCTTGTCACTCCCGCAATCGAGTGAAGTAAAATAAACAATGATCGCTTCCGGTAAAAGTGTTCAGTTGCTTTGGCGCGATCTGGCTATTACATATATTCGGTCCGTTGCATCGATCGCAAAACAATTCCTTACCTAGAAACCGAAACCCCTATGGCAAAATCAAAATCCATTGTTCTTATCCACGGAAATTTTGTAAACAACAAAAGCTGGACAGAATGGAAGAGCTATTATGAACAGAAAGGTTATACCGTTTATGCTCCGGCAAATCCGGGTCATGATGGTAATCCGGCTGACCTCCGAAAGATAGTTCACCCGGATCTCACCAAAACGGGATTTATTGATGTAGTGAACAACATAGCCAGACTCATTGATTCTTTACCTGAAAAACCGTTGGTCATTGGTCACTCCATGGCCGGTATGGCCGCGATGAAGTTGCTGGAGATGGGCAAGACGGCAGCAGCGGTAAGTATTGATGGTGCTCCACCCAAGAACGTATTTCCTCCCTTTACCACACTGAAATCCGTACTGCCTGCATTTGGTTTTTTCTCCTCAGCCAAATATTTCATGGGAAGCCGTGAATGGTATGACAAATGTTTTTTCAACACACTACCTGTAGAAGAAAGGGCGGGTACATTTGACCGGGTAGCCGTTCCGGAAAGTTATAAGGTAAGCCGTCAGCTGGTTTTAAATTCCTTTTCCAATATCGATTTCAAAAAGCCACACGCACCGGTTTTATTTATCGGTGGAGAAAAGGATACCATTTTTCCTCCGTCACTTACCAAAACGCTCGCGAACAGTTATACAGACAAGGACAGCCGCGTTGACCTAAAGATCTTTGATGGTAAAAGTCATTTTATTTGTGGAGAACCCGGATGGCAGCATGTGGCGGATCATATCCTGACCTGGTATGAGAAGCTGTAATGCTCATCTATCTTATTAATAGAGGTCCTGGTGATCGCCAGGACTTTTTCTTTTACGGGGCACCAATTGCCAGGGAGTGAATAATTTGTAGTTTCGTTTTCTCAACAATGACCTATGAAAAAATATTTGATTTTTATATTCCTCCTGTCAGGCCCGTTGGTTTTAGCACAGGGAAACAATCAGCATGTGAAAGAGCAGGCTGAAGCCACTGCAAAAGCGCTGATAGAAGATGACTATGAAACGCTGTTGAAATTTACTTATCCTAAAGTTATTGAACTTGTAGGAGGAAGGGATCAGATGATTTCCCTGATCAAAAAAGGAAAGATTGAAATGAAGGAGCAAGGTATCACTTTTGAACAGGTGACCATTGGAGAGCCAACACCCATAGTAACCGCAGGGAATGAGATCCACTGCCTGATTCCCCAAACCATTTTAATGAAGGTCCCTAATGGAAAAGTAAGAAGCGAAAGTCACTTACTGGCGGTTTCACAAAATTCGGGAGAACATTGGTTTTTCATCGATACCGTTAAGCTCAACAAAGACAATATCAAAATGGTGGTGCCGAATTTTAATGAAGCACTACAACTTCCGGATAAGAAAGAACCGCAGTTCATAGCCGATTGAGCAGTGCAGGTGTAAGAATCTGAGACAGGCAACAAGACTCACCTTGAATGGATACCGTATCAGGCATAACTTTAGAAGCATCCTGAGCTATGACCATCAAATCATGTGTTCCCATAATTCCCAGCAGTGATCTGGAAAAGAGTCTGCGCTTCTGGGTGGATGGACTTGGCTTTACCGCAGAAGGCCAGATGATGGATGATGGTAAGCTGGTAGGCTGCATGGTACATAATGACCGCATCTGGTTCTGGCTTAATCAGCGCGCAGGAACATTACCACCAGAAAGCTTTGATGGTGTACGTCTCTACTGGACTCCGGATAACCTGGATGAAGCCTGGGCGAAAATGAAACAGCTTGGATTCAAGGTATCGGCCATTGAAGAGAAAGAGTATGGGCAGAAGGAATTTTTTGTGATGGATGACGATGGGTATTCACATTGTTTTGGCGTTTCGGCCGGAGAAAAGCCTGGCCCTGACAAAAGATAAGATTTTGACACACCGGATATGAGCAAACAACAATTCTTTCTCAAACTGAATCCGCCACGCCCAACCTTTATGCAGGATATGTCGGCTGAGGAAAAAGCGATCATGCAAAAACACGTTGCCTATTGGACCTCCCTGCTGGAAGAAGGAACGGCCATTGTATTCGGACCTGTCTTTGATCCGAAAGGTGGCTATGGTACGGGAGTTGTATCGGTGGACAACGAAGACCATCTGAACAGGATAATAGAAAACGATCCGGCAACCGGTTTGAACAACTATGAATTCTATCCCATGCGGGCTGTGTTCAAATCGAATAGTTAATACGGGAGGTTTGGATTAATCCGGATCACCATCCAATCCCATAGTCCTCCCCATGATTGCTTGAACCTCCCCAGAGTGTTCTGTGCTTTGTGTCAAAGTAGATTGCGTTGATCGGTCCTGAGGTTCTGTCGTCAAGTTCAATACGGTAGCCCATCCGGATCAGTTCGGCCTGAACATAGGATGGTGTACTGCTGTGCAAAAGTATATGGCCTGGTTTGGGCTTACGATCTTCAGGTGTTTCTCCACCGAGGGAAAGATAATATTGATAGGTGTTGATGTTGGGTGCTTCGCTCGCTTCCTGAACCGTCATGTCAAACTCCACCATGTCAAGGAAGAATTGTAAAAGGTTCTGATCCTGCGTGTCTCCACCCTGTACAGCAAAAGAAAGGAATGGTTTTCCGTCTTTTAAGGCAAGGGTAGGTGTTAGTGTAACCCGTGGGCGTTTACCGGGTTCAACAACATTAAAAGGATTTAGCCTGGGGTCACAAACGAAGCTCTGCATGCGCTGACTCATACCTACACCCGTCTTTCCCGCGATGCATGCCGGGTTCCATCCGCCACTCGGTGTAATCGAAACAACCCAGCCTTCTTCATCTGCAGCCTCCACCGATGTTGTTCCCGCCCATACACGGTTCAGGTAAGCTTCATCGATAGGAGAGGCAGACTTATCGTTAAGTGTACCTTTCCATTCTTCAAGAAAACGAGTGTATGGATTTGTTTTTCCTTCGAAGGGATAGGGATCACCGGGAAGAACAGCGGGATCGTTACGTTCGGTGTTGATTGACTTTGCACGATCACGTGCATATTCTTTTGAAAGTAATCCTTTCATCGGTTCTTCCGGGGCAAAGTATGGATCACCATAATAAAAATCACGATCAGCAAAGGTCATGTTCATCACCTGGTAAAGTGTGTGAATATATTTTGCTGAGTTGAACCCCATACTTTTCAGGTCGATGTTCTCCAGTATATTCAACGCCTGTAACATCATCGGGCCCTGGGTCCATTGCTGAAGTTTATATACTTCAATGCCTTTATAGTTTACATGCAGCGGTTCCTCCTGGACCACTTTCCAGTTGGCCAGATCTTGCAGGGTGATCAATCCACCTTGTTCCTGACAACCTCTTACGAATTCTTTCGCAATGTCGCCCTTGTAAAACCTTTCCTGTGCAGCATAGATAGCCTCCTTTCGGCTTTTACCTTTCTTCAATGCCTGCTGCTCTGCGTCTACTAACTTTTTTAATGTTTCCAGCAGATCAGCTTGCCTGAATATTTCTCCGGCTTCGGGGGCCTCACGTTTTTCTCCCAGGTGCGGAAGGAAAACTGACTTTGAATAGGGCCATGTTTTCAGCATGGCTTTAGATCGCTCAAAACTGTTAGCTGTTTGTGCTTCTATGGGATAGCCCTCAGCCTGTTGTATGGCAGGTGCCAGTACTTCTTTCAGACTTAGTTTGCCATACTCCGCAAGCATGGTGCATAACCCACCGGGTGTGCCGGGTGTAACCGCTGCCAATGGGCCATACTCCGGTGGAAAACTCATTCCTTTTCCTTTGAAAAATTCTGGTGTTGCTCCCGTAGGTGCAACGCCCAGTGCGTTGATTCCAATTACTTTACCTGTCTTTGGATTATAAATCAATGCCTGCGTCTCGCCACCCCAACTCAGTACGTCCCACATGGTGCAGGTAGAGGCAAGCATGGCACATGCAGCATCTACGGCATTACCTCCCTTTTGAAACATCATAGCTCCGGCCGTTGCGGCTAAAGGTTTTCCGGTTACAGCCATCCAGTGTTTACCGTGTAACGGAGGTTTCTGTGTTCCACCCGGACGGGCATTGAAGGATTGCGCAAGGCACATGCTGGTTATCAGCATAAAGGAAATCAAGAATGTACTCTTATTCATATATCAAATTCAGTAAAGAAATATAAGTCAAATACTTCTATTGTGGATCACCGTTGATGGAACAGCGTTGTAACATGACAAGTAGACAAGATCTTTATATCTAATCATTCGGCCGTTAGTTATTTTTGGATAAAATGCAACATGGCATGAAGACCATTCCCACACGAAAGCGGATACCTTTTCTCACCGACCTTCTGGAGATCCGGCAGATGACATCTGATCCGATGGGGTTTTGTCAGGACATCGTGAAAAAGTATGGTGATGTCTGCTACGTTCCCATCCCGGGGTCAAAGAATTATATGATTCATGATCCGGAAATCCTCAGAGAGGTACTCGTTACCCAGGCGGGTAAATTCTCGAAGAGCCGTTTATATCGCGCTATGAAAAGGTTTCTGGGAGAAGGACTTCTCACCAGTGATGGAAGTTATCATTTACAACAGCGAAGACTCGCTACACCGGCCTTTCACAAGCAGCGTATCCAGGAGTATGCACGGGTCATGGTGCAATGTACCTGTGATGAGATCAGCACATGGAAGGAGGAAGAAACCGTAAACATCAGTCAGGCGATGACAAACATCACATTGCAGATTGTTACGCATACGCTTTTTGGTTCAGCGATTGGCAAGGACAAACTGCGTGAAGTCTCCGAAAATGTTTCAGGACTACTGGAAGTATCCGGTCATATTTTTCAGAACCCACTTTACCTGATGTGCTTTGAAAAAGATGTTGAGATTCCTGTTGTGAAGAAATTGTACGGGCTCAGAGATCAGTTGGATGAAGTTATACTCAGGATTATTTCAGATCACCGAAGGACCCTTCAGGATGATCACTCCAGTCTGCTGGCCATGCTGATGACCGCGAAGGACGAAGAGACCGGTACAACCATGACCGATGTACAGCTGCGGGATGAAGTTGTTACCATGTTTATTGCCGGGCATGAAACCACCGCTACAGCGCTCGCATGGACGTGGTATATGCTGGGAAAGAACCCTGATGTCGAAAAGAAGTTTTATGAAGAGGTAAAGGAGAAAATTGGAGACCGCAAGCCCACAGCAGAAGATTACCAGTCTCTTGTCTTTGTCCGAAATGTTTTCAAAGAAACATTGAGACTTTATCCTCCCGCCTGGACATTGGCTCGTCAGGCCACAGAAGATGTAGATATACAGGGTTTTCATTTTCCGAAGGGGTCTGCCTTGTGTTCTATACTATACATCATGCACCGCAAGCCCGAGTACTTTGAGTATCCCGATGAATTCAGACCACAACGGTGGGAGGAAGAGCGTATAAAGATGCTTCCCCGTTTTGCGTACTTCCCGTTTGGAGGTGGCCATCGTATGTGTATCGGAGAGGGGTTTGCCTGGATGGAAGGTATTCTGATTCTCGCTGTCGTTGCATCCCAATACCGTCTTGAATTACCCGCAGGATTTACAACGAAAATCAATCCGGTATTTACACTCCGCACAAAAGACGCTATTCTGATGAAGGTTCGTAAGCATTTCTCTTCTGGCTCATAACCAGGCTTTCTGATTTGAAATTTTTCAATATGCAATCTCTTATCCTACCTTTGGGAGTTAACGAAAGACGCAAGAATGAATTTAGCTGCTGATCTTGAGAATAGGATATTCCGGATAATTGGTGCTGTTGCCGACCAGCAGGGTGTAGATGCCTATGTGGTGGGCGGGTACGTTCGTGATCTGATTTTACACCGGCCTTCAAAGGATATTGATTTTGTGTGCGTTGGAAGTGGCATCGGGCTTGCGCAGGCCGTGGCTGAAGAGCTTGGTCCCAGGGTTCATGTTACGGTATTTAAAAATTTCGGTACCGCCCAGATCCGGTTTGATGACCTTGATCTCGAATTTGTCGGTGCACGAAAGGAGTCATACCAACGCGAGTCGCGAAAGCCTATCGTTGAAGACGGAACGCTGGATGATGATCAGAAGCGGAGAGACTTTACCATGAACGCCCTTGCGATCAGTCTCAATACGAATACATTTGGAAAGCTGATCGATCCGTTCAATGGATTGAAAGATATGGCAGAGAAAATGATCAAGACACCGCTTGATCCTGTAGTGACATTCTCAGACGATCCCTTACGCATGATGCGGGCCATCCGGTTTGCGTCTCAATTGGGTTATGATATTGATCCCGATACGTTTGCAGCCATCATCAGTCAGGCTGACCGGTTGAAGATCATTTCACAGGAACGTATTACGGATGAATTGAATAAGATCATTTTAAGTCCCGAACCTTCCTATGGATTTAAATTACTCTTTCACAGCGGCCTGCTGAAAATCTTTTTTCCGGAGCTGGTGGAACTGCATGGTGTGGAATATGTGGGGAGCAAGGCACACAAGGATAATTTCTTTCACACACTTCAGGTACTTGATAATGTATCAGTGGTGTCTTATGACCTGTGGCTGCGCTGGGCGGCTATCCTGCACGATATTGCCAAGCCTGCAACAAAACGTTTCGATAAAATTCACGGCTGGACATTCCATGGTCACGAAGACCGTGGTGCACGCATGGTGCCGGGTATCTTCAGGCGGATGAAGCTGCCAATGAATGAACGGATGCTCTTCGTTCAAAAACTGGTACGACTTCACCTCAGGCCTATACCTTTGGCAAAAGAAGTTACGGACTCGGCTTTACGGAGATTGCTGTTTGATGCCGGTGATGATATTGATGCACTGATGAAACTTTGTCGCGCAGACATTACGTCAAAGGATCACAACAAGGTGGCCAAGTTCCTGAAGAATTTTGACATCGTGGAGCAGAAAATGAAAGAAGTGGAACAGAAGGATCATATCCGGAATTTTCAGCCTCCTGTTAGCGGAGATGAGATCATGCAGATGTATAATGTTCCGGCCGGCCGGATTATTGGTGAGATCAAAGAGCAGATTAAAGAGGCTATACTCGAAGGCGATATCCGCAATGACCGTGAAGAAGCGCTGACGTTGCTGGCGAAAATCGCAAATGAAAAAGGTCTGATGCGGTTAGGGAGTTAAGCTGCGTTACTGAGCAGTTCAATAAATTTTTCCCGTGTCACCGGTTTGATTATGTATTGTTTGATCTCCGGATTTTGTTTGGCACGATTCATATCCCTCGGGTCAATAGAGGAGCTTACCATGTAGATCAGGATGTCCTTGGGAAGCTGGTTTTTTAAACCAATATAATCTTCCATGAACATCCAGCCATCAACAAAAGGCATATTGATATCCAGGAAAATATAATCCGGAAGATTGTCTGTATTCTTTAAATTGTTTCGAAGGAAATCAAGAGCTTCTTCTCCGTTTTCAAACTGAAGTATACGATCCGTCAGTTGCGTGCTTTTGATGGTGCGGGAAGCCGTCAGCTGAAAAATCTGATCATCATCAACAAGCGCAATTATAGGAGCTTTAGTTTTCATCACCCTGGTGGATATTAAAGTTAATAAAAAAAGTGGTGCCTTCATCTTCTTTACTGGATACCGTTATCTCACCACCCATGGCATCAATTTGATTTTTAATCATGAACAATCCAATACCCCTGCTCTCGGGGTGTCGATGAAAAGTCTTCCGAAGTTTAAACACCTGATGCGCGTATCGCTCGAGGTTAATACCCAGTCCATTATCGCTGGCTTCCAGTATGGTAGATTCACCTTCTCTATAGGTTTTGAATTTAATCACAGGCTTACGCTTGGGAGAAGAATACTTCAGTGCATTGCTCAGTAAATTCAGCAGAATGCTTTCAAGGTATATTGCCGGGTAATGCAATGTAGGTGCGGCCGAGAAATCATGCAGTACTTCTGCTTCTGTTTCCGTTATCTGCGCACTGACCATGGCCTTCACATTATTGAATACGGTCTGGAAACTTAATTCCTGCTTTTCAATATTCCTGTTCTGCTTGATCTTTAATACCTCGTTGAGTTCGTGCAGAGTATTTAGCGTATTGGCACCAGCCTGCTTGAGTAGTTTAAGATATTCTTCGCGTTCACTTTCGGTTTCAGCTGTTTCGAAGAAGCTCAACAACGTGAGTATGTTTCCAACGGGAGAACGAAGGTTATGAGAAACAATCTGAGTGAATTCCTCCAGTTGTTCATTCTTTCGTTTCAGATCATCGGTAACGGCCTGAAGCCTGGCATTCTGTTCCAGGATTTTTTCTTCAGATCTTTTGCGGTCAGTGATATCACGAAATTCAGTTACACGGATTTTGCGTCCATGATAGGGAATATTCTTGGCATGAATTTCCAGGAAATAGCGTGTCCCGTCTTTTCGGATGCCTTCAACATCGTAGGGCTTTTCATAACCGGATTTGATTTTATGGATCACCATGTCACGCCACTCTGGTGCAATAAGTTCAAGTCCGTTGCGGCCGATAAGTTCGCTATACTCATAGCCGGAAATATCGCACAGTCCCTGGTTGCAATCCAATATTAATCCCTGATCGTGCAGGCCGATACCTCCGAACGATGCTTCCTGAAGAATTCTGAATCGTTGTTCGCTTTCACGGAGATCATCCAATATCTTCCGTTGCTGTGTTATGTCACGTGCCGTGGCTATAATTATTTCCTGACCAAAATACATTCCTTTTGCGAGGCGGACTTCTTTCAGAAATATTCTGCCGTTTTTGGCTTTTCCCCAGAACTCAAAATTTTGTGGTTCCCCTTCCATAGCAAGCTGCATGTGTTTGCCAACCGCTTCAAAGTCATTTTTTCCTTCTGCTGCCAGAAAACCCGGATTTCGGCCAATGAATTCTTCCCGTACATAGCCATATAGATTACAGGCACCCTGATTTACATCAATGAATGTTCCATCGGGCTTGTGTATGTAAATAGCTTCGACAACACTGTTGAACAGATCCTGGTAACTTCGGGCACTTTGTATGATCAGCTCACTCGATTCCTTGCTGTCGGTAATATCCTGTGCAATACCAACGATCTCTGTGACCATTCCTTCTGCATCCCGCTGAAATACGGTGTCACGGCTGCTTAGCCATTTCCATTCACCAGATTTGGCAAGCATTCTGTATTCCGTGGTCTTAACTAATCCCTGAGGTTCATTTGTCCAGGGATGAAAGTTAGCGAGGTCATCCGGATGCGTGAGTCTGATCAGAAAGTCTGGCCCCATTGCTTCAATTTCCCTCGGTGTGTACCCGAGCAGCGTGTAGAAACTCTGGCTCATGTATACACTGGTATTAAGCCGGGTGTTGTAGACATAAATAATACCGGGGATTGCATTCTCCATGCTTTCACGCAGCCGGTTACTTTGTGAAATAATTTCAGCTGTTCGTACCGTTTCAGAAATGTCGCGCATAATGCCGACCATCCGGTGCGCTTTCTTGTTTTCATCCGTCAGAAACAATCCATAGTCATGAATCTGCAAGTAATCACCATTCTTTCTTTTAAAACGGTAGGTAACATCAAATTTACTGAGGCTCTCTTTTGCGGAATCAAGACTACTTAATATTTCGGAACGGTCTTCGGGATGAACACGATCAATCCAGTCGTTGTCGTTGCCCATTTCAGATAATGAGTATCCAAAAACATTCTGCACATTTTCACTCCAGGTGACTAATCCTGAATCGATATGAAAGTCATAGATAATCAGGCTGGAAGAATTTGCAATGAGTTGAAACCGTGTTTTCAGATCTTCTTTCTCCAGTTCTTTGGATTTAAAATCGGTGATATCCTGAACGGTTCCGGCCATTTTGATAGGCTTACCAGACCGGGAGAAAATGGTTTGCCCAATACCTTCCACCCAGCGAACCGAATTGTCCGGAAGTATTATCCGGTGCTGAATAAAGTATTTATGATTTGTGCGGAGTGTGTCGAGGATGTTCTGGTAAACCCGGTCCCAGTCGCTGGGGTGCGTTAATTTTTTATAGGCCTCGAATGTTCCATCGAATGTTTTTCGGGTAACACCAAAAATAAATAGAACTTCATCAGACCATTCTACCTGATTGGTTTTAAGATCAAGCTCCCAGGTACCCATGCGTGCAGATTGCAAGGCAAGGGTAAGCCTGGCCTGACTTTCGAGAAGTTGCTGAGAAGGAGTTTTAGATTTTCGCTTACGGGCAGGTGAAGATTTCCCGGAGGCTTTCTTCATCGCTCTGGCTTTCTTCTTGGTCGGAGTTACCTTCTTTCTGCGGGGTGGCATACCTAACGGCCTCAGTGTAAGATACAGAATTTTATATTCCGCGAAAGTGGGTTTAAACCTAAAACCACCGTTGTTGTTTTAATTTTCAAGGTCTATATTCACTTAACCTAAAAATAATGTCATGCTAAAAGAATTCAAGAATTTCGTAATGCGGGGTAATGTAATTGACCTTGCTGTAGGTGTGATTATTGGCGGTGCCTTTGGGGCGATTGTCAATTCCCTGGTAGCCGATATTATCACCCCGATATTGCTGCAGCCCGCGCTTAAAGCTGCAGGGGCAGAAGATATTGCTGCGTGGAAGCCCGGAGGATTACTCGTTGGTAAATTTATAGCGGCACTTATTTCATTCCTTGTTATTGCTTTTGTTCTCTTCCTGATCATTAAAGGTGTAAATGCGGCTATTAAAAAGGAAGAAGCAAAGCCGGCTGCACCGGCTGAACCCCCGGCAGACATTAAACTATTAACGGAGATCAGGGATTTATTGAAGAAAGGCTGACGCTACTTTGTGTTTGTAGGAAACCCCTGACCGGCACCACCAAAGAATACCTCGATCGATTTTATTTTTCCGTTTGTAAAATTGAAGTATTCAATGTTACGGATAATATGATTGTCTGTGGTAATGACGTGAACGATAGCGAAGGCTTCGTTTTCATTGCCCATGATCCGGATGAAATCGAATCGTTGAATATATTGTGCCTGAACCCAGCATTTCTCTTTGAATTTTTCCGTGGAGATGTGATCATCCGGAGTCGCGCTGGTGAACGTAAAGCCATCAGCAAGCTGTGCGGAAACCTGGTTCAAGTCTTTTCTGACCCATCCGTCAAAGTAATCTTTAATGATCTTTTCATACGGTTTTTCCTGGGCATTAGCGGTGAGTATTCACTGGTAAAGAAAGTGACGATAAGTAAGATGAGGTACTTCATAATTTTTTTAACGAATATACCGCTGAGCATTTACGAATGATTGTATCAGCGCGACAAGAATAGGTGGTAACTGCGACAAAAATCAGTAGGTGTATATATCAAAAGAGAGAGCCGGAATAACCGGCTCTCTCTTTTATGCTAAAATCATTTTGTTTTAGTAATCTCCGATAGTTTCGGGTAATTGGGAAAGTGCTTTTGCCAGCTCATCATCATTGGGAGCTACGCCATGCCATTTATGAGAACCTACCATGTAATCAACTCCGAATCCCATTTCAGTTTTCATGAGGTTCATTACAGGCTTGCCTTGTTTGGCAAGTTTTTGAGCATTCTCAATGCCGGCAACAACGTCTTCCATTTTGTTGCCATTGAATTCCTGAACAATCCATCCAAAGGATTCCCACTTGGCACGGAGGTTCAGAAGAGAAAGAATCTTGTCCACCGGACCATCAATCTGCTGGCCGTTATAATCGATCGTGGCGATCAGGTTATCAACCTTGTTATGCCCTGCATACATAGCTGCTTCCCATACCTGGCCTTCCTGTATTTCACCATCACCCATAAGTGTATAGACAAAACGGTCATCACCGTTTAATTTTTTCGCCTGTGCTGCACCAATAGAAACAGATAGACCCTGACCCAAAGAGCCAGAAGCAATACGGATCCCCGGAAGATGCTCATGTGTGGCAGGGTGTCCTTGTAAACGTGAATTGAGGAAACGGAAAGTTGAAAGTTCTTTGGGGTCAAAATATCCGGCACGTGCAAGGGTAGCGTAGAATACCGGTGAGATATGCCCGTTGGAAAGGAAGAAAATGTCTTCGCCTTTTGCGTCCATATTAAATTTCGGATCATGCTTCATGAACTTGAAGTACAAGGCCACAAAGAAGTCTGTACATCCGAGAGAACCACCGGGGTGGCCTGACTGGCATGCATGTACCATACGTACGATGTCTCTGCGGATTTGTGAAGCGGTTTTTTTGAGGGATTCGAGGTCGTTAGCCATGAGAGAAGATAGGTATATGTTTGCCGCGAAGATGCTTCAAATTTTCATTCCTGACAAGATAAAACAGCAATTACAACCAATGGCCATGCAACTGCCTATGCAACAAAATCAACCGACAAATTCAATGCGGTGAAGAACCTTTTTTGTGCTTCTGGAAAGAAGAATAGTATGCTTAAAGGGGGCTTTCAGGCATTCATATGCTGTATACTCTTCAGGATTGACAGACCAGAAAGCAGAGCCTGAAATCTCGGTTTCCGATAGTGTATTGCGGACTGTTTCGAGATAGCGGATCGGCAGCGGATGGCAGGTGGTATCAGACTGAACAGCGGACATGGGAAAAGGCAAACTGCCGATAGTACGGATCAGGAAATGATGATCAGCTTCATATTCAAAGTAACTGGCATATTGGCCTGACCGATACTTTACCTTAATGCCGTTGACACGATTCAGCTTCAGCATGGTAAGTGTCTCTGAAGAAATGGTATCATCGAGGGATGTACTGAAAATGACAGGTTCATTGAACGCTGATTCATACGTTGAATCCACTGGCTTTTTACAGGCAAAAGCTGATATAATTAACAGTACTGGAAAAATGGCTTGTATGCGCATGCTAAGCAGAAAGGTCAATAAGTTGTTTGAATGCCCGTAGCATTCGTTCTTCATCCTGGTCTATTTTTCCATCAGCTTTAACAATTTCAGAGAGATCATTGATCACTTTAACGAGTCTTTCATTGTCATGTTCATTGAAATGTTTGAATGAAGCTTCAAGCACTTCTCTGAGTTTTGTTTTGTCAAAGTCATTGTATTCCCGTATGGCCGTGTACAGCTTTTGCTCCATATTTTTTTCCTCTGGAAAGAGGCTGCTCATCTTCGTTTTGATGGCACTCAGTTCAGCCGGATCATAGCTGTTATCCGCATGTGACATGTGGATGTAGATAAAGAGAATAAAGTCTTCAAATGTATTATGAATCACCATACCTGAAAATTAATACACCAAGATATGGTATTCTTCAATATGTTCGGATACCCGCCTGATCAGATATTAAGGGCATTCGAGGGTAGAGCTTAACGTAACCACGTGCGTAGGCACTTCATCCGTACCGATAACACAAAGACAAATGGGATGTAATAAGTCTGCATCCGATTCCGGCATGTATTTCCGAAGGGTTATGAAGACATGCTCATCCTCAATGGCATTGGGTACAAGGATTACATTACTGTATTCATTCTCATTGAAAGTCATTTTTTTTGCTCCCTTGATATGGGAGGTGAGCGAAATGGCTGTAATCCCGCTGCAGCAATTGTAGTTCACAACGGTTCCTTCATAGCATTTGATGTTCTCATCACAATCGCATCCGGAAATCACCATGATAACCAGTAGAATAAGAGTAGGGAGGTGTCTCATAATAACCCTTTGACACAGCATCGTGCCAAAGGGTTGGAAAAGAAAAAGGCTTCACGTTAGCAAAGCCTCTTGAAATGTGATCCATCAGGATATTAAAGCGGACGCTTGTCTATAATCTTGCCGGAATAGTAGAATTCTCCGGTAACATCCTTTTCTTCCCATCCTGATTCCTCCGTGTAATCATAATAATATGTAAGTTCTCCCTTGAATTTCACGGTCATCTTATCACCATCGTCAAATCCGCCACTTACTGTTACCAGATCCATATTGTAAGTGGAATTATAGTATTCGTTTTCATTTTTCAGTTCGATGTAGCTCCAGTTCTCATCGGCCTCAGCTTCACTCCAGTTAGAAAGAGGGTAATCTCCGGCAGCGAAATCATCTCCTGCAGGAACACCAAGTTCAATGGCTAAATAATAAGTTGCTCCGTTATAATGCCCCAGACCCCATCCATTTTCAGCTCCTTCTTTCAATTCCCCATCCGAAATAAAGTAGTCACGGTAAATGTGTCCGTTATATTCGTCTTCACTTGCGAGGTAGAGGTTTGCGCCCTTTAAGTCGATCACATCACCTTCAGAGCTTTTGAATAGAAGACTTGGACTTTTTTCGTCATCACCACAACCGTTAAGAAAAAATGTCGATGCAGCCAGTATACTGATGCACAATAATGATTTTAACTTCATAGTTTTTTTTACTCAAAATACCGAACTGCGGGAAATTTACAATCCTTCGAACCTGGAGCACGTTGATCACTTCGTTAAACTGCATTTTATGGCAATAAAAAAGCCCCATCGTTTGATGAGGCTTTTCCTTAATTGATATATGAGTTACATCATTCCACCCATACCGCCTCCGTGAGGCATGGCAGGTGCTTCTTTTTCTTCTGGTATTTCAGATACCACGGCTTCCGTAGTTAACAGAAGTCCAGCGATAGAAGCTGCATTTTCCAGTGCCAGACGGGATACCTTAGTCGGATCGATAATACCGGCTTCGAAGAAGTTCTCGTATTTGTTTTCACGGGCATTGAAACCGTAATCTTTCTTGCCACCGCGAACATTGTTTACGATCACAGAACCTTCCTGGCCTGCGTTCTCTGCAATGGTTCTTAACGGAGCTTCCAAAGCCAGGCGAACGATGTTAACACCGGTAGCCTGATCATCGTTATCCAAACCAAGAGTTGAAATATCTTTCAGGGCATCGATAGCACGAATATATGCTACTCCACCACCTGGAACGATACCTTCCTGAACAGCTGCGCGGGTTGCATGCAATGCATCATCAACGCGGTCTTTCTTCTCTTTCATCTCCACTTCCGTAGCAGCACCAATGTAAAGGATTGCTACACCGCCTGATAATTTAGCCAGACGTTCCTGAAGTTTTTCTTTATCGTAATCAGATGTTGTTGTGTCGATCTGCGCTTTGATCTGAGATACACGGCCCTGAATGTCATTTTTCTTACCGGCACCATTAACGATCGTTGTATTGTCTTTGTCGATGTTAACTTTTTCAGCACGGCCAAGCATATCCAGGGTAGCATTCTCCAGTTTGAAGCCTTGCTCTTCAGAGATCACTTTACCTCCGGTGAGGATAGCGATATCTTCCAGCATTGCTTTTCTGCGATCACCAAAACCAGGAGCTTTAACAGCGGCTACGCGTAACGCACCACGGATTTTATTTACTACCAGGGTGGCCAATGCTTCACCTTCTACTTCTTCAGAGATGATAACCAGCGGCTTTCCGGTCTGTGCAGATTGCTCCAGGATAGGAAGCAATTCTTTCATGCTGCTGATTTTCTTGTCGTAGATCAAAATGTAAGGGCTGTCTAAGTCAGCTTCCATTTTCTCCGTGTTAGTCACAAAGTAAGGCGACAAGTAACCGCGATCGAACTGCATACCTTCTACGGTCTTCACTTCGGTTTCAGTTCCTTTAGCTTCTTCTACAGTAATCACACCGTCTTTACCAACTTTGTCCATGGCATCGGCAATCATCTTACCGATAGTGGTGTCACTGTTGGAAGAAATGGTAGCTACCTGGGCGATCTCATTTGAATCTTTGATTTTCTTAGACTGCTTTTTCAGATTTTCAACAACAGCATCAACAGCTTTGTCGATACCGCGTTTCAGATCCATTGGGTTAGCACCAGCCGCTACGTTTTTAATACCGTGAGCGTAGATAGCCTGAGCAAGTACAGTGGCGGTAGTAGTACCATCACCTGCAGCATCAGCCGTTTTAGAGGCTACTTCTTTCACGAGTTGTGCACCCATGTTTTCGATAGCATCTTTCAGTTCAATTTCTTTTGCAACAGAAACACCGTCTTTAGTTACTGTGGGGGCTCCGAATTTTTTATCCAGGATAACGTTGCGGCCTTTTGGACCCAGCGTAACTTTAACAGCATCCGCTAATTTGTCCACACCCTTTTTAATGCGGTCACGGGCGGAGGTATCAAAGGTTATTTCTTTAGCCATAGTATTTTTTACTTTTTGATTTAATTAAATGATTCCGAAGATGTCAGAGTTACGCATGATGAGGTACTCTTTTCCATCGATGTTGATTTCCGTGCCGGCATACTTTCCGTACAGAACATTGTCGCCAACTTTAACCGTTACAGGCTTGTCTTTCAGACCTTCGCCAATAGCGATTACCTTGCCTTTCTGAGGCTTTTCTTTTGCAGTGTCAGGAATGATGATTCCAGAGGCTGTTTTGGTTTCAGCTTCTGCGGGCTCAACAAGTACCCTGTCCTCATTCGGTTTGAAGTTGATTTTTGCCATATACGTAATGGATTTTAAGGTTTACAAATTTTGACATTCTCCGCTTAACAGCTTTTGTGCCATCCGCGAAAAGTGACGCAAGAACGGACAAATTTTCAATATCTGGCAGGTTTTTAGGGGGAATTACCAGGAGAACTGACAACGGATTAAGAGAAGAGTGGCAGGGTGTCAGGCGTGAGGCCGAAAGCTCAAAGCTTAAGCCAATTAAGCTTTAGGCCTTCTACATTTAAGCTTTGAGCTTCTGCCTTTTGCTTTATGCTTTACGCTTTTTAAATTAAGAGAGTCAAAATAGTGCGGTTATGGAAAAACTATCGAAGGATTGGCTTACCCAGGGGTTAATTGATTTCGAGTATAAAAAATACCTGCTGCTGGCGTATCTGCAGGGTGTCAGAAACTCCTTTAACCGCGTAGAGTTATATCCTTTCCTGGCTGACCTGGTATTTCATTACCGCAATCTGGCGGCTATACGGGAGAATAAAACACTGATCCGGGAATCTTTTCCGAAGGAGCTTTCGCTGGAAGAATTTAAGAATCTGGAATTGAGCTACCGCAAACTGATTGAGGATGATGCCGTGATGAGTGAGCTGGAATCCATCATTGAATTCGCCATTCCGCAGATCAAGGATTCCCTGCAGGAAGGGACTATAATCTACGAATATGTAGAATCTCAGTGTGAGATATCTCCGATTGGCGTAACGCCACTGTATGGGAAGGAAGGCTACCTCTTTGTTACGCAACCACCGGAAAAGGAAACGATCATTTACCGGTATCAGGTTAGCATTTTTGAAGGAAGTCAGGAACAGCTACGAAGTCTGAATACCGAGTTCATTGAGTGCGTTGAGAAGAAGCCCCTGCATACCTATGAACGGATCAAGCTGGATCTGATCCGCAAGTTTACGGATATGCCAAACCCGGCAACCTATCTGATATTATCTAAAATGAAATTTCCTTTTTCAGAGACCCTGATGCCGGTTGCCAAGAGACTTTTGGTTAAGCGCATTTCTCAGGCAGCGTAAACGTTGATCGTTATTGGTTTAACCGTAAGCAGTCAGGTTGGATATTCAGGAAACGATAATTGCTCGCAGCATACAGCAAACCGGAAAATGAAAAAGCCCCGCCAAGGCAGGGCTTTCGATATACCATAAAGAAAATCTTATTCTCCAGCGCTATCTGCCGGCTGTGAGTTCAGGTCCAAAGCAGGTGCCTGTGTGGCAGGAGCTTGCTCTCCGGCACGATCCAACACATCATTCGTTGAGCCCCCGGCATTAGGTGTTATAAAGTTAGTGGCAAGGCATAATACCATTATCGCAACAATGAAGCTCCAGGTAAGCTTTTCCAGCAAATCCCCGGTCTTTTTCACGCCAATGATGTTACTGGCTGAAGATCCACCAAACTGGCTTGTGAGGCCACCACCCTTAGAATTCTGCGCCAGGATCACCAAAACCAGCAGGAAAGCAAACAAAATGATCAATCCAATAACTAACTCGTACATAATTTTACTTCTTCAAGTCCTCAATTTGAGCCGCAAAGTAAGCCTTTTTTTGTGGAAACTTCCAAATCAGCTTTTTAAGGACTTCTATTGCTTTGTCTTTTTTGCCCTGTTTTATCAGGATTTCGACCAATGTTTCTGAAACTACATTATCGCCAAACTCACCGGTTTTAATGGTGGCCAGATCGCCACTATTACCGGCCACCTTATCTTTGGCGGGGGAGATGGAAGGCTGGCTTTTTATAAACTGATCGATGATCTCAATCTGTTCCTTTTGCTTTTCGTTTTCGGGTACGATCTCCTGTTTTGTGCTGATGATTTCATCAATCAGTTCTTCACCCGGAGCATCTTTCTTTTTCTTTTTACCGGATGGCTTTGCGTGATCACTTTCTTCCGGTTCAGCTTGTTCTTTATGCTGGAGAGCCTTAGCCAGCTCAATGATTCTTTCTTTCTTTGATTTTGAAGATTCTTTGGTAGAATGTTCTGGTGATTCGGTGACTTCAGATTCTTTTGCCCGGGTAGTAGTAGGTGTTGATCTGACCTGTGAGGTGCTTTCGCCATCCACAAACATCATTTCAAAATTGTGCTTGAGCTCGTGAAGCCGTTCAAGGTCGTGTATCACTTCTTCGGCCAGATCTTCTGAAATTACCTTTGCCGGAGGTACCTTAAAGGCACGGGTTGCACTTGGGGCAGCCTTGGCGGTGGGTGGCGTATCACTAACCACGGGCATATCCACTGTCATTACCTCTTTTAAAACGCCCCGGTCAGCAGCATATACAGCTGCCAGTTGAAGTTCAGCTTGCTGATTACTAAATCCATGATCCTTTGACAGACGAGCCGAAAGCGCATGTAATAGCTGGCTATAAGGAAAGCTTTCCTTCAGGGAAATAACCTCTTCTGCCTCATTTTGGGAGCTGGCGGAATAGCGTTGTAAAACAGTTTTGAAATGGTCTTTTTCCACGGTCGGATGCCTCTAGGTAAAAATACTAAATTTTACCAATTGGCAACGGATGCGTTGAAGATGTCATTGATGATACGCTGAAATATCTCCTTGATGTATTGCTCTTCCACATCGGCCAGATTCTGATCATTGGGGAAGTCCTTATAGAATGAAAAAGTTTTATCCTTAAAGCTCATGGCATCATCGAGTGTATTTACATACGTTACCTTAACGGTAATGGTAAGGCGGGTAGAGGCCGCATTATTGATCTGGTTAGGATCTCCGGTGGCTACCGGAGAAATAGGCATTAATCTATAATCAGTGATCTCACCATCCATCTGAAGTTCTCCCTCTTCCTGAACAACACTAAGACTGGTATTCTGAATAAAGTAGTTTTTAATATCGTTCGTAAAGGTCTGGCCCATGGTAGGTGGCCCGAGGTCCGTATTGTTGTAAAACTCGGTGAAGGAAATACTCTTGGCTGTGGTACTCATACCACTGAATGAATAAACATTGCAGGCTTGAATGCCTGGTAAGGTGATCAGAAGAACGATGCACACGACTAATTGAATCCAGGAAGTCACGTGCTTCTTGCTCGTTGATGTTGACTGGTGAATGTTATTCTTCAAGGTCGTATTGTTTTATTTTCCGGTAGAGTGTTCTTTCTGAAATACCCAAATCGCGTGCCGCATATTTCCGTTTGTTGTTGTTTTTCTCCAGCGCACGGATAATAAGCTCCTTTTCCTTTTTCTCGATGGATAAAGATTCGTCTTCCGTTTCATGCGAAATATCATGAACATCTTCTGAACTATCCACAGTTTGTGCGGGTGAGACATTCAGCAGAACAGGTTCAGAAGTTAGTGTATCTGAAGCACCCTGCAGATCTTCAAACAGACCGGGGTGATCTTTTACGAGTTGTGAAGTTTTGGCCTGGTTGGGGTAATTCTCCAGGACAATCTTCTTCAGGTCATTGAAGTCTTTTTTCATGTCGAACAATACCTTATACAGGATATCGCGATCAGACAATCCTTCCTTATCGGCAGGTGCATTTCTGTACAATGCGGGGAGGCTGCTGTCTTTGGGCAGATAATGCTGAAGGATATCCGCATTGATATCCTTGTTGTCCGTAGAAAGAACGGATATCTGCTCCACCAGATTTTTAAGCTGACGGATATTACCGGGAAAACGATACTGAATCAGCAGTGCCTTAGCATCTTCCGTGAGGGCAATCGGCTTTACCCTGTATTTCTCTGCAAAATCGGTTGCAAATTTTCGAAACAGGAGTTCAATATCTTTTCCTCGCTCGCGTAATGGTGGTACATATATCGGCACCGTACTCAGGCGATAAAACAGGTCTTCCCTGAATTTTCCGTTCTCTACATTCCGCATCAGGTTCACATTGGTAGCCGCTACCACACGCACATCTGTCTTTTGAACTTTTGATGAACCTACCTTGATAAATTCACCATTCTCAAGTACGCGCAGTAAACGCGCCTGGGTACCCAGCGGCATTTCGCCAATCTCGTCCAGGAAAATGGTTCCGCCATTTGTTACTTCGAAATAACCTTTGCGGGCTTCATGTGCACCGGTAAAGGATCCCTTCTCATGGCCAAAAAGTTCAGAATCAATCGTGCCTTCCGGGATAGAACCGCAGTTGATAGCAATGAACTGTCCGTGCTTACGGGGACTTAAATGATGAATGATTTTGGAGAAGGATTCTTTACCACTGCCGCTTTCACCGGTGATGAGCACCGACATGTCCGTAGGTGAGACCTGAATAGCCACGCTCACTGCATTGTTGAGTAACGGGGAATTACCAATAATACCGAATCGCTGCTTAACGCTTTGTATTTCTGAATCTGCTATTGCCATGCTTCATATCCGTTAATCGTTATCCCTGCCTGCCGGCAGGCAGGCGTTATCCGAGTGCCTGTGCCCGCTTAGCGGATAACGGTTTTCCAATTAATGTTCCTCCTGTACACTCTTCTACAAACACATCTACATATTCACCTTTTTTGTAATGCTCTTTCGGGAAGACAATTACTTTGTTGGTGCTGTTTCTTCCTTGCAGATGATCGTCTGAACGTTTTGAAAACCCTTCGATCAATACCCGCTGCGTTTTTCCAACGTCCATTTTATTCCGCAGAAATGAATGTTCACGCTGCTTCGCAATAATCTCATCCAGTCTGCGCTTCTTCACCTCTAATGGAATATCATCCGGATACTTTTTGGCGGCCAGTGTTCCGGGGCGCTCCGAGTAATAGAACATGTAGGCAAAGTCAAACTGAACAGCATCCATCAGGCTTAATGTATCGAGATGTTCTTCCTCTGTTTCGGAACAAAACCCGGTGATCATATCAGATGAGATGCCGCAGTCGTCACCTAATATATCTTTGATCCTCTTTACTTTATCCAGGTACCACTCGCGTGAATATCCACGATTCATAAGTTCCAGAATATGACTGCTACCACTCTGCGCGGGCAGGTGAATGTACTTGCATATATTTTCATACCGGGCCATGGTATGGAGTACCTCATCGGTAATATCCTTGGGATGTGACGTTGAGAACCTGATCCGCAGATCCGGATGTACATTAGCCACACGCTCCAGGAGATTAGCAAAGGTTACGACTTCATCAATACCGGCTTTTTCAATCCACGCTTTGTTGTTGTTCTCCGGGCTCCATTTGTACGAATCTACATTCTGACCCAGCAGGGTAACTTCACGATAGCCTTTATCGAAAAGATCTTTTGCTTCAGCCACAATAGATTCCGGATCGCGGCTTCGCTCTCTACCGCGTGTAAACGGTACTACACAGAAGGAACACATATTATCACACCCGCGCATGATCGAAATGAAAGCCGAAACTCCATTTGAATTCAGCCGCACGGGACTGATATCGGCATATGTTTCTTCACGGGAAAGAAATGTATTGATGGCTTTTTCACCATCTTCCACCTGTTCGATAAGTTTGGGGAGGTCACGGTAGGCGTCCGGACCTGCTACCAGGTCGACAATCTTTTCTTCTTCCAGTAATTTTGTTTTCAACCGCTCGGCCATACATCCCAGTACACCTACCAGCAATTCAGGCTTGTGTTTCTTCAGACCATTAATGTGGTTTAGTCTGAAGCGAACCGTTTGTTCAGCCTTTTCACGGATAGAACAGGTATTCAGAAAGACTACATCCGCCTGGTTTATATCAGATGTGGTGTCAAATCCGTCTTTTTGAAGTATAGATGCAACAATCTCACTGTCAGAGAAATTCATCTGGCACCCATAGCTTTCAATATAGAGTTTCCGGCTCTTTCCCGTGTTCTGGTCCTTTGAAACGTGAACCGTTTCGCAGGCTTCTGTTTCCTGTGGACTTAGCACATCAAGGTCACTTATCAGGTTCTCCATGCTTCTTTCACCAATTAGGTCGCAAAAATACAATTTTTAGTGTTTTGACGTGACATCTTGTCATGGAGATTTACGATTTACAATTTACGATTGTAGATTTCCGCCCTTTTAAATCCCATCAAAATGGCAATAATCAAGACGGTGAGAGGGCTGGAACCCAGGTTTGGAAATAACTGCTTTCTGGCAGATAATGCTACCGTAGTCGGGGAGGTTGTAATGGGGGATAACTGTACGGTATGGTTTAACGCGGTAGTGAGGGGCGATGTGCACTCCATTACGATTGGAAACAATACGAATATTCAGGACGGAGCTGTTATTCATTGCACCTATCAGAAAGCCAAAACAGTTATCGGAAGCAATGTGTCTATAGCGCACAATGCTATTGTTCACGGGTGCACGATAGAAGATAATGTACTGATCGGGATGGGCGCTATTATTATGGATGACGCGATTATCGGATCTGAATCGGTGATCGCTGCGGGTGCAGTAATATTGCCCGGAACAAAGGTTGAGCCCGGCAGCATATATGCGGGAACCCCGGCAAAGCGGATCAAGGACATCAGCGAGGAAATGAAAGCGGTGATTCAGCGTACTGCGAGGAATTATCCCATGTATGCAGACTGGTATAAATAGTCTGGTAATTCACCGTTAAATCACAACATCATATAAAACTATAGACAATTTCAGCCATTGTTTGAGTGATGGTTTGAAGTTTCTTTTTTATATTCAGCAAGGCTTTTAAAGTTATGGGAGCGAAAGAGAACAAAGGGTTTGATCAGGAAGTAATTGACGATTACAAGGCTCGTATTAAAGCCTCAGGGAAAACATATATCCCGGATGACGAGGATGAAAACTCTGAAGAGTACTGTCATTTCTATTTTATCGGAAAGTATGAGGGCAAAGAAGTAGTATATGATGCTGTGTTGTACACCCTCAGACTTCAGCATGAAAGTGAGTTGTATGAAATTGCTGAACACAGGGCAGCGAAACACTTCCCGGAATTCAAGAAGATAACCTATGAAGAGGATGAAAACGGCAACCTGGAAAATCTGGATCCGCTGGAAGAAGAGATAGGATTATACATGGCCGAAGTTATTATGGAACTGGAAGAAGATGAGGCTGTGAAAGTGCAGGAGCATGTGGATATGGATGCCTTGGTTGAGTTTGGCGTCAGCCTCGATATTGGCCTTCACGTGGATCAGGTTACCTCCAAAATAATCGAAAAGTTTATCAAAGACTTCAATGAGGATAACCTGAAATTAGACTCTACCCTCTATTCTTTCCAGACACAGGACAATGTAGTCTGAAGTCTGATCGTTTAGGTTTCGTCCCATCCGATTCTATTATTCCCAGGGGTAGCCCTCTAAGTTAAATCCTCTTATCCTTCGAAACCTTCCGGTCGATCTGATTTTGATCCATTAAACCCTAAACTTTAAGCCTTAAACCTTTAAACTTTAAACATTAAACTGTCATATTTGCCCCCTGAACTTAACCAAGAATGAAGAATTTATCCCTGATCCTGAACATCGTACTGCTGGTGGCTGTAGCTGTTCTGTTTTATTTACATTTTGCTCCTGCCGGCACAGAGACTTCCTCAACCACGGTGGCTGCTGGCGATTTGAAGGTGGCCTATATTAATTCGGATACAGTATTAAAATACTATGAGTACTTAAAAACCCAAAAGACTCAGCTTGAAGCCAAAACTGAAAAAATGGGGCAGGAGTATCGTAACCGCGTAGTCGGTCTCCAAAACGAGATTGCGGCTTACCAGCGTAACGTGTCCAGTATGACACTGGGACAGGTGAAGGCAACCGAAGAAGACCTAGGAAAAAAGCAGCAGAATCTTCAACTATATGAGCGTTCATTGAATCAGCAATTGTTGGAGGAAGAAGGTAAACTTCAGAAAGAACTTTACGACCGCATCACTACCTACCTGAAGAAATACGGAAGTGACAAAGGACTCCAGGTGGTATTGAAGCGCGATCCTTCCAGCGATGTACTTTGGGCAACAGATATTCTGGATGTATC
>DASXWH010000259.1:0-7627 GCA_036503775.1 Ohtaekwangia sp.
GTGTTGAAGTAGGAGGTACGAGGTACGATTTACGAAGTACGATTTTTTCTCCTCTACTTGATTCCGAAATCTTTTTTGCGCTTCTCCACGATCTCACCCATTTTTGATGTGTCTTTACTCATCAGTCCACCGAAAGCAGGATCAATGTTACGTGATGGAAAGAAGTAGATAGACCCTTTCTTTCCGCGAATTTTAAGTTTGTACAGGTTGAAGAACGGAACGATCTTCAATGACTTTACTTCAGGCCATTCAAACCGAATGTTACGGTGACCTTCCAGTACAACAATCTTGTTTTTACCCACTGCCACACGTTTGATCTTGTCACTGATCAGTGAGAAGAGAAAAAGGAAGATCAATCCAAGGGTAAAGAAGATGAGCGCGACAAAAAAGTTCTTTGCATTGAATTCACGATTGAAGACAATCAGGCCGCCAACACTCCACTGAACAATAGCAAAGACCAGAAAGAAGTATTTGGCAAAGTAAAACTTAACGGGACTAGCTTCTATCATTTTTAAGTCAGTCAAAAAAGTTACCTACGAATTTACGATATAATCAGCTGTTTTGTTTCCTCCAGATTAACTTTTTACAAATTGTCACTCTTGCATCACTACCGGGAAGTCCTGTCCGCGACTGAAGGTAAACGGATATTGAGGCTTGCCCTTCAGCTGCTTGGTCATCTCCGGTACCTGATCGTCAATGTATGACTTCAGCTCATAGATGGTAACCTTTCCGTCTTTCGGAGCACCATCTGCAGCTCCCTGAAGAGCTTTGATAAGGACATACGTAAAGAGGCCGTGCCCTAGTTCAGTGAACTCTGTGGCGAATTGTTCACTGCCGGCAGAGGCCATTACATGGATGCCTGCACTTCGTGAGAGCTGAGCAATTGCTTTTTCCTCTCCTGCACCCCGGGTAGCCAACAGTTCAACCGAACCTCCCGACTGGCAGGCATCCATAACGATGAGTTGCTTCAAAGCCTTGATATTGCGGAGCTTTTCCTGCAGAACACTGGCTTCAATCGCTTCCTTCTGAAGAGAAGCTTCATCGTAGAGACGGATGCTTTCGGTGGGGATGAAATAGAACTTGTCTTCTACCATGCTGCCGTGCCCGGCATAATAGAATATGAACACATCCTCCTGGTGGATTTGTGAACTGAGCTCATCCAGCTTCGCCAGAATTTTTTGTCGTGTAGCATCTTTATCATAGAGGGTGTAAAGCTGAATGTCCTTGAACAGGGATGTACTTTTCTCATCTACGGCTTTGGTGAATGACTCTGCATCAGGCTTTGCGTAATTGAGGTTAAGCTTGTTGTTTTTGTATTCGTTGATCCCCACGGCAAAAATGTGACAGGTGCTGCTCTTAGCGGCATGATCAGAGAAAAGTTCTGTGGTGTGTGGATCTGATTCTACCTTGTCTTTATTGCTGGCTACGGCAGTAAACGTATTCGTTCCACCAACCATATCGATGGGATGTTTATAGGTTGTGCTCTGCCCTTTGCCGGAAGGAAGTTTCAGGATACCACGATCGAGCTCAATACTTTTCCCGTTGTGCTGTACCCGGAGGTTCTCAACACCGGCACCGTTGTCTGTGATCCGCACATACAATTCGGCTTTCCCGTTAGTGGTGGGTACTGCTGCCACCTGAACGGTAGGAGGAGGAGAGTCCTTTAATTTTCCCTGTATACCTTTTGAGTCATCATTGCCACCCCTGTTCTGAAAGATCTTCGGAAGAAGATCAGGCCGGTAAAAATCATTGAAGAACTGATCTACGGAATAGGTTTTAAGTCCGCTGACAAAGTGAATGTACTTACGGGCTTCATCCGTTCCATTAAAATACCCTTCGGGATTTTTAGCCATCCAGTCATTCGGGCCAAAGTGAATATGCTCAAAGAATTCTTTGCCCGTATTCAGATCCCAGAATTTGGTCACACCGTCAACACTGTGACTGATCAGCATTTTTTTATCCGGACTGAAAATCAGAGATGTGATTTCAGCATTGTGACCTTCAAATGTCCGCGTGATTTTTCCGGATGAAATATCCCAGACACGGATAATGCGGTCAGCACCTCCGGAGTAAACAGAGAATGCATCCGGGCTGAAGATCGCTGTATGTACAGAGCCAACGTGACCTTTGAATTTCTTGGTCATTAATCCGGTGCTTACATCCCACAACCGTATGGAACCATCCCAGCTCGAGCTAAGTACGGAGCGTGTGTCCGGACTTAACCGGATGGATGAAATGATGCCGGTATGTCCGATGAAATTTCGTACTTCTTTGTGAGTGTCGATCTCCCACATCTGAATGGAGTTGTCCAGACGGCCTGTAAAAAGATATAAATCGCTTGGATGGAAAATAATACTGTATGCTGAATTGTTCTCAAGGTCAAAGCGGGTAATCAGTTTTCCGGTCTTCAGGTCATGTACTTTCATCGTAGCATCCCAGCTGCTGGAGAATACCTGTGTTTCATCACTGCTGAAATGAATATCGAATATCGGTTCCTGGTACGATTCGATGGACTGAATTGAATCTCCGGTTTCTACATTCCACAGCATAATTTTCCCATCGCCACCTCCGGTGAGTAAGCGCTTGCCGTCTTTGGAAAGTTCATAGCATAACACCGCCCTTTTGTGACCGGTGTATTCCATCAGTGTTTTGCCTGTGGCGATGTCCCAGCGTTTTACTTTCGTTCCGAATTTTCCTTTGATCAGTGACTTTCCATCGTTACTTACGAGGACTGCATTTTTAAAACGCACGTAACGGGCAATATGCGATTGCCAATAAAAATTAGGATCATAGTTCAGTCCGCCCAGATCGCGGTTGTTTAAGAATCCGGTAAATACTTTCTCATTTCGACCTTGGGCAATGTTCCAGATGAACGCTGTGTTGTTGTCGGAGGTGACGATAAGTCCTTTGCTGTTCGGTGTGAACGTAATTTCATGAAACTCACCTTTTTCTTCCGCTTCCGTTTTGGCGATCTGCTCTCCGTTGCCGGTATCCCAGATGATCAGATCTTTCTCGGTTGTCCGTGCGAGTTTCTTCCCGTCAGGACTCAACGCGAGCCCGGTGAGGTTCTCCGAGTTCTCTTCATACACATTAACAAGTTTTGATGATGCCAGTTCGTACTTCTTGGCAGGTCCATTATGGCTGGCCATGTAAATGAATTTTCCATCCGGGCTAAACGTCATCAGTGTTGCGCAGCCACCACACCAGCCTTCTTCGTAGGTAAACTTATGGGTGTTCTTCCAGGTGCCGGTTTCGTAAATATTTACAATGCGATTGTCTTCACCGAATCCCAGGTACTTTCCATCGGGGCTGAAGGAAATTCCAACACCGGTTGAGCGTGAGTTAATATTGATTCGCTTCAGCAAGCGCCTGGTCTTGAAATCGAATACCATAGCTGAATCGGGATATCCAGAATCGTTGTAGCCACCTGCCACCAGGTATTTCATGCTGCGGTCAATGGCAATGTTGAAAATATAATCTTCGGTTGGAATTACGGAGAGAGATTTGCCTGTAGCGACATCCCAGATACGAACAGTTTTATCGTTACTTCCGGAGATCAGAAGTTTTCCGTCCGGTGAAAACCGTACATTGTTTACTGTCATTTCATGACCTAAATAACTTCTTACCTCTCTTCCGGTTTTTATTTCCCACAGCTTGATGGATTTGTCTTTACTACCAGTGGCAACAAAATTACTATCCGGGCTTACCGCCACGGTAAGCACAGCCAGTTCATGCCCTTTTTGAATTACTGTTTCAAGGGTTTGAGCGTAACCGATTTGTGAAAAGATTAAAAGAAGGAATAGAAGTCGCATACCGAGGGTTAATTTCGGTATGAAGGTATGAAGAATTAAGCTTTTGCTTCCGGTGATTCTGCTGATTCAGCTTCCTCTTCTGTTACCTCATCCCAGTTTGCAGGCTCTTCGTTGTGAAGGTATTCCAGAATTCTTTCTTCTACCTGTTTGAGTTTGAGATGACGAAGGTACTTTCCGTTTCGGGCCAGTATCAACCGACCGGTTTCTTCTGATATGGCCAGAACGAGTGTATCTGTACTTTCAGACATGCCTACCGCTGCGCGGTGACGCAAGCCAAAGTTCGGTGGCAGGTGATCATTTTCACTCACAGGCAGAACGCATCGGGCAGCTTTGATCCGTCCTTTGTGAATGATAACAGCACCATCGTGCAAAGGTGAATGTTTGTTGAAGATAGAGAGCAACAGTCTTTTGTTTACACCCGAATCCAAAGCATCACCGGTTTCGGCATAGAACTTCAGTTCTGTATCACGGGAGAATACCAGCAAGGCTCCGGTCTTCGAAGCCTTCAATGCCTTGCAGGCTTCGGTGATCTGGTTGATGTCAAAGTCGTCATGGTACTCGTGACGCCAGGTGGAAATGGTCTTGAAAATGTTCTCACGGAATTCTGCACTGCGGCCAATCACAAGCAAAAACTTCCGGATCTCAGGTTGAAAGAGAATGATCATGGCTAATACACCAACCCCCATAAATTGCCCGAGTATGGTTGCCAGCAATTCCATTTGAGCCGCACGCACGATCAGATATACCAGGTAGAGTGAAAGGATGCCAAGAAAAATATTAACGGCAATACTACCCCGGATGAGTTTGTAAATCTGATACAAGAGAATACTGACCAGACCGATGTCAACAAAATCAACCCAGCTAACCTCCAGAAATCCGATTTTAATCAAAAAGATCATTCAGTAACAAATGTAAAATGTGAGGTAGGAATTACAAGTGTACACATGGATTTATTGGAAATCAGTGGGACGAAGTAACCATGCTCAGTTGAGAAACCAGTTTGACAACCTCTACAGCTTCCTTAACATCATGTACTCTAAGGAGGCTCGCGCCTTTTAACAAAGCAATGGTGTTAAGGGCAGTGGTGCCGTTCAGGGCTTCTTCCGGTGTGATGGATAGGGTTTTCCAGATCGTGGATTTACGGGAAACACCAATCAGTATCGGACGTTGGGTTATACTAAAATAATGCAGTTGGTTTAGCAGCTGGAAGTTTTGTGAAGGTGTCTTGGCAAAACCGATTCCCGGGTCAATCAAAATGTCTTTTACACCTAATGATTCAAGCCTGGCTATCCGTTCATGAAAGTAATCCGTCAGTTCTTTAAGCAGATTTTCGTATTCGGTAAGGCTTGTCATGGTCTGTGGCGTTCCTCGCATGTGCATTACAATGTAGGGTACCGAGAGATTTGCTACAGTCTGATACATTTTCGGATCAGCAGAACCTCCGGTAACGTCATTGATCATACAGGCGCCTTCATGTACCGCTGCCTGGGCCACTTCGCTTCTGAAGGTATCGATAGAGATTAGCGCTTCCGGAAAGCTCTTGACAACGTCTTTAATGGCCGGAACAACTCGCTTCAATTCTTCATCCGTTGAAATGTCTTTAGCGCCAGGGCGGGTTGAGTATCCGCCCAGATCAATTAACGAGGCTCCTTCCCGGAGCATTTGTTCAACTCTATTTAATAAAGAAGTTTTGGTTTCGTAGCGACCGCCATCATAAAAGCTATCAGGTGTGATGTTCAGGATACCCATAACCCGGGGTGTATGGAGATCCATGATCCGCCCACGGAGGTTCAGTGTTTTGTTTGTAGAAAAAAAATTACTTTGGGAGGCGGATTTCATGAGATAGGATGCTGGAATTCGCATTCAAATTAAGAAGTTTGCCAGCTAAAGTTTATTGCCTTGATTGAAAAAACATCCCAGGAGTATAAAGAAGTAATGGCTTCGTGCAAGTCCCTGTTTGAAAAGAAAACCCGGGATTATGGAACTGCCTGGAGGGTATTGCGTCTGCCTTCTATTACCGATCAGATCTTTATAAAAGCACAACGGATCCGCTCGATTCAGGAAAAAGGAGTTCAGAAGGTTGATGACCCTATCCGGGATGAATTCATCGGGATTATCAATTACTGTCTGATTGCGTTGGTCCAGATTCAACTGGAAAAATCAGCATCCATGGACATGAAGTTTGAAGAGTTGGAACCCTTGTATGATCGTGCCGCTCAGGAAACTTTTGATCTGCTGCAAAACAAAAATCACGACTACGGTGAAGCCTGGCGCGATATGCGCGTAACGTCTATCACGGATATCATTTTAATGAAGCTCTACCGTGTAAAACAGATTGAGGATAATGAAGGCAAAACGTTGGTAAGTGAAGGCGTGAAAGCCAATTATCAGGATATGATAAACTATTCGGTGTTTGCGATGATTAAGCTGTCAACAGTTTGATAGTCCACAGTCCACAGACGACTGTTTGCAGTATGTATAGTTGTGTTTTGAATATCTGTTACCCATTAAAGCTACCCGTTATGGCATTTAAATTTGAGAAATTGGAGATTTGGAAGGAATCCGTCAATCTCAGTGCAATTGTTCATGAAGTGACTTTAAAATTTCCGAGAGCAGAGATTTATGTCTTAACATCTCAAATTAAAAGAGCTTCAGATTCAATTTCACTTAATATTGCCGAAGGTTCAACAGGTCAATCCAATCCGGAATTCAGAAGATTTTTAGGATATGCGGTCCGATCAGGAGTAGAAGTAGTGGCCTGTTTATATCTGGCCCGGAAACGCAATATTATTTCTGAAAACGACTTTGATAAAATATATAGTAGCATGGATTTGTTGATAAAACGCATTCAAGCATTACGTAAGACAATCATATAAGAGCCACGCGCTCACACACTCACTCAACTGTGGACTGTGGTCCGAAAAACTGTGGACTAAAAGATTATGAAAAAAATCATTGACCAATTTTCCAGATTCTTTGTCGGTGGACTTTTTATTTTTTCCGGACTGATCAAACTAAATGATCCGATCGGTACAGAGATCAAATTAGAAGAATACTTCGAAGTCTTAGCTGTCGACTTTACATCACTCTTTTTATACCTGAAGCCTGTTGCGCTGGAGCTCGGATTGGTGTTGATTGTTCTTGAAATAGTGTTGGGGATTGCCGTGCTGATCAATTACAAGATGAACCTGACGACCAAAGTTTTGCTCGGCTTGATTGTGTTCTTTACATTCCTCACCTTCTACTCAGCCTATTTTAATAAAGTAACCGATTGCGGATGTTTTGGTGATGCTATTAAATTAACTCCATGGGAATCTTTTTCGAAAGATGTTGTTCTTATCGTTTTTATACTTCACCTGTTTTGGTATCGAAAGAGTTATCAGCCGGTTTTACGAACAAGAGAAGGTAATGCGGTAATAATCGTAACAACCCTCCTTTCTTTTTACCTGGGAATACACGCTATCCGTCATTTACCTTTTATTGATTTCAGAGCTTATCGTATCGCAAATAATATTCCGCAGCAGATGCAGCCTCCTGAGCAACCCATATTTGAATATGTCTTTAAAAAGAAAGACACCGGAGAAGAAGTTGTCTCAGGAAAATACCTGACCGACACCGTTACCTATAAGTATCTGAGTGTGCGCCAAACCAATGAAGATAAGACCAGGCCTAAAATCACAGACTACTCCGTCTTCAGTGTTGACGGGGAGGATGTGACGCAGCAGACATTCGAAGGTGTGAAATTGTTGTTTGTCATCTATGACGTAGAAAAAGCTTCCGTTAAAAATATGGACGCTATACGTACGCTGGTAAAA
>DASXWH010000260.1:0-27524 GCA_036503775.1 Ohtaekwangia sp.
TGTGTATTTTCTTCGTGCGAATATCCAAATACACCAAGCCGGTCGAAACGCGACTGCTCAATGAACCTGAGCATCTCTTCAAACTCTTTTTGCCCTTCACCCGGATGACCTGCAATCAGGGTTGTTCGTATGGCAATACCCGGAACTTTCTCCCGAATAGTCTGCAGAAGTTTTTCAGTCTTTTCACGGGTTGTTCCTCTGCGCATCAGTTCGAGCATTTTGGTAGAGCCGTGTTGCAGTGGGATGTCAATATACTTACAAATATTGGGGCGTTCAGCCATAACTGCTAATGCATCCATGGGGAAACCGGTAGGGAAGGCATAGTGCAATCTGATCCAGTCAATACCTTCTACATCAGAGAGGCGCTGAAGAAGCTCAGCCAGATTTCTTTTCTTATACAGGTCAAGTCCGTAGTAGGTAGAATCCTGTGCGATGAGCAATAATTCTTTTGTACCATTCTTCGCCAGATTCTTTGCTTCCAGAACGAGTTCTTCCATCGGGCGGGATATATGGCCTCCACGCATTAAAGGTATCGCGCAGAATGAACAAGGCCTGTCACAGCCTTCAGAAATTTTCAGGTAGGCATAATGACTTGGGTTTGTCAGGATACGCTCACCCACCAATTCGTTTTTATAATCGGCTTTGAAAACCTTTAGCAACCGCGATAGGTCGCGGGTACCAAACCAGGCATCCACATCGGGGATCTCTTTTTCTAGGTCATCTTTATAACGCTGCGACAGGCAGCCGGTAACATATACCTTATCTACTATCCCTTCTTCTTTGGCATCTACATAACGCAGGATGGTATCAATGGACTCCTGTTTTGCATTATCAATGAACCCACAGGTATTGATAACCACTACGCTGGCATCGTCTTGTTTTGACTCGTGAACGGCATCAATCCCGTTACCCCGAAGCTGGGTTAACAATACCTCTGAATCCACCAGGTTTTTAGAGCAGCCTAGTGTTACTATATTGACTTTTGTCTTTTTATTCCCTTTAGTCTTCAATTTTCAATCCCCTCATTTGAGAGGGCAAAAATACTAAAAATATACGGGCACGAAATTTGGGCTTCGAGGCGTTGAATTATCTTTACGACCGAAATCTGAACATGAAAAAAGCGTCCTGGTTTGTCATTTTGTTGTTTGCTGTATCCTGTTTGGATGACCCGGATTGCTTCCAGTTGAACAACAACATCATAGGTATCAGTTTTCGGGTGCTGGGAAGCACAAAACCAGATACATTGCTGGTTGTAGGTGTTGAAATGTCTGGTACAGATTCCATCTTTCTGGAGCCCGCCAAGTACATAAATGCTGCACTTCCTTTGAACTTTACTACCTCCTCTACCAATGTTATATTTCACCAGCTTGGTGGATTGAGTAATTCTATGAATCTCGGCTATCTGGCCCGAACGCAATTCGTTTCGGATGACTGTGGTTCACGATTTGTGCTTTCCGACCTGCAAATTCTTGGATCCGATTTTGATTCTGTCAGGGTACTTGATCCACAGCCCGACAAGGTAGCCCGTAATAATATTGAAGTATACCGTTGCCCTGAACCTTATTTCTTAACCGTTGTTTTCCGTGACCTCTATCTTAACAGTGCCGGTGATGAAGCTAAACGAACCGGAGGCATAAAACTTTCGGGGATAAATGATAGTTATTCTTCCACTACCTACTATGAAGATGCAGCGCTTGCCACGTTTTATCTACCCGTTGACACGCTGAGCGATCAAACTACTTTTGATTTTATTCAGCCGGATGGAACAACCAATCAGTTAACGGTTCAGTATACCCGAACGTATCAAAAGCGATACAATCCCTGTGATCCTAAAACGTTCGTCACCGGTCTTTCTATTGTAGATGCAGAATCTGATTTTGTTTTATCGGAAATGGTATTGGATAGTGAAGGTGAAGAAAAGTCAACGTTAACAGATCCGCCTGAGGCAAATGTTTATGTTTACCGATGCCCACGTACGAACCTGGTGAAAATCGATTTTAAAGAACGAGTGCCCAACACATCGTCCAGTGTAAGAACAGATACTGTATTTCTGAAAAGCGTGAGGGTCAATTATACCCCACAAATACTTTATGACAACACACTTGCAACAACGATAACTGTTCCCATAGATGAAACAGCGCAAACAACAGACGTCTATTTGGAATATGAAACACGGACCGATACCCTGAGACTTTCATATACAGCTCACCCGTCAAGAGTTTTCATTTCAGAAACCGCAGACTGCGGAGCACAGGGTATTTATTCCAATCTTGAGCTTACCGAAACTATCACGGGTGTTACCGTAAAAGCTGATTCATTACGTTTTCCTGTAGTATCCAATATTGAGATCATTAATTAACATATCGCTTCTTATTGTTCTTACGCTTTCTGCTCAGGCACAGGAAGCAGAGAAGGTTGATACTACTGTGGCTTCAAAAAAATATCTGCCTACCGGATTGCGACTTGGAGTTGATGCACTTTCGCTGGCCCGGAATTTCTATGACGACAGTTTTACCGGCTGGGAAGTAAATGCTGATGTCGATTTTTACCGATACCATCTCGCAGTTGATTATGGTTACTGGGGCCGTGATTACAACGACAACGGTAATGTGTATGCCAATGATGGAACATATATGCGGGTGGGGGCTGATGTGAATTTCCTGATGAAGGACCCGGATCGGAACATGTTTTTTATTGGTGCCCGTTATGGGCGTGGGGTTTTCTCTGAAGACCTGACAATTGAAACTGTTGATCCCATCTGGGGAGAGGTTACGTCAACACTTTCCAACAATAATGTCACAGCTTCCTGGTATGAACTTACCACCGGTATTCGTGTGAAGATGTGGAAAATGATCTGGATGGGTTATACAGCACGATTCAAGTTCGGACTAAATACAAATGAAACGGGAGACTTAATCCCAAGTGATGTTCCCGGATATGGTGGAACCGATAAAGAATCAACCTGGGGTTTTAACTATCAGATCTTTGTTCGCATTCCCGTAAGAAAAGCGCCATCAGGTCCGCTTAAAGTATCAAAGTCGTCTAAAAAGTGAGTCAACGAACTCCGATTTATTGAACACCTGGAGGTCATCAATTTTCTCACCCACACCGATGTATTTAACCGGAATTTTAAATTCATCTGAGATACCAATAACCACCCCGCCTTTAGCCGTACCATCCAGTTTAGTGATCGCCAATGATGTTACCTCTGTTGCTTTGGTGAACTCGCGTGCCTGAATAACTGCGTTTTGACCGGTACTGCCATCCAGAACCAATAGAACTTCGTGCGGTGCGTCCGGAATTACTTTCTGCATAACCCGCTTAATCTTGGTGAGCTCTGCCATCAGGTTTACCTTGGTGTGAAGTCTCCCCGCGGTATCGATAATAATTACATCTGCGTTTCTGTCAGCACCCTCTTTAACCGCATCATAAGCAACTGCAGAAGGGTCTGTATTCATTCCTTTTGCAATTACCGGAACACCCACACGTTCACCCCAGAGCTTAAGCTGATCGACAGCCGCAGCACGGAATGTATCAGCAGCTCCGAGGACTACGCTTTTACCTTTACCCTTGAATTGCGCGGACAATTTTCCGATCGTGGTTGTTTTACCAACACCATTTACACCTACCACCATGATCACATAAGGCTTTTTGTCAGCCGGAGTTTCGAAGTCGGCTAAATCCTGAGTATTACTTTCTGAAAGAAGCGATGCAATCTCTTCCTTCAGTATCCGGTCGAGTTCGGACGCACCGAGGTATTTATCGCGTGCTACCCGTTGTTGGATGCGTTCAATGATTTTCAACGTAGTTTCTACGCCCACATCAGATGTGACCAGAATTTCTTCCAGGTTATCCAGCACCTCGTCATCTACGGTTGATTTACCAACCAGCGCTTTGCCAAGCTTGTTTAAGAAGCTATCCTTGGTCTTTTCAAGGCCTTTGTCAAGAGATTCCTTTTTGTCTTTGGAGAACAGTCCGAATAGCGCCATAACTGATAATTCTACTTCTGCTTACTTGAGATTGCTGGATAACAAAAAAAGTCCCTTGTGGGGACTTTTCAAATTCTTTAAGATGCCGGATTACTTTTTGGCGAGAGTTTCTTTCACCAATTCAGCCGGAACGATTTCTTCTCTAAAGGTATAAGCGCCAGTCTTCTCAGACTTTACCGCACGGATCACTTTTGCAAAGCTTTTTCCGTCACCTTTCTTCAGGGTAGCAACTACTTTCTTTGCCATGGATTACTTAATTTCTTTGTGAACAGTTACTTTCTTTAAAATCGGATTGTACTTCTTCAGCTCCAATCGCTCAGTCGTGTTTTTACGATTCTTGGTAGTGATATAACGGCTCATACCAGCCATGCCAGTTGCCTTGTGCTCTGTGCACTCGAGTATCACTTGAATTCTGTTACCTCTCTTTGCCATGATCTTTCAATTTATATTTACAGAACCAGGTTTCCGTTAGCTTTAGCTTCCTTCAAAACAGCCGAGATGCCATTTTTATTGATGGTCTTGATTGCTTTGGTAGATACTTTCAGGGTAATCCAGGTACCATCTTCAGGTACGAAGAAACGCTTCTTTTGAAGGTTTGGATAGAATCTACGCTTGGTTTTGTTGTTCGCGTGAGAAACATTGTTACCAACCTGTGGTCTTTTTCCAGTTATTTCACAAACTCGTGCCATAATCAGCTCATTTTTAACCCCTTCCGAAAAGGGATTGCAAATATCGGTAAAACGATCCAAATATTCCAAGGCAGATTTAAAAATACAGGTTTATTTAAGGGCCGTGTCTCCTTTAATCCGGGATTTAAGCAAATAATGCGCTTAGCTGAGCTAACCGAAGCCCCGTGAAATCACTGATGACCATATCGGTATGGACTAACTCTTCAGGAGTATGTGTAGTTGTGATACCTATCACTTTGCAGCCAGCCGCTTTTCCTGCCTGCACACCCGACAGAGAGTCTTCTATTACCACACAATCTTTTGGATCAAAACCCAGTGCTGCGGCTGTTTTGATATAGATCTCGGGATCCGGTTTACCTCGGTTAACAAAGGCTTCATCCAGGATTGCTTTGAAATATTTTTCCGTGTGTGTATGCTCCAGGGTAAAGTCCACATTAGAACGCGGGGCCGATGTAGCGATAGCCATCGGCACTTTCTGATCCATCATTGTATCGAGGAACTGGATCAACCCCGTAACAGGCTTTACATCCTTTTTATAAATCTCCCGGAACATGGCTTCCTTTTCCTCACCATACTGTGCTATTTTTTCAGCGCTGAGATTTCCACCAAACAGGTTGGGAATCCAATCCTTGTTTGTGCGCCCATATATCTTCAACCTCAATTGCTCATCCGTAAGGTCGTGGCCGTGCTGTTTGCAAAATTGTCTGAGGGCGATTTTATGAGCGGGATTACTGTCAATAATCACACCGTCCATATCAAATAGAATGGCAAATTTTTTCATCGGCCGCAAAGATGGAACAACCAATCAATACACAACGAACCTGCGTACAAAAGAATTTTGGTTTACGGTAAACCGCATGATGTAAACACCTGCTTTAAAACCCGATGTATCCTGAGAATAAGGTTGATTGGCAAGAACGGTAACAGGTTGAGTAAGTATCTGTCCGGTTACTGAAAAAATCTGCATTTCCATGGGCCTGTCCGCCAGCACATACAGAAGTTTGCTTTTTTGAAGCGGATTTGGATAAAGATCAATCAGGGGAGTTTTCGGTAGTTCGCCTTCATTGTCGTGACGAAGAATGGTTAATCCACCCAAGGTATTTCCAATGACAATAGCAGGCTTGCGCGTGGCAAAAATATTGGCTACCGTAGGCCAGACCTGTCCGCCCAGGTTACGCGACTCATATACCTGTGTGCGTGCATTCCAGATGATATTTTCTGCTGCTGTTTCTGCAGTCCCAGCCTTTCGGAAATTATCAACAATACGCAATTGGCCCGTGTTATCACCTAACACCAAATCCTGGTCGCCATCACCATTCAAATCAGCAGCGGCACACATTAAATTTTGCCGAAGTACGCTTGATACCAGTCCGAGGTATTCTTCATTCTCCAATGAATATGTTTGAATACCGATATTCTTCCAGTAATTCAATGTACCATTACTACGACCGATAAGCAGATCAGATTTTCCATCACCGTTCACATCTACTACCGTAACATTCTCATTGCGTGCCATGGTGTATCCCGGCAACGTAATAAAGTTTATGTCGTTCAGTGAAAATGAAACACCATTAAAAGATTTGTTGGGTATGAACCCGAGGCGGGGAACGTTTTCAAAAATCCAGGTGGCCGTAAATACCAGATCAGGCTTTCCATCATTGGTAATGTCAGCAAATTGAATTTTCAGATTGTAATATGCTTTTGAGGAAAGGTCCAGAAAATCTTCTTCGATCAGTTTAAAAGCTGGTTCATTCCCTGTACCCGTGTTCTCAAACAACCGAATAGTTGAAACTGTGATATCAGACGTATTTGTACTTACAAACATGTCGAGATCTCCATCGGCATCATAATCCATGAAAGCCGGGATGGAATTATCCCCCAGGTCGATCATCCCTTTCTGCAGAAACTCGCGTTCCACAAAAGTAAGGGAAGGGCTGCTGTTAGTACCTGTGTTTTTATAAAACCAGTTAGATCGTTTCAGGTCCGTATCAAAGAATGTTTTCGCATAAATATTGGGTGTCGCGATAATATCCTTTACTCCATCAAAGTCAACATCCTCAAAATAAACTGCAGGATAGATTGGGAAATTAACAAAGTTTGTCTGCGGGAAAAATGATGCAGAAGAAATTACCGGATTAGTCAGATCACCCTGGTTTGACAGCAGCGATAAAAATGAACAGGTAGCTTCTGAAATAACGATGTCGATTTTTGTATCACCATTAGCATCCAGGGCCAGCAGGCTTTTTCCACCGGCATGCTCAGTCCGGCCACCTTCATTACAGGCTTCATTGTTAAAGGCAAAGGTACCACAACTGCACTCGGTTACACCGCCCCAGTTTCTTACCACCCGCTTAAAGTCGAGCGAATCACAGCTGGCGTAATTCTCCACGCTCATATTCTGATGATACTCAATGGTATTACCGTTCGGATAGATCATATTAAAGATGTCGAAATCACCGTCTCCGTCAGCATCTACAATGGAAGGCAGATCGTCATATTGTAACTGCAGATTATTTTTGGTTGGGCTCAGACCCTTTGTGAGCAAGGCTCCGGATTTAGCGCCTCCCACGCCATTGTAAAACATAAACTTCTCCCACGCAATATTGCCATCATGTGAAGTGTTGGTGTAAACCTTGATGCCGAAAATATCACCGGTAAAAATATCTTTCCTGCCATCACAATTATAGTCGCGGAGCAGAAGCCAGTTTTCGATTTCAGCCGGAAAGACTTTTTCATACTCAGGAGCATACTGATACGTACTTTCTACGCGGAGAAAAGTCATGACCTTGGTGGCCATGCGATCATAAAGTACCAGATCATCTTTACCGTCTTCATTCAGATCCATAGTATTGTACTGAGCTGTATTGATTCCTCCAGCCCAGGCCATAGGAAGAGACACCTTGTCGACTTCAACCGGAATGCTATTGTCAAGCACATAGGTAAACTGTGCAAAAAGAGGAGCCGGCAGAAGAAACGCTAAAAGTAAAATTCTGAACATAAAAATTTCCTCTCTACTTAACGTAGTCGATCACGGCTCTGTTATCTTGCCTGCAAGATACTTTGTTCAGCAAAGAAACCCTATTGATATACAGTGGATCGATTTGTAAAGTTTTGAACGGCAAAATGACTATACAGGAATTATATTCAATTTTTTTAACAGCGGGGAAAATTTCAACAGATACGCGGCAGATCACCCAGGGTTCGTTATTCTTTGCACTCAGAGGTGATCGTTTTAATGCCAACGAATTTGCTTCCCAGGCGCTTGAAAAAGGGGCCAGTTATGCTATTGTTGATGAAGAAAAATATGCTACCAGTAACCGTACCATTCTGGTTGAGGATGTTTTGGACACGCTTCAGAAACTTGCCCGGCATCATCGTGATCAACTGAACATCCCGGTTATTGGCCTCACGGGTTCCAATGGTAAAACTACCAGCAAAGAACTTCTCGCAGCAGTTCTTGCAAAAAAGTATAAGACCTACGCTACCAAAGGTAATCTGAACAATCATATCGGTGTACCCCTTACTCTGCTATCAATTGATAATACCTACGAGATAGCCGTAGTTGAAATGGGTGCCAATCATTTGGGAGAGATTGCATTGCTGTGCTCCATCGCCAATCCGACTCATGGTTTTATTACCAATATTGGCAAAGCACACATCGGCACCTTTGGTGGATTTGAGAATATAATCCGGGGTAAGTCAGAACTGTTTCAGCATCTGATCACGCATAACGGAATTGTTTTCATCAATTCACAGAATGATATTCTTGCCAACATGGCTAAGCGGTTTAAGGAGGTGTTATTCTATCCGGCTGTTGGTGATTATTATCATTGCACGATCACCGGAGCCGATCCGTTTGTAAAAATCCTGGCCGAAAATGGTGATGAAATCACAACACACCTGATTGGCGCATACAATTTTGAAAACATTGCATCGGCATTATGTATTGGAAAATATTTTGGAGTTGATGCTGCAAAAGCAAACCAGGCCATTGCTGAATATATTCCCGGCAACATGCGTTCTCAGGTTGTCAAAAAAGATTCCAACACGATAATCCTGGATGCGTATAATGCCAACCCAAGTTCCATGCAGGCAGCCATTGAAAATCTGGCTGATATGAAAGCCAACGATAAGGTGCTTATTCTGGGTGATATGTTTGAACTTGAGGGTGAAGCAGAACAAGAGCACCGGAATCTGGGCAAACTCATACGTGAAAAAAAATTCAGCGAGGTATACCTATGCGGAAATTTAATCCGGAGTGCCCGTGAAGAGTTTCCTGATGCGAAACATTTTGTGAGCAAAGAAGATCTGATTGCTGCATTAAAACGTAATCCGATTAAAAACGCTACCATTCTGGTGAAGGCTTCACGAGGTATCGGACTTGAAACTATCCTCGACTATCTGTAGTTAATCTGCAATACTGAAATACGGCATCTACGAATTATACACAACCACTATGGACTTCCCTCTCCTTTTAAAATTCCTTAAAGATCTCGCCCGGAATAACAATCGTGAATGGTTTGAAAAAAACAAACCGAAGTATTTGATAGCAAAGGAAGAGTTTGAAAAAGTGACCACCGCTTTACTTCAGGAGATGATTGGTTTTGACGAATCCCTGGCCGGGCTTGATCCGAAGAAACTGATCTTCCGGATTTACCGTGACGTACGGTTCAGCAAAGACAAGCGACCATATAAAAACAATATGGGTGCGGCTTTTTCCGCGGCCGGTAAAGGGTTGGGAACACCCGGATATTATTTCCAGATTCAACCTGGGGGAGAAAGTTTTGTGGCCATCGGACTGTTTCAACCTGTTCCGGAAATCCTGGCAAAAGTGCGACAGGAAATTGATTACAACGGAGACCAGCTAACGAAGATTTTCAAGGAGAAAAAATTCAAAAGCAATTTTAGCAAATTCTGGGATGAAGATGCTTTGAAAACTGTGCCCAAGGGATATGCCAAAGATCACCCTCATATTGACTGGTTGAAGCTGAAGAGTTTTATCGTGATTCATAACTTCACCGATAGTGAAGTAGCCGATAAGAAATTTCTAAAGAAGACCGTTGATGTTTTAAAATCAGCAAAGCCTTTGAATGATTTTCTGAAAGAAGCTCTGGCCTGACTTCAATAAAATTTTTAAAGAACCGTTAGATCAGGATATGAGCACAACAACAAATTCAAACAAGTTTGGGTTTCTTAATGACAGCAGTGTTGCCGCTTTCATTTCCGTCTGCACGCTGATCATACTCTTTGGATATATTTTGTATGACAAATCTTCTACCTCCGCCACAGATGCTATTTCTGATGAGGGTGTTTTGGAAGAAGGCTATGAAAATTTGCCGCAACCTTTACCGGCCATCTCTTTTGAGGTTCCTGAAAAGATCTCCTTTGCCGGTGAACCCGTTCCGCTACATATTCCGGATGTTCGTGAACGGCTTGACAAGGAACTTCAGATCAACTGCTACTTACACAGCAACACCATCTTTCTGATCAAGCGTGCCAATCGCTGGCTTCCCCAAATGGAAGAGATACTTAAGCGGTACGACATTCCGGAGGACTTCAAATATCTTCCGTTGATTGAAAGCAATCTGTTAAATGTGACTTCTCCCCGGAATGCCGTTGGCTACTGGCAAATTCTGAAAGAATCCGGGAAAGAATTCGGCCTAGAGATAACCAATGAAGTGGATGAACGATACGATCCGCTGAAAGCCACGGAAGCAGCCTGCAAATACCTGCGTAAAGCATATCAGAAATTCGGAAATTGGGCACTGGTCGCTGCTTCTTATAATCGCGGTCGTGGGGGAATTGATCGTGCACTCGATGATCAACAGGTGGATTCCTATTATGATCTCTATCTCAATGATGAAACTTCACGGTATGTATTTCGCATACTGGCTATCAAGGAAATTGTTGAGAACCCGTCCAGGTATGGTTTCAAGATCGACAGTAAGCATCTTTACCCTCAGGAGTCGCTTCGCTTTGTAGAAGTGAGTGAAACGATTAAGGATCTGGTAGTTTTCGCTAAAGCCCAGGGTACCAACTATAAGCTACTGAAGCGACACAATCCGTGGCTTCGTGAAGACAGGCTTACCATCAAAAAGGGCGCACGTTACCGGATTGCGCTTCCCGAATAAGGTTAAATTCGTACTAATCAAACACGTAACCTGATGCGTCCATACATTCTTGCTGAAACGAACTGGAAGAGCATTAAAGATTCTACCTATGAAGTTGCTGTCCTTCCATGGGGAGCATGTGAGGCTCACAACTATCATCTTCCCTACGGAACAGACATTATTGAAGCGGATTATATTGCTGCAGGGGCTGCAAAGATTGCCTGGGAAAAGGGCGCTAAAGTTATTGTCTTACCTACAGTACCCTTTGGGGTAAACACCGGTCAGTTTGATGTTATGTTGGATATCAACATGAATCCGTCCACTCAGCTTGCTGTGATCCGTGATATTGTTGACGTATTGAACCGTCAGGGAATTTTTAAACTCATTATTCTGAACAGCCATGGTGGTAACGACTTCAGAACCATGATCCGTGAACTGGGGCTTCAGTATCCAAAAATGTTTTTATGTTCCTGCAACTGGTATCAGGCTGTTGATCAAAAGGAATTCTTTGAAAACAAAGATGACCATGCTGGTGAAATGGAAACCAGTCTGATCATGTATCTTAAACCAGAACTGGTACGGCCACTTTCCGAAGCGGGAGATGGCGCTGCAAAAAAATTCCGGATAACCGGGATCCGCGAAGGCTGGGCCTGGGCTGAGCGAAAGTGGTTACAGGTAACTAAGGATACAGGCGTAGGCGATCCGCGCCAGGCGTCCGCTGTGAAAGGCGAAAAATATTTTAAAGCTGTAACTGAAAAAATAGCCAGCTTCTTTTCGGAAGTAGCCAGTGCCGATAAGAATGATTTGTATACTTGAATCTTTGCAGGTTAGAGAATAGACTCAGCATTTTCTGCTTTCAATACCCAGAAGTTATTAAATCCTTCACCGATCTGAATGGAGATCTGTTGCAGTGCCAGCATCTCGAGAATGGCGAGGAAATTAAAGATCAATCCGATTCGTGTTGGGTATTCGGTTAATAATTCAACGAACGATATTCTCTCCTTTTTAACCAGTTCGCTGATCAGATGTTTCTTCTGTCCTTCAACGGTATATGGGTATTGAATTACCTGGTGTACAGGTTTGTTTTTCTCTGCTTCAAAACGTTTCAGTACTTTTTCAAAGATCGTCATCAGCTTGTAGATGGTAACGTCCTGGAGTTCAGCTTCCACGTTAGTGCTTTCCGCCAGCACTTTTAATTCCTTCATCAGATTACCGCGCTTTTCTTTAGCGAGCTCGGTTTCTTCCATCTGATGGAAATTATCGATAACCGATTTATACTTTTTGTATTCGAGTAAGTGTCTTACCAGTTCTTCACGCGGATCGATTTCATTGCCTTGCTCATCAACCTGAGGGCGCGGAAGCAGCATTTTGGATTTAATGCGCATGAGGGTTGCTGCTACCAGAATAAATTCGCTGGCAACCTCAATATTCATCTGTTCCATCTGGTGGATATAGGCCAGAAAGTCGTTCGTTATGGTAGCAATTGGAATATCATAGATATCCAGCTCATCCCGTTCAATGAAGAACAACAAAAGGTCAAACGGACCTTCAAAAAGCGGGAGTTTTACCTCAAAATTATCCTGTGTAGTCATAAGCGGAGGGCAAAGTTATTTATTCTCCTGAAAAATCCCCGGTGAAAAAGAAATAGTAATTTTGTTGTTTAAAGAGTGCGAAAAGCGCTTAAAACGAGGGTTAGGAGCACAGAGAGAAAACTATTACCTTGATTTGCTGTTAACTGTTCGTTAATCTGAACTACTTCATGCTGATTACACCTGGGAAACTTTTAGCTGAAATCAATTCGCCTGCTGACCTGAAGAAGCTTGATCAGGCTCAACTGGTTCAGCTTTGTGACGAACTGCGGCACTTCATAATTGACAATGTATCCGTTTATGGAGGGCATTTTGGAGCAAGCCTTGGTGTTGTTGAGCTAACCGTTGCCCTTCACTATGTTTTTAACACCCCGCACGACCAACTGGTGTGGGACGTTGGGCATCAGGCTTACGGTCATAAAATACTTACAGGCCGAAGAGATGCCTTTCATACCAACCGTGTCTATGGCGGCCTTTCCGGGTTCCCCAAACGATCTGAAAGCGAATATGATTCTTTTGGTGTTGGTCATTCATCAACATCGGTTTCAGCTGCACTCGGAATGGCGGTTGCATCCAAGTATTTGCATCAGAATGACAAGCAGCACATTGCCGTAATCGGTGATGGTGCTATGACGGGTGGAATTGCTTTCGAAGGGATGAACCATGCCGGGGTTTCGGATTCCAATGTATTGATCATTCTGAATGACAATTGCATGTCTATCGATCCGAATGTAGGGGCCCTGAAAGATTATCTTACCGACATCACTACTTCACGCGCTTATAACAAGCTTAAAGATGAAGTGTGGAATTTATTGGGCAAGCTTTCAAACTTCGGCAAGAGCGCACAGGAGATTGTTTCAAAAGTTGAGAATGGCATTAAATCAACATTGCTCAGTCAAAGTAATTTTTTTGAGTCACTCAACCTCCGCTATTTTGGTCCGGTTGATGGCCACGATGTAAATCATCTGGTCACTATCCTTAATGACCTCAAGAATATTAATGGCCCTAAAATTTTGCATTGTGTTACCGTGAAGGGGAAGGGTTATGGCCCTGCCGAACAAGGTAATGCAACCACCTGGCATGCTCCCGGAACATTTGATAAAATTACCGGAGAGATTCACAAAAAGGTTCAGGAGAAACCTCAAGCCCCCAAATACCAGGATGTTTTCGGACATACTTTAGTCGAGTTAGCAAAGTTGAATGATAAGATCATTGGCATTACACCTGCTATGCCTTCAGGTTCATCACTTAATATCATGATGAAAGAAATGCCTGACCGTGCTTTTGACGTGGGCATTGCAGAACAGCATGCGGTGACCTTTTCAGCCGGTCTGGCCACGCAGGGGTTAGTTCCGTTCTGCAATATCTATAGCTCCTTCATGCAGCGTGCGTACGATCAGGTGATCCATGATGTTTGTATCCAGAATCTTCCGGTTAATTTTTGCCTGGATCGGGCGGGATTTGCCGGGGCTGATGGACCAACCCATCATGGTGCATATGATATCGCTTACTTCAGGTGCCTGCCGAACATGATTGTCGCTTCTCCGATGAATGAAGCTGAGTTGAGAAATCTCATGTTCACTGCGCAGCTTCCCCGGGAGGGGCAGGCTTTCTCTATCCGCTATCCCCGCGGTCAGGGCGTAATGCCCAGTTGGCGTACATCCTTTGAAGAGATCAAAATCGGGAAGGGAAGAAAACTACGGGAGGGAGACGATCTGGTGATTTTATCATTCGGTCATGTTGGGAATTATGTTACCGAAGTATGTGATCGCCTGACCCGGCATAACATTCGTATCGGACATTTCGATATGCGTTTTGCCAAGCCACTCGATGAGCAATTACTTCACGAAGCCTTTGCGCAATACAGTAAGATCATAACACTGGAAGATGGCTGCCTGCAGGGTGGTTTTGGAAGTGCCATTCTGGAGTTCATGGCTGATCATAATTATCAGGCTGAAATCAGACGGCTGGGTATTCCGGATCGTATCGTTGAGCATGGAGAACAACTTGATCTTCATCGTGAATGTGGTTTTGACCCGAATGGCATTGAACGCACCGTAGTAGAAATGCTGGAACTGGTTTCAAAGTAATGTCAAAAATTTTCTTTCGGGTCCGGGGAGAAGGAATTCCGGTTATTCTTGTTCATGGGTTTCCTATGAATCATTCCGTCTGGGATGAATTTTCTGTTAAGCTTTCTCAAAATTTTAAAGTCTATACGCCCGATTTGCCAGGCTTTGGCAAATCAGAACTTCATTCATCATTGACCATCGATTCTGTAGCAGGCGAATTGATCAATTGGTTAGTGGAGGAGGGGCTATCCAAGTGCGTTCTGATCGGTCATTCCCTGGGCGGATATGTCAGTCTGGCTATGGTAGAAAAGGCACCAGAGTTATTTTCAGGACTGGGGCTTTTTCATTCCACCTCCTATGCTGACAGCCTGGAGAAAAAAGAATCCCGGACTAAAACGGTTGAGTTCATTCGCAAAAACGGAGTACTGGCATTTACCGCTAACTTTATACCGCCTCTTTTTGCGGATCAGAATCATCCTGCCATTTCTTCGGTTCGTGATATAACCATTCAGTCAACTGAGGAAACGGTAATTGCCTATACCCTGGCCATGCGTGACCGTCCGGACCGGCAGGGAATACTAAAACAATTTCAGAATCCGGTTTTATTACTGGGTGGGGAAAAAGATCCCGGAATTTCACCGGAGTCCCTCTCGAGCCAAGCTCAAATCTGTCGTATCCCCGATCTGCATATTCTTCCTGAAGTTGCCCACATGGGGATGTTTGAAAAGGCAACAGAAACAGGTGACATAATCCGGTCGTTCATTAACCGCTGTCAGAGCACTTTGTAATCCGGCTATTGATTGAAAATCTCTAAAACTGTGTTAAATTGTGGTTGATTTAAGCTCCGCAGAGACCGACCCTGTTAGGTAAAATAAAAACAGGATTTTATATTTGCTTGTAGAATACTAACCAACCTGTAATCATGATTGAAGAAATTGTAGATCCGCATAAGTATGATTCCTGGAACTTAATGGCGAAGAACGTGGCCTTTATTGCATGGGCTGTAGCCATTCTGATTGTTTTATACCATGTGGTGCGCCTGGCCACAATGAATGATGCGAAATCAAAGTATGATTATATCAACAAGAGCGAAATAAAAACGCTGTGGATTGCAGCCATCATTCTGGTTGTAGGTTGCTGCTTCTACGCCAATGCAAACATTTCAGAATTGAACGCTTTATGGATCTTCGTTCGTGTTTTCACCACGTTCGCCATGGGTATGATCGTAGCCCTGATCCTTCAGAATCTGTTGAAATTTTACTATCCTTTCTTTATCGAAAAACGTCTTAAAGTTCTTCGTTATAAGCCACGGGTTTCTCCGAAAACCGGTAAGGCAATGAAGCTTCTTAGCGAAGCTGAAGAAGATGCTTACCTGGATGAAGGCATGCAGGCTGAAGAGGATGTATTTTCCATTGACTATGACGTATGGAAAGATGAAGAAACCGGATACGTTAAAATCGAGCGGTATTCCGGTCACCTCCATGCACTTCAGTGCCCTGAATGTAATTACCAGACCTTTAAAGTAGTTCGTGAAGAAATCCTGAAAGTTCCTACACCTGCAGAAGAAGGTGAATTACTGAAACATTTCCAGTGTGGCTATTGCGGCTACAAAGCCAAGAAAACGGTGACACTTAGAATCTCTCAAAAGTTTGAGGAGTCATCAGCAGCTACTGCGTAACAAAGAACCAAACCATAAACAAAAAATCCCGGAGTAACTTCCGGGATTTTTGTTTTTATAGCAGTCGTGTTATAGCTGGCTGATCAACTCTACGTACAATTCAGTCAAGCTGGGTTCAGCCTTACCGGCCATCTCCAGAATGTCTTCCAGCTTAGCCGGCATGAGATTATCCGGATCACAGTCATCCGTGAGAACCGAAACAGCACAGCAAGGGAGGCTCATATGATTTGCTACGATCACTTCCGGAACCGTACTCATTCCGACAGCGTCCGCTCCAATTCGCTGAAGGAACCTATACTCTGCACGCGTCTCCAGGTTGGGACCCGGAACACCTACATAAACACCCTTATTTAAGATTATGCCTTTGTCTTTAGCGATTTGCCTGAGCTTGCCATTTAGGACCTTGCTATAAGGCTGGCTCATATCGGGGAACCGGGGCCCGAGGGTACTATCATTGACGCCTCTCAGGGGATTCTCAGGTTGCAGGTTTATATGATCATCGATCATCATCAGCTCACCTTTTTTCCATTTCATATTCAGATTTCCTGAGGCATTTGAAATCAACAGGTTTTTTACACCCAGCAGTTTCATTACCCGTACTGGCAAGGTGATCTGCTGCATCGTATACCCTTCATAGTAATGAAACCGACCCTGCATGGCCAATACTTTTTTACCGCGGACGTCACCATAGATAAGCCTGCCTTTATGGGATTCAACAGTGGATACAGGGAAGTTGGGGATGTCATGGTATTCAATCGTCAATGGATTTTTGATTTCCTTAACGAACAACGTACCCAGGCCTGTTCCGAGAATAACGCCAATCTCGGGTTGTGTTATTCCTTTGGCCGCAATAAAATCTGCGGTCTCTTTAATGGTGCTGATCATATCTGCAATTTAGAAGGATATGCAGAGTAAGTGAGAATGTGCCGTTTTTTAAATTACCGGAGCAGCTTACCACTGAGCCGTAGCATTTCCGTCTCAGCCACTTTTGCCAGATAACGCGCACTGATCAAACGATTGTAGGCATCAGCCAGGCTTTGTTGAGCTGTTCGCAGCTCGATGAATGTTGTTATCCCTCTCCGGAAACCTTCCAGGGCAATCGAAACATTTTCTCTTGCCAATAAAATATTTTCCTCTTCAACCAGGAGTATTTGTCTGGCATTCTCATAATTGATGTACGCATTCCTGAGACCTACATTAACAAATGTTCTTTGCTGATTATAAAATATCTGCTGACGATTGATATTGATCTTTTCCTGTTCAATCAATCTTCTTGTATTCAGTGCACGAAGAATCGGAATATTGAGGGACAGGCCGTAGTTATATCCATCGGTTCGGTTGAATGCAGGGCGAAGCGGATCGATCAGTACAATATTATTTGTTTCAGAGTAGACATAGGCCGCATTGAAACTAAGTGTTGGCCAAAGATTTCCTTTACGCTCGCGTAAAGAAATGTGTGCAATTTCCATTTGTCTTTTAGCGCGTAACAAAGAAAAGTTCGAATTCTCAATTCCGCTCGCGATGTCATCGATCTTCAGCCCCAGATTTATAGCGATGGTGTCAGTGACCTCAAAACCCGGAGGAAGTTGCATGTCAACAAGGGCATTCAGTTGCTCCTTGAGTTGCAGAATCAATGCATCCTGACGCAACTGTTGTGCGCGAAAAGCATTGTAGTCAACTTTAGCCTGTAGAAGTTCTGGCTTAGCTCCAGTGCCAACATCCAGTTTTCGCTGAGCCAGTTTAACCCGCTCTTCGCTTACAGCCATTTGCTCCTGTATAGCATTTAATTGCTGTTTTTGACGAACAATGTCATAGTAACCGGCAATAACCGATGCAATGGTATTGGTCATCTGTTCTTTTACCAAGAGTTCACCCTGGGCAGCTATGACGGCAATCCTTTCCCGCGTGGCAAACATGGTCAATCCATCAAATAACACCCATGTCAGTTGAGCCGATGCATCCATGTTATCAAATTTGGCTCTTCCCTGACTATTCAGCGTATCCCTTACCCCGTTGTATTCAACCGCCTGATTATTGCTGGTCCGTCTGTATGAAGCCAGTCCATTGATCTGCGGAATAAATGCTGCCCACGCATAGCTGTTATCTGTAGAAGCACTTTGAGCAGTGGTCTGTGCTATCTGAACATCGTAATTCTTTTCTATCGCAAGAGCAATTGCCTGTTCTACAGAAATGACTTCCTGAGAAAAAAGTGAATACCCACTCAACGAAAGCAGAAGGATTAAACTGAAAAATCTAACCTTCATAAACCAATTCCTTGTGGGGTTGAGATTGCGTACTGGAAACTTCATTTTCAAAATCAATGTGCTTGGGCTTGCGTGACCAGTATGAGTACATAGCCGGAATTACAAACAATGTGAGTACAAGTGAAAACATAACACCGCCAACAATAACAATTCCCAGCGGTTGCCTGCTGGTTGAAGCTGCACCCAGTGATAAGGCCAAGGGCAGAGATCCTAATGCCATGGCCAGGCTTGTCATCAGAATCGGACGAAGACGCAGGCGTGATGCTTCCATTACTGCCTTCATACTTGACATTCCCTCTTCACGTTTCTGATTGGCAAATTCAACGATGAGGATACCATTCTTTGTTACCAATCCAACCAGCATGATCATTCCAATCTGTGAGAAGATATTCCAGGTCTGACCGAAAATACTCAAGCAAATAAACGCTCCGCATCCCGCGAGCGGTACTGTTAACAAGATAATCCAGGGGTCGACAAAGCTTTCAAACTGCGCAGCCAGAATCAAATAGATCAGCAGAACGGCAAGTAATAGCGCAAATGCGGTGTTGCTTGAGCTTTCCGCCAGGTCTCGTGATGTTCCTGCTAATGACGTTGTGAATGTTTCATCCAGTAATTGTGTAGCGATATCCTCCATCACTTCAACTCCATCACCAACCGTTTTTCCGGGTGCAAGACCTGCTGATATTGTAGCCGACTTGTATCGGTTAAAGTGATACAGGGAAGGTGGTGTGGTTGATTCCGTTACGGTAACAACATTATCGATGGATATTAACTGGCCGGAGTTGGTTCGAACATATAAGTTCTTGAGATCATCCGGATCATCGCGATTAATGCGGGCCACCTGACCCATCACCTGATATTGCTTGCCCTCGCGGGTGAAGTATCCAAAACGCAGATTACTATACGCCAGCTGTAACGTCTGTGCAATATCCTGAACACTGATTCCCAACTGGGCTGCTTTTAGTCTGTTGATCTCTACTTTTAATTCAGGCTTGTTGAATTTCAAATCGATATCAACGCCCTGCAACACTGGATTTGTTCTGGCTTCTTCCAGAAATTTCGGAAGTACCTCCTGAAGTTTATCAAAATTATTGTTCTGAATAACGAACTGCACGGGCAAACCTCCTCTGCGGTTTACAGCGATGGTCTGTTCCTGCACAGGGAATGCCTGGCCCTGAGGATACCTGCCCAGATTGCGACCTATCATATCTACTATTTCTTGCTGAGACCGGTCGCGTTCACCTGGATCAATCAATGTAGTTCGCACGAAAGCATTATTAACTGAACCTGAACCACTGAATCCCGGAGCGGTTACAGACAAAACAGTCCGTGCTTCCGGTACTGAGTCCTGAACAAAGTCAACCATCGTCTGAACATAATTGTCCATGTAATCATAGGATGTTCCTTCAACAGCCGTGAGCCTGAGCACAAACTGGTTGCGATCTTCCATAGGCGCCAACTCAGACTGAATATTTCTCCAGATGAGAATAGAAACACCAACGCATCCCAGAATAATGATCCACGATACCCAACGTACCTTCATAAAGGCACCGAGAAAACGACTGTAGCCATTTTCCATAGCCGTAAAAAAGGGTTCAGTGAAATTATAGAATCGTGAATGCTTGTGGTTTGAACGCGTCAGCTTGACACTGAGCACAGGCGTAAGTGTAAGCGAAACAAAACAGGAAACGAGAACAGCTCCCGCCACTACAATCCCAAATTCCCGGAAGAGGCGGCCAACAAATCCTTGAATGAAAAGAATCGGAAGAAATACAACAGCAAGGGTAATTGACGTGGAGATAACCGCGAAGAAAATTTCCTTTGATCCTTCTACAGCGGCTTTGTATTTGTTCATGCCCTGCTCCAGTTTTTTATAAATATTCTCTGTTACCACAATTCCATCATCCACTACCAAGCCTGTAGCCAGTACAATACCAAGCATGGTGAGCACATTGATAGAGAAGCCGCACAAATACATAATGAAAAATGTAGCTACAAGCGAAACCGGGATATCAATAAGTGGCCGGATGGCAATCAGAAAATCCCGGAAGAAAAGGTAGATGATCAACACCACCAGCAGGAATGAAATGATGAGCGTTTCTTCTACTTCCGAAATAGACCGTTTAATAAAAACCGTTTGATCCATAGCGATATCAAGCTTGATGTCTTCGGGGACATCCTTCTTTATTTGGTCGAGTCGCTTGTAGAATTCATTTGATATTTCAACATAGTTCGAGCCCGGCAAGGGTACGATGGCAAGCCCTACCATGGGTATATTCTTTTCGCGAAGAACAGATTCTTCATTCTCAGGACCCAGCACAGCCTGGCCAATATCCTTCAACCGGATATTTCCTTCCGGTGATGATTTAATAATGACTTTTTCAAAGTCTTCTTCTGTGTAGAGTTTGCCAAACGTGCGAACCGTAAGTTCAGTGGAGTTACCAGCAATTTTTCCTGACGGAAGTTCTACGTTCTCTTTGTTCAGTGCCGTTTGAACATCCAGGGGGGTTAAGTTAAATGCACTGAGCTTTGCAGGGTCAAGCCAGATCCGCATGGCATATCGCTTCTCTCCCCAGATCTGAATACTGCTTACACCGGGAATAGTTTGTAATCGCTCTACCAGTGTATTGGTGGCAAATTCTGTTAGCTGCAAGGGATTACGGCTGCTGCTTTGTACTGTCATCGAAATGATGGCATCCGAGTTGGCATCCGCTTTTGATACCACCGGAGGATTAGTAAGATCCTGCGGAAGTTGCCGGGCGGCCTGTGATACTTTATCGCGAACGTCATTGGCTGCCGCTTCAAGATCAACGCTAAGTTCAAATTCAATATTGATATTACTCGTTCCGACACTCGAAGAAGAAGTGATGTTCTTTATCCCGGCAATACCATTGATTGATTTTTCAAGAGGCTCGGTTATTTGAGATTCAATAATATCTGCATTCGCGCCTGCATAATTGGTGCGCACATTAACATTCGGTGGATCAATGGCCGGGTAGTCACGTATCCCCAGAAAATCAAAACCAATTATTCCGAATAATACCAGAATGATGTTCATGACAAATGCCAGAACGGGGCGCCTTAAACTGATTTCAGAAATGTTCATAGGCTTGGATTTAAAGGGCCTTAACCTTTGTAACCTTCACTTTTGAATTGGGACGGATGGCCATTATACCTGAAGTAACAATGGTATCACCGATCGCTAATCCTTTTACAATCTGAACAAATGCAGAATCACGGATGCCGGTTTCCACCACCGTGAAAACCACGCTGTCCTTGTGAAGCAGAATAACCTGCTTGTTCCTTGCCGTTGGAATGATCGCCTGGGTGGGGATCAACAGGGCTTCGTCATCCTTGCCGAGTTGCAGATTCACCTTGGCAAAAACACCAGGCACGAGTTCCGCATGCCGGTCATTAACCAGAGCCTTCACACGCAGCGTTCTGGTGTTCTGATCTACACTATTTTCGGTTGCTATTACGGTTGCTTTGTGATCTTTCTCTCCACCATCAACTCTGAACTTAACCGCATAGTTCTTTACAATTTCTTTGGCATATTTTTCCGGAACAGAAAATTCAAGCTTAAGCTGGTCAACCTGGCGAATGGTGGTGATAATATCAGCAGGAGAAATGTATGAGCCGAGACTGATGTTTCGTAGACCCACCTTCCCAGAATACGGTGCCCGGATCTCTGTTTTTGAAATCGCTATCTGTGTGGACTCAATGTCGGCTTTCAGATTTTCAACATCAAGTGTTGCCAGATCATAATCCTGTTGACTGATACCGTTTATTTTTAACAGCTCACGGTTCCTTTCTTCCGTCTTTTCCTTGATCTGTAATTGAACCTGTAATTTTTTCAGTTGTGCCTGCAGATCACGGTCGAACAATTTCACCAAAAGTGTTCCTTTTGAGACAACTGTCCCTTCATTGATATTCAACTCTACAACTCTGCCTCCTACTTCAGCGCGGATCTGGGTTTCCTCGAATGGAAGCAATGATCCCGGTACTTCAATCTTATCACTGACAGAACTTACCTGAACACGAAATGCCTCCGCCTCAACCGGGCCTTGTACACGAGATCTGCCCGTGCCTGCTTCTTTCTTTTTTGAAGAGCATGAGATTTGTGCAACGGCTAATACAATACATAATACTACACTAAATCGGGGCATCGTATACATATTCAGAATTCAACGTAAAACTTAAAGCTGTAAGAGGTTGGTTCAGGTTCGAAACCTGCTTCTACCGTACCATCGACAAAAAGCGATGGTGTAACTCCAGCACCTGGGGAATGATCAACGACTGTTCATCATTGCGAATGATGGCATCTGCGTGCTCTGCCTTTTTCTCTTCAGGCATCTGCTTTTTTATGATCGCCTCAACCTGTTCTCTGACCCGATGTTTGTCACGCTTCAATACGCGCTCAATACGCAAATCAAGAGGGGCATACACAACAATAATTTTATCCAGCGATTTATACGAACCTGCTTCCAGTAATAGCGCAGCTTCCTTCATGACGTAAGGATAATCCTTATGCTCCTTCACCCACTGCTCATAGTGATATCCGACTCGCGGATGTACCAACTTGTTAAGCAATTCCAATCTCCGGGAATCATTAAAAACAACCTCACTGAGGTGTTTCCGGTTTAAGGTTCCATCCCCTAGGTATGACAAATCACCGAATTCTTTCTTGATCTGCGATATGAGTATTCCATCGGTGGTCATTATGCCTTTCGCATGGCTGTCTGCATCATATACAGGAATCCCCAAACAGGCGAATATCCTGCAAACCAAACTTTTGCCTGAACCAATGCCTCCGGTTATGCCTATTTGAAGGGGAGATGACATGGTATTAGTATTTGATAACGACTGAATCTCCTTTGAGAATATCCGAATAGGGTGGAAGTCCTTTAACATCAGGGAAAACCTTGACTGTTCCCCGGGAAAACCCGCGAAGGTCTATCAAAGCGCGAACAGAATCTTTATGATATGCACTCATAAATTGCTTAGGTATAGCAAACGTTCCATACCATTCTTTCATTCTGAGTGAAGGCCTTGCCCCACGGGGAGCGTTGATAATTTCTATTTTAATGGAATCTTTTACCTCGCTGACGGGGTCAACCTTGAATCCCACAGAAACAGTAGGTGGATCTCTCCGGATAAACTCTTTGTTGAGAAATTTCACTTCGACATCTTCATCAAAATCATCATCGATATTGCGCTGATCGATTTTCAGGTACACGGGCTCTGAAATACTTTTAATCAGGTTCCAGGGCCCTTCAATGTAAATTGAATCCGGTGTGATCGTTGCTTCACTGATCCGTGAATAACCTTTCTTAAAAAGAATAGATGGCGAGTCCAGTGCCAGCGTCACCCAGCGTGTTGCTTTAGGTTCAAGCGAAATATGCAGTGTATCGGTCAATACAAAATTAATTTCCAGGCGCTCAAGCTGATTGGCAAAAAGGGCAGGTAATGTACTTCCTACAATTTTGTTTATCTGTGAAGGACGTTCAAGTGGTATTACCAGCGGTGGTATCTTCAAGCCAAGGCTCTTTCGGAAAAGGTCCCACCCCATTCCGGTAACATTTATTCTGACTTCTTCCGGAAGCGGCCGGATGGCTACATAGTTTTCGGAATTGTAATCAAAAGCTAACGGGAAAGTAATGTTGGTTGTGTAATTCTTGTTGAGGGCATTGAAAAACCAGAAGATGGTAGCCGCGAAAATACACAGTGCAACAGCCTTCCAGTTTTTTCTGTTGAAACGTAAGAGATTAAATATTGAACCGATAAAACTCATTACTATTTCGAATGCTGAATGTGTCCTGCTGAACAGGACACACCAGCACATTGAATTTACTTTTTAGCCGCAGCTTTTGTGGCTTCCATTGAAATAGCTGACTTGTTAAAACGGATACGGCCTCCCTTCTCTACTTCAAGAACGAAAGTTTCACCTTCAAGTTCAGCAACGTGCCCGTGTGCACCACCAATGGTTACCACATAGTCACCGCGTTTAATTTCTTCTGTAAATTTCTTTTGATCCTTCGCCTTCTTCTGCTGTGGACGGATCATGAAAAAATAAAAGACAACAATAATACCGATGATGGGGATGAACTGAATCCAGCTGCTTCCACCCGGTTGTGCCTGTAACAAAATAGAATACATAGTTATTTTTTTTAAAGACTCCAAAGGTATCTTAATTCATACAAACTTTCCAACCTCCTATATCAGATATATCGTGAGGTTGGAGGGGATTTTATAACTTGGAGGATCTAACAGATTTTCATAACAACGTTTTTGAGGAGTAAATTACCATGCGATCTATCCTTACCATAGTGTTACTGCAATGGGGGTCAGGCCTGATCGCCACGGCTCAGACCACCACACAAAACCTGATTGATGATACTAACCGGAAGATTGACCAGGCTGTTGTAGATAGAGATTTTGCAAAACTCAGCCAGTTCTATGCCGAGGATTTTGTTTTTACCCATGGCACCGGTGTTGTTGATTCAAAGGAAAGCTGGTTGGCCGATATTCAAAAGAGCCAGGATAAGTTTGTGTCCCGTACGCACGATTCAACCCAGGTAGAACTTCACGGTGACGTTGCTATAGTTAACGGAAGGCTTCTTGTGACGAAGGAGAAAGGAGCGAAGTACGGTCTTTGGTATGTTCGGGTATTCGCAAAGCGTCAGGAAAAGTGGCTTCTCATTTCACACCGAACGGTAAAGGAATGGCACTACTGATGTATAATTTATAAAATCGTTTTCCTTGCTGAATGGACTGAAAAACATAAGCCGGTATGGAGCCTCTGTTCGACTGAGCAAAAGCATTAACAGAAGTATCTTCATTACCAATGTAACCGCCCTGATCTTAATAGGTGGTCTCTCGGTATTATGGATCGTTCATACATTGTATTATGGATTGGGTAGCCCCTCCCTGGTTGTGGCCGGTGTGATTCTGATCTGTATCCCCATTCTTCTGCTTAACCGGAATGGGTATTACACACTGAGCCGGTATTTGCTCAACATCAACATCGTGTATGGAATGTTGTGCATGACCATATTCCGGAAGCTCGATGGAGAGACTTTTGAAAGCACCTACTTTGTAAGTCGAACGGCCATCATGGTTTTTGCAGTCGCCATTCCGGCTGCACTGTTTCATTTCAATGAGCGCAAATCCATTTTAATTAATGTCGCCATCGGTAGCATTGCACTTATTCTGTATGATCCTATCCATTCATTGTTCGGGGTGGGCTATTACCAAACCGGGAACACACAAGCTGATTATTACTACAATACTTTTCTCTTCACGCTTTTGCTCTTTGTACTGGGGCTCATTCTGTTCTACCTTAAAATGAACCTGGAAAAGTATGAGACCAAATACGAAGAAACGATCAGAACATTATCCGACCAGAATAAAAAAATAGGTAAGCAACGAACTGAGCTTTCTCAAAAGAATACGTTGTTAATTGAACTGATCAATGAAAAGGATCAGGATCTGTTGTCTATAAACCAGGAACTGGTTCGGCAAAATAATGACCTCCTTCAATTCTCGTATGCCATTTCCCATAACGTACGGGGACCTGTTGCCAGCATTATGGGTGTGATGAACCTCATTGAAGGTGGTATTATAAAAAAAGAAGAGATGCCTGGCTTACTGAAAAACTTTTCTGAAAGTGTTCACTTGCTCGATGGTATACTTCATAAGCTTAATCAGATACTCGCAGCGCGGGATGATACGTTTAACATTCGTGAAGAAGTTAATTTGAAAACCGAGTTGCGCATCATTGAAGAAACCTTTGCCAAACCTATTCACGATAACCATGTGAAAATACGGGCTGATCTGAAAGCTGAGACCTTGATCTCTGTGAGGGCTTATATTCATAGTATTCTGACACAACTCATCTCCAATGGCATTCAGTTCCGGTCATTATCCCGGCAACCGGTAATCACCGTATCAAGCTACTATCAAGGATCTTCGATTGTACTGCGGGTAGAAGATAATGGTGCTGGAATCAATCTTGAGCGGCATAGGGAAGATGTGTTCAAACCATTCAAGCGCTTTCATGCCACCGCCAGCGGCAAGGGCATTGGTTTATACCTGGTTAAGCTTCAGGTTGATAAACTGGAAGGTTCGATTGATATAAAAAGTGTACCCAATGTCGGATCGAGTATTACAATTTGTTTGGAGAACGATGTCAAACTGAATTAGCTACTCCACGTACAGCACCAACCCTTTGAGGTAGTCACCCTCCGGGTGAAAAATAGAAACCGGATGATCTGCAGGCTGCGAAAGATGGTGAAGCACTTTTATCTGCCGTCCGGCATGAATCGCTGAAGAAACAATAGTGTCATAAAACAACTGCCGGTCAACTACCTGTGAGCAGGAAAATGTAAAGATGATTCCACCGGACTTTATGGCCTTCATAGCCTCGGTGTTTAATCGCTGATAACCCTTTACTGCCTGATGACGCGCATCACGATGCTTGGCAAAAGCAGGGGGATCAAGAATAATTACATCATAGTCTTCGTGATCTTCCTTAAGGAAATCAAATGTATCCTGTGCAAAACATTTATGGACCTTACTGTTGAATCCATTTATTTCCAGATTCTTCCGGGTAAGGTCAATGGCTTTTTCAGAAGCATCAACTGAATGGACAAGTTCTGCTCCTGCATTCAGGGCATACACAGAAAATCCTCCGGTATAGCAAAATGTATTGAGTACCTTTTTCCCCTTTGAAAAATCTCCCAGGAGTTTCCGGTTTTCACGTTGATCAAGGAAGAAGCCTGTCTTCTGACCTTCCTCCCAATCAATGAGAAATTTATTCCCATTCTCTACGACTACGTGTGGAACTGCACCCATACCCTTAAGGTATTCATCAACATGAGCTTCCCGCATTTGCCCCGGCAGTGTACCATGACTTTTATAATAAACAGCCGTCAGGCTTTTGTCGAATACTTCTTCCAAACCTTTGGCAATATCATTACGATCCAGGTGCATCCCCGCATCGTGAGCCTGCACTACGGCAACACCATCATAAACATCCACGATCAATCCGGGTAGCCCGTCTCCTTCTCCGTGAATTAGTCTGAATGCATTCGTGTGATCTGCTGGAAGGCCCGAGCTTTTACGTGCGCGAAGCGCC
>DASXWH010000261.1:0-2616 GCA_036503775.1 Ohtaekwangia sp.
AGAGGTTCAAATAGCCGCCATACCAGTTTTTCACTTTGGCTTCAAACTTCATGACATAATCCTTATACGAATTAGGATAGTACGGATAGAAGTTACCGCTACGACCAGCATCATTTCCACCCCAATACTCCATAGCATAAGGAGATTCAGCTGGCGCTCCCGGGCCTTCATTGCGTTGATTCGCTGCTATATTTCCACGTACAACAAGGTACTTGCCATCCAGCGGATTATCGAGATCTTCACGAAGGCCAATACGCCATCCGTTACCCACCTTGGTGTCAAAATCGAGAACTATGTTTCTGCTATCCCAGATATGAAATGTTGACTCCGTCACACCAAAGTTCGTAGTCATTGTTACAGGTCCTTCTGTCGCTCCATCTGGAACCGTCACTTCAATGCTAGTCTGGCTTACTGACACTACTTCACCTTCAACGCCACCTGAAAAGGTTACAGAAATCGGTGCAAAGAAGAAGTCACCGTTGATCACCAGGTTCTCACCCTCCTGTGGCCACTCATTTTTCGCTGAAACCAGTGATGGTGGAGGAATCGAAACGATGAACGGATATTCAAGGGTATCTGAATTGGCATCCACGATGTACATTTTATTCGTAACAACATCCGGAGCAAAACTCGGAACCGACACAAAAACAGTCTCGTTAGTTACGAAAGTAGGAATAAGGGCCGGAGCCTTCTTATCATTGAACCAGACTTCACGGGTTCCTCCAAGGTTATCACCCATAAGCACGATGCCAGCACCCAGATTGGCGGCAACAATTAATGAATCAGCCTTTTCAGGATCGGCCATCCGTATGTATTTCACCCTGGGTGCTCCGTTAGGAGACTCCAGATGCATTCCATCACCATCCTCCGAACAGGACGTAAGCAATGCCGAACTCATGATCAGGCAAGGAATGACAATCCCAATGGCTATTAAAAATTTATGTCTTATTAATTTCATGTTGATCAAAATTTTAGTCAAAAACATATTCTACCGCTTCTTCATCCTTCGACAATAACGGGTTAGCTACCACTTCACTTGCTGGTAAAGGCAATTGCATGTGGTATTCGAATATTTCGATTTGTGTATTCGAATTCGTGTTACCGTTATCTGAGGTTGTACCAGCAGGTACTATTTCATATCCGGCAGGATCATTCTCCAGAGCTCGCGTATCACTATCAATTTTGAAATATTGATCAGCACGATTCTGATTGTTCAGGTATGCGATGGCTTCTGTCTTGTTCCGGTAGAATCTGCGTTTTACGTCCAGCCATGACTGTGCTTCAAATCCAAACTCAACTCTCCGTTCGTTAAAGATATCCACAAAGGTTATGCTACCATCAGCTGGCGGTTCTAATCCGGCACGTTCCCTGACGGCAAGGTAAGCATCGTAGCCAGGACCACTTGAAAGTGAAGCATTAGCGCCCAACTGAGCTTCTGCATACAACAGGTAAACATCTGCCAACCGCAGGTAGTAAATGTCAAATGGTGAGTCCTGGTTAGTGATCACATAACCGTGATCCTTGTCATTACCTACCACGTGTTTTTTGATACTGGTCAGCGTAGGAGTTGCACCTTCCAACGAAACATCCTCAGCATCCCGGAAAACAATATTGTAGGTGTAGCCTCCGGAATCTGTTGCCACATAACTATAATAATCACCCAACTGAGAATAAATAGCTCTTCTTCGTAAATCGTCTTCGCCTTCTGCATTGGTTTCCAGGTTATCAATGAAACTAAGCGTAGGACATTTTCCAGAACCCCATGCTGTTGCATCACCTGTGATCAGGGTACTTCTGGCAAAACGTGCCTGACGGCTACTTCCGAAACCCCAGCCACCGTTGATCAACTGAGGCGCAAAAAGAATTTCAGGATCATGCTCATTCGCAATTTTGAACAGGTTTTCATAATTGGATGCCAATATGCGACCGCTATTGTTGATCACATCAGCGGCATACGCAGATGCCGTTGCAAAGTCTGCAGCTGAACCAATGTCACCACCACCTACACTTCTCTGTCCCAGGGTTACGTGCAATTTGGCAAGCATGCCTTTCGCTGCCCATGAAGTAACTCTTCCCGCATCATCTGAGCCAGGCAGGTTTTCAGCAGCAAATACCAGGTCTCTTCTTGCAAATTCATACAGGCTGCCCGTTGTATTTTTTGGAAGAAGAACATTTCCGGAGGAAATCTTTTCAGCCGGGCTTTCAACGATAGGTGTCTCGCCCCAGAATTCCGTGAGCATAAAATAAGCCAAACCTCTCATGAAATGAGCTTCACCCAGACCCGCATTGATCGTTGCTTCATCTACGCCATTGCTTTTGGCAATACCCGGCATATCGTCAATGATCAGGTTGGCATAGGAAATCACATCGTAAAAACCCTGCCAGCCCTGGCCTATGTATTGATTGGTTTCGTTGAATGACATGTAAAAAAACTGTCCCTCAACATCCCAGGTATGGTGCATATCACCTGACATTACATCACCTGTAAGCCATGAAAACTGATCGTTAACTGACCACCATACGCGTCCGTACAACGCTGCCGTTGATTGCCGGATCTCGGTTCTGTTACGATACCATCCGTTAACGGTAGCCTGGTCCTGGGGAACAAATTCCAGG
>DASXWH010000262.1:0-3136 GCA_036503775.1 Ohtaekwangia sp.
TGACAAACCAGCCAAAGCGTATTTGAATTATACTGAATCAGAAGTTAAACAGGCTGCCGATGCAGTCGCAAAAATCAACGGGAGAAGCAAAACAGAAACAGCAATCCAGTTTGTTCTTCAGCAGGAAAATGTCTGCCCGGTTGTAGGCATACGTAATGCCAGCCAACTGCATGACGTGGTCAGTGCAATTGAAGCGTCTCCCCTGTTACCAACAGAGATCCAGGCACTTCAACATGGAATACCAGTCAATCGTTACGAACAACACCGATAGTATCTCAGCGTTTCAGCAGAACAAGATGAAACTGAACCATTATCTTCTCATGAACTTTGACCATACCCATCATTTTTGAACGGGCCTTCAGGCCAAAATCTGAAAAGAGAAAATTCCGGCTGCCTTTTAGATGTATGAAACCCTTCTCGTCCTTAACGATGCTGCAGCGGATCTCAACCGACATGTCTTTTCCAGCCACGGTCAATTTCAATTTTCCTTTAAACTTTTCTTCGGTTGTAGCATACCTGGGCTCCCGTTCAAAGGAGATAAAGTCGATCAGGATATTGGGAAATTTTTCAGCTTCCAGCGTCTGCCGGAAATCTTTGGTTATCGCCTGCATGCCACAATCAAACTCTGTAGCTGCCAGCCTGACAATGCCTTTCGAAAAGGTAACACCTTTCCCTATCTCAGCTCTTAATACAAGCGTGTCTGACCCGCTGTAACGTGCAGTAGTACACTCGTATTTACTCACGTTGGTTTTCCCGCTGATCGTAAGCGTACTGGCAGGCTGCACCACCAGCGTATGGAAACTCACCTGCGCCAGGGCAAACTGGGGTAAGAGCAGAAAAAGAAGTAAACGTATAGGCATGTACATTGAAAGTATAAAAAAAGTCGCTGGTGAGAGCGACTTTACATTAATTCTTTATTGACCATGTAATCAAAACGCAATGACTGCCTCGATCATCAGTCCACTGAAATTACCACCTTCAAACTGAAGTGATGTGTAGTCATTGTAAGTCTGTGAAACGTATTCCACTTTAGTCAGGATGTTCTTCGTCATAAACCAGCCTCCGCCAATATTAAAACGGTCCACGGTAACATCATCATCCTCAACACCGGGAAGTTGACCTTTGACCATGTTGTATCGTGCCCCCACATATAATTTTTCTTCTGTACCGAACCGGTAAAGCGCTTCTCCGGCAAGCTGGATCCAGTTACGGTCTCCGCTGAACGTAATGTCAGTTGCATCACTGCGGCCTTTGGTATTTTCAAACACTCCAAAAAATTCAAATCCCTTATACTTAATAAAAGGATTGATCATAATAGAAGTCATATCGGTATTGAGTTCGGGGTCTATACGTCCACTGAAATCATTGGAGGTGCCGGCTTCCATGTCCATCACCTGGAAATACCGTGATCCAGCCCTGTCACCGCCATAGAGATAGGTTGTGTTTGTATTATTAACCGTATACAATGATCCGGTAATGCGGAAGCGCAGATCGTCACTTAACTGCTTATCGTATCCGATCTTGGCGAGGAATGCCCCTTTCGTATCGGTGTTGGATACACTTTGGTTTAACCGGCCATTGGTTACACCGATCATACCTATGATACCATTGCTTTGGTAATAGACCTCACCACCGATTTCCGTTGTAAATGAGTCCATAATATAGTTTCCGACAAATGGATTGAATAGCGTGTGTGCATTGTCTGACCTGCGGAAGTGCGTGTCACCATAATTGTTTTCCATTTGCCCGATCTTAATCGTCACTTTCTTCATCAGGTCGGCCAGGAAATCTTTTTTCACGAAGTCAAGCTTGTCGATCTGAAGATAACCTCCTTTAACGTAGGTCTCCTCGTGGTGTCGTGATGATAAGTAGATACGGAGATGCAACCGTACACCATCATAGAGCTGGACATCAAAATCCAGGTTGGCTGAGGGCAGGTTGAAGTTATTCGTTAGATCAACCAGGTTATCCGCATCGTTTTCGTGATCGAGCGCCTGATATTGCAGGGCAAAGGCGCCCCCGATACGGATCTTCAGATCCTCGTATGTTACATCAGTTTCTTTGGAAGGTTCAAAAACATTCAAACCCGTTTTATCATTCGGTCTGAAATACTGGATAGCCGGTTGCTGTGCATAAGCAACAGTCATCGACAGTACGAAGAAAAGGCTAAAAAAATGAGTAGATCTTTTTTTCATAATTCCATGGGGTTATTGTGGCACTAACGTCAACTCAAATAGTAATGTAACTTTTTCTCCAACCTTGATGGTACCCATTACCGCCTTGGGTGGAGTCATCTTAAAATCTTTCATGTTCAGTTTTTGTGAACCACTTAAACGCAAAGAACCATCGGCTAATATTTTCGCATCGACACTCATTACAATGGGTTTGGTAACTCCGGCCATGGTTAGATTTCCGTTGGCCTTTATGATGTTTCCAGTGATGGTAGCGCTTGTCAGCTTAAATGTAATGGCGGGATTTTTTTCATAGTTAAATGCCTCATAGGTCTTTTCATCCATTACGCCTCCCTTTTCGCTTTTGATGGATTCCACCGGAATAGTAACCGCTACATTCTGAATGGCTTTCACGGTTTTCCCCTCCATTGTGATCTGACCGGCCCACTCTATTTTGGTAACCTCCGATGACCAATCGTGCATGGTGGACGTTCCATCAACGGATACTTTATGTGATTTTAGCGAATACGCTTTTTGGGCTTGAACTGAATTGGCATTCAACAGTAGTGAAACAACCAACGGGAGCAAGTAAATGATCGCAGGTTTCATATACATTAATTTAAGGATGGCATACAAATGCTTTATCAACGGATAGTGGCAAATCTGTTTATCCAATCCAAAAGATGGATACACCAGATACGTTTAGCATTTGAATTTAAAACTTTTTCAGGGCTTTTCCATTTTGAAATGGAATCTTAGATTATTTCCGATCTTCACAATGGATCAGGATTCGCTATACGTACAACGTTGATGTTCATCGGGCCAACTCAATCCCGGTTAAACGTTGGACACGGAATGAATTTTTCTTTCTTGCGGGTGTGTACCTGGGCAGCCATGTCCAGCTTGAATTTCAGCGCCAGCTCATGTGACCCGCCTGAGATCGGGCCAAGGTTTGAAACGGTGAG
>DASXWH010000263.1:0-13147 GCA_036503775.1 Ohtaekwangia sp.
GTGGCTTACGTCAGGATCTGGTACAACTGCTTGCAGATATGAAGCCTGGCTTCCTGCGTTTCCCCGGAGGATGCATTGTTGAAGGCCGTGATCTGGCATCCCGCTATCAATGGAAGAAAACGGTTGGTGATGTCAACAAGCGTGAAGTACTCATCAACCGGTGGAATACAGAATTCAGTCACCGGCCCGCACCGGATTATTTTCAATCCTTCGGACTGGGATTCTTCGAATACTTTCAACTGGCGGAAGATATTGGTGCGGAACCTTTGCCCATCCTGAGCTGTGGTATGGCTTGTCAATTTAATACCGCGGAAGTCGTTCCGATGGATCAGCTTGATCCCTATGTTCAGGATGCACTTGATCTGATCGAGTTTGCCAATGGAAGTGTTGATTCTCCGTGGGGAAAGATCAGAAAAGAAATGGGGCATCCGGCTCCGTTCAACCTGAAGCTGATTGGTGTGGGCAATGAGCAATGGGGACCGCAGTACATTGAACGCTACAAAGTTTTTGTGCAGGCGATTAAATCAAAGTATCCGAACATCACGATTGTGTCGGGAACAGGTCCGTTCCCGGAAGGTGAGCTGTTTGATTATGCAGCAAAGGAACTGAAGGCACTGAATGCTGAAATTGTGGATGAACACTATTACGCTAAACCAGAATGGTTTCTGCAGCATGCTACCCGCTACGATAATTATGATCGCAGTGGTCCAAAGATCTTTGCCGGTGAATATGCTGCACAAAGTGTTGCCATTGCCAGTCCGGATAATAAAAACAACTGGCACTGTGCCCTGGCGGAAGCAGCATTCATGACGGGCCTTGAACGTAATGCGGATGTGGTGAACATGTGCTCCTATGCGCCTTTGTTTGCACACGCTGAAGGCTGGCAATGGACACCTGACCTTATCTGGTTTGATAACCTGAGAGCATACGCCACACCGAATTATTATGTACAGAAATTATACGGTATCCATAAAGGAACACATGTATTGAATACCACTTCCGGAGGAAAAACACTCACGGGTGATAATGGCTTGTATGTTTCATCCGTATGGGATAAAAATACCAAGGAGATCATTGTTAAACTGGTGAATGCCTCGGACAAGGCTCAGCAGACGACAGTACAACTATCCGGAGCAAAAAAACCTTTGCCACAGGCACGAGTAACCATTTTGAAAAACGATGACCTGACCAGTGTGAACTCATTGGATACACCGTCATTTATTTCTCCCTATGAAAAACCGCTTACGCTGAAAGGTAAAACTCTTAACACGGAACTTGCACCCTATTCATTTTCGGTAATCCGGATCAAAACAAATTAATGCAGTGAAAAGGATTATTGTATTACTCCTATTGCTTGGTATATCGGGCTACACAACGGCACGGGATATCCGCGTGCATGATCCCGTTATGATCCGGCAGGCAAATACCTACTACCTTTTTTGCACAGGCATGGGTATTTCAGTTTTCTCTTCCACAGACATGAAAAACTGGAAAGCAGAGAAACCTGTATTTGATACGCCACCGGCATGGGCTGTGCAGAATATTCCGGGATTTAAAGGACATATCTGGGCACCTGATATATCATTCTCAAATGGGGTTTATTACCTCTATTATTCGGTGTCTGCTTTCGGAAAGAATACTTCGTGTATAGGTGTGGCTACCAATCAAACACTCGACCCGACTGATAAGAATTTCAAATGGGTTGATCACGGTAAAATAATTCAATCTGTTCCGGGGCGTGACCTGTGGAATGCTATCGATCCGAACCTCGCCTATGATGATCAGCAGCAGCCGTGGCTGGTCTTCGGCTCTTTCTGGAGTGGGATGAAACTGGTAAAGATGAATGCTGATCTGAAACAGGTCGCTCAACCCGAAGAGTGGCTGACCGTAGCAAAGCGTGAACGCAGTTTTAAAACAGATGACAAAGATCCTGGTGAAGGCGCTATTGAGGCTCCCTTCATTTTTAAAAAGAATGGGTTCTATTATTTATTCGTTTCGTTCGATTTCTGTTGCCGTGGTGTGAACAGTACCTATAAAGTTATGGTGGGTCGGTCAGATAAAGTTCAGGGACCTTACCTGGATAAAAATGCTGTGCCGTTGGATCAGGGTGGTGGAACCTTAGTCGTGCAAGGCAACACCGCCTGGAATGGCGTGGGGCACAATTCAACCTATACCTTTGACGGCAAAGACTACCTGGTATTTCATGCCTACGATGCTGCCGATGGTGGAAAACCCAAGCTGAAAATCAAGGAAATAAAATGGACAGACGGATGGCCGGCTGTAGATTTAGAATAGCAATAAACATAACCCTGAAAAAATGAAATACGTTTTCCCGCTGATGGCCCTGGTCGTACTGATGTCGGCCTGTAAGAAAGAACAAAAAGAAACTACTGTAGAGCCACCTGCTCTTGAAAATACAGTTACATCTTCTGTATTCGGAACGCTGGCTGACGGAAAAGAAGTAAAGCTGTACACCCTTAAGAATAAAAACGGAGTGGAGATGAGCGTGATCAACTACGGAGGTATTATCGTTTCTCTGAAAGCACCTGATAAGCAAGGTAACTTTGCTGATGTAGTGCTGGGTTATGATTCCCTGTCTCAATATGTAAAGAGCAATCCTTTCTTTGGAGCATTGATCGGTCGCTACGGAAACCGTATTGCCAAAGGTAAATTCTCACTGGATGGAAAAACATATACACTGGCTGCTAACAATGGCGTAAACCACCTGCACGGTGGACCTAAGGGATATGATAAAGTATTCTGGAACATTGAAGTGCTGCCTGATTCATCTTCCCTCAAACTTACCTATGCCAGTGCTGATGGTGAGGAAGGTTATCCGGGCAACCTGAATGCCGAAGTGGTCTATACGTTGAACGATAGCAATGAATTACGAATTGATTACAAAGCCACTACCGATAAGAAGACCATTGTTAATCTCACCCAGCACACCTACTTTAACCTGAGTGGTAATGGTGTTAATGATATTCTGAGTCATCAACTGATGATGGCCTCAGATAAATTCCTGCCGGTAGACAAAACCCTGATTCCTACCGGTGAATTAAAAGCGGTTGCCGGATCACCCTTTGATTTCAATACGTTGACAACGATCGGAACACGCATCAACGATAAAAACGAACAACTGGCCTTCGGTGGTGGTTATGATCATTGCTGGGTATTGAATAATTACACGAAAGGCTCTGTTAGAAAAGTAGCAGAACTTTATGAACCTCAAAGTGGCCGGGTAGTAGAAGTAAGTACAGATGAACCCGGGCTGCAGTTCTATTCCGGTAATTTCCTGGATGGGACATTAACAGGCAAAGGAGGTACCGTGTATAAATACCGCACCGGGCTCTGTCTGGAAACCCAGCATTATCCGGATTCTCCCAACCAACCAGCATTTCCTTCTGTAGTGCTGAATCCCGGAGAGACCTATCAGACGACTACTATCTATAAATTCTCAGCGCGTTAATAGCCTGGATCAAAAAAAAGAAGGAGACTTAAATGCCTCCTTCTTTTTTTATCTCTGCTGAAGTTTTCCGCTACTATCTTCTGCCTTTCGCTTTCAGCTTTTGCTTCTTTGCAATTACATCTTCCTGACTTTTCCACTGCCTGCAGAGTGACTGTTCAGTTTCTTGGGATCGCCTTTGTAGCTCACACTACCGCTTCCACTGATGTTAGCATCGAGTTCTTCTTTCACATTGATTTCAACGTCACCTGAACCGGATATCCTTACATCACAAACATTGGTCTCCAGGTTCGCGGCAAGCACACGGCCTGAACCACTGATTGAAGCTTTCACGCGTGATGCTGTACCTGATGCCTGAATTTTACCTGAACCGGATACACCAAACTCAGCCACATCGGTAATATTCAGAACCAGGATCACGCCACCTGAGCCGCTTACACTGCTGCTGTAGCTTTTACATTTTCCACGAACTTCAATTTCGCCTGATCCGGAAACATCTGCATCCAGTGCACCCGTCACTTCTACTTCTGCTTTCAGGGATCCTGAACCGCTTACGTTTAAATCTAATTGAGATGAAGTTATTTTGGTTTCAGCGATCAGGTCTCCTGAACCACCTACACTTAATGCTTCAATATCTTTTACCGTGATGTAAACATTAACTTTATCATCATTTCCCCAACTCCAGTCCCAGTGACCTTCTTTGCCGATCACCAGTTTGTTGCCGTCTAACTTGGTTTCAATTTCTTCCAGAACTTCTTTTTTGCCTTCAATTTCTACTTTTTGAGTAGTACCCTGACGGAGATAAAGCTTGCCCGGAACACGGAAAGCAATTTTAGTGAACGTACCTACTGACCGGGTTTCACGAACCTGTGCGAATACGGACGTAGCCACGAAACCGATTAGTAGAAATAGGGAAATGAGTTTTTTCATATCAGTGTTGATTGATTACGTTTTTATAGACTTGGGCTTCTGCAGAAAGGTTGCTTATAAGCCCGGAATATTTTTAGTTATTTGACGCTGAATTGCTTCATTTCGTTACAGATGCCTGTGTTTTCTTTCCATACGATCCAGCAACCTGCTGAAGGTACATATAAAGAGAAGGGAAGTAAATTCCTTGCGTTCGCGTATCCTGTGGAGAATGAGAGCGAAATCAAAGAAAGGCTTGATGCACTGAAAAAGAAATATTTCGATGCCCGCCACCACTGCTATGCCTGGATGCTGGGATCTGAAAAGAAACGGTTCAGAGCCTTTGATGATGGCGAACCCAATCATTCAGCCGGTGACCCGGTTCTGGGGCAGATCCGGTCAAAAGATTTAACCCATGTATTGGTTGTAGTGGTTCGTTATTTCGGTGGTGTAAAATTGGGTGTTGGCGGACTGATCAGTGCCTATAAAGCAGCTGCGGGTGATGCGCTGAATCATGCTGTTATAATAGAAAAAGAAGTTACCGGATTCTATACACTGAAGTATGATTATGATGCCACTCCCGAAGTGATGAAGCTGATAAAGAACAATGAACTCACTATTCGCAGTCAGGATTTTGCCGAACGTTGCAAGCTTGAGGTTGAGATTTCACTCAGGCGAAGGGAAACTTTCCTTGATGCCATTCAATTGCAGGTAGCACTTGGATTAAAGCTGGAAGTGACCTCGGTTGATGACCTATGATTTGTTCCGGGCGCTCGTTTCATTAGCCATCTTCATCGCCATAAAACCGAGGACTACAACCACCAGGCCAATAGCAATCCAGATGATGATGTTGCTGGTAAATATAGAATCACTGGGCACTGCTTTCTCTTTTTCAAAGATCTTCAATGACTGAATGCTCAGCACTGCGGGCGCATCCGGTATTTTGTCTTCGAAGAAAGCAATATCATAAACCGGAGCTTCCAGGTTGGTATTGCCGATTTTCAAGCTATAAGTCTCATCCTTTTTCAGCCATGTGGTAAGATACCGGTTGAGCTGATAGGCTTTCAGTGACGCCACTTCCAAAGATGGATTGTCATCGTTGCTGATAATGATTTGAAATTCTTTCGCCTTAACTCCGTCAAGCTCGAGTACAGAGGGTTGTTTTGAACTTAATTCAAAGGGATACAGAGAATCAAAATAGGTTTCCTTTTCTCCCTTTTTGTTCAGGCGTTGTTTCTTTTCATAAAGTTCTGCTCTCCGTAAAAAGTAAGGTGCACCGGTGAGGGTTAATTCAAATTTGTCGGTTACACGGGCAGAGTCGAACAGGATATTCAGGTAAGTCTTTTTTTGACTGACATGATCTGTTTTGTTAACGGTCAAAGGTAGGTTTATATAATTCCCGTTCTCTGAATTGACTTCATAATAACCGGCACTCAAAATATTAAGGGGTGCTGACGTTGAGTCTTCAATCTGAAGCTGATAATACGTGTAGTTGCTTAAGGGGAAGTCAACGATCCTGACCTCAGAAGTATTGCTGGAGTTGTTGATTGAACTCAGGGTGAAATGCTGCTTTAATGCAAACCAGTTTTCTTTGTCGTCACTGCCCAGCAGAGTTGCCTGCTTTGTTACATCGGCATTTTTAATGGACAGACTGATGTTGTTTATGGGTTGTGACCCTGGATTCTGAAGAAGCAAGGTGGTGCAGCAGTTCTTGTGTTGTTTCTTCTCCAGTATTTCATACGTCTTGAATTCTGTGGTATACTGAACGCGTAACTCCGGCTGATACAGGTAAGGCACTTCCTTGCCTTTGTTGTCATGGATCCTTACGTTGGAAAATTCTGCATTGAGAAAACTGCCGAGCTGAGGTGTGATCAGTATCCGGTAAAAACCATCCGATGGCACGACCGGTAGTAGTGCCTCACCTATGAATTCCTGGCCACGGAGTAAATTACTCAGGAGAAACAGGCACGTTATCAGAACGATTCTTTTCATGAATTGTCTTTGTTTTCGGAATGGGTTTGTACAGGTTCATCGGCCAGTAGAAGTTTCTTCAGCCGCTGATACATAAAAGAGACCACCAGTAACAACACGCCCAGTGAAATGAATGCAGCAATTTTTCCACCTTCGGATATTCCCCGGATATCCACTGTGAATAATTTTATCAGCGTGATAAGGAACAGTGTGAGCGAAATGATACGAAGGTGTTTCTTCTTCATTTTCAATCCGATAAAGATCAGCAGAAATGAAGTCAGTCCCCAAAGTATGGGATAACCGATCTTATGATTTTGTGTTAACACGTGGTCGATGGTTTCTATGCCGGGTTGTGCGATAAGTAAAACGGTATGGTCAAGTTCAGCGCTTGCCATAAAAACGAAGAAGAACACATAGAACCACGAGTATGCCTGGAAAGTCTCGCGATTAAATTCATCAAGCCCCTGTACTTTTTTAAGACTGAAGTAAGCGACTGCAATCAATAAACCGATCAGGATGTAATGGAAGATGAAACCGGTGATCGTTCCGTCATTCAGGAGAAAATCGTTTCGGGAGATAACGATCTGCTGCTGATAGTATACCAGGTAAGCTGCCATTCCAATAACTCCTGCCGCTGCCAATACACCTTTGAGCACAATGGATTCCTGCTTTCTTCCCACAAGCTGAGCGCCCAGCAGGAACAACATATTGTAACAACCGATAATAATGTTCTGAGTTTCGTATTCAAAACCATAGTGATATAATTGGTGCCGGAGTTCAAGTACCTGGGAGATATATAAAACGGCTATGCCTGCTATGAGAATGATGAATTTGTACCGGTCAACAAGTTCAGGATATTCACTGGTTTCCTTCCTTAACAGGATCCAGGTTAGTGTCAGCGATAGCAATGAAAAGATTCCGGTAATGTATCCTTTGTTCAGGATGATAGTCATGTATTCAAATTCACTATCTAAGGAAAAATAGATATTGTTCCAGTCCATCAGCAGGCTGATCACCATCAGAACGGTAACGACAACTGATGTCAGCTTCATGAGACGTATTCCGGATTTCTGCGACAACCAGAGGAGAAGCACAGCTTCAGCCGACCAGAATAACGTGATGTAGTTGCCCTCCAGTTGAACCGGTGCAGCCAGACTGATAAAGGTGAGCACGAGGCCGATTAATAGAAACACCAGTTTTTTATCCACATGGCTTTTCCGGTAGAGCAGATAAGCGAAGATGAAATTGATAATACCCAGTGACGCAGTGAACAGACCTTTCAGATTTTCTCCGGAAGGATTGTCAAGAATATACATGCCGGCACCGTAGAAGAAGAACGTATTGCTGAGCAGCAGGGTGATTTCAATGGCTTTAAAGGTGGTTCGCTCCTTCAGGTTATTGATGATGCTCATGGCGAAGAATACACCGTAAAACAAACTGGCAAAGATCATGGCTCCCGTAACCATGGATGACTGTTCACCATCAAATTGTACACCCAGCCATGAACCGAAAAGGAGCAGGGTAAAGGCGTAGGCAATGATGGTAACCAGATTCCATTTTTTGAAATAGGCAAGTACCAGAATGCCTGAATCGAGGATCAGAATGTACGTGAACAGTACAACATAATTTCCTTCTCCCGTACTTACCATGAAGGGTGAAGCAAAGCCACCGAGTATAGAAAGGATAGCCAGTTCAATCCGGTTGTAACTCAGCGACAGTACCACGGCAAACCCGGTGATAATGAGCATTAAGATAAAGGCGGCCGTTTGAGTGAAAATATGATACTCATGAAACGCAATGGCAATGGTTAGGTAGAGTACAGCTATACCACCTCCCACGAGTACAGAACTGAATGCAGCAAATTTCTGCCGCAACTTATGCGCAATTCCCAATAGTATTCCGCCACACAGAATGCCAATAAACACCCGGCCGATCTCGTTGATCCATTCCTGATCGATGGCGTATTTCACAAAGAACCCAATACCGAGTACCAGTACACCGATACCGATTTTGTTTGCCAGATTTTCTCCAATGAATTTTTCGAGGTCGGGATTGCGCTCAAAAAATCCGGGCTTCCTCGGTTGAGGCGGTTGTACAACGGGTGGTTTAATCGTAACCGGTGGAGGTGTAATGGATTTGGGGAAACTTACCACCTCCGGAGTTTTAACCGGTTCTTTTACTTCAGGCTTTTCGATTTCTTTTACCGGTTCAGGTTTGATCACCGGAGTTTTATGTTCCGTTACAATGTCCTGAAGAATGGAAGGCGTTTCTTTCGGCTTCTCCTGTACGGGAGCCTGGCTCCGTGTTTTCTTGAGTTCAGCCAGCAACAGTTCCATTCGCAGCTCAAGCGACTTGATCCGGTTTGAAACATCATTTTTTAAGGAAAGGATTACCACCAGAACGATGATGATCAGTACAAGAATCAGAAATTCCATGGTGAAAAATTAGCGCGGTTTGCAACGGTAAAAATCACCATTTCGGAGGGAATAACCAATTCTTCCTTATGTAGAAAGGCTGGTTAAACAGGGCTACTAACTTAACTCCACCGCATCTATTTTATCTACAGCAATGAGCACTTTACTGCTGCGCTGATTTTTTGCTTCCACGGCTTTGTTGTCAATGATCCGGGTAACGTATCCGATGACGGTATTGCCATTGACATAAAAGGTGATGCCCTTTTTACTTTGCAGGCTTTCTTCGAGAATGGGTTTTAACAATTCAAACATGATTTTAATAGTTTAACTGACGTGTAATTGCATTTCGAAAATACCTTTATTTGCAGAATATTCACACCGCTATGACGGAGAAGAAGACAGCAGCGCTCGGATTTATTTTTGTGACTTTGCTTATTGATATCATCGGGTTTGGAATCATCATTCCCGTGATCCCTCAGTTGTTAAGTGAATTAGAAGGCGTAAGCGTTTCGGGCGCTTCTAAATATGGCGGGTGGCTCGTGGCTGCATTTGGTGTTATGCAATTTGCCTGTTCACCGTTGATTGGAAATCTTAGTGATCGTTACGGAAGAAGGCCCGTATTGCTTCTTTCCTTATTTGGATTAGGTGTGGATTATATACTGGTTGTTTTTGCACCCACGATAGCATGGCTTTTTGTGGGAAGGATTGTAGCTGGAATTATGGGTGCAAGTTTTACAACGGCTTCAGCTTATATCGCTGATATCAGCACACCGCAAAACCGCGCTCAGAACTTCGGGATAATTGGTGTTGCTTTCGGACTTGGATTTATCCTTGGCCCTTTTATCGGAGGGATACTCGCAGAGTACGGTTCGCGGGCACCTTTCGTTGGTGCTGCTGTGCTTACGTTGTTGAACTGGTTATATGGATTTTTTATTCTGCCGGAATCACTCAAGCCCGAGAACAGACGTAAGTTTGAATGGTCGCGTTCAAATCCACTTGGATCGCTCCGGTTTTTGTGGCGATATAAAGTTATCCTCGGTCTCGTTATTTCTATTCTATTGGTTTACCTGGCAGGTCATGCTATTCAAAGTACGTGGTCGTATTATACGATGGAGAAATTCCATTGGAAGCCGAAGGAGGTTGGCTACTCTCTGGGATTTGTTGGTGTATTGGTAGCGCTAGTGCAGGGACTTTTGATCCGTGTGGCCATTCCGAAATTGGGGCAGGCCAGAAGCGTCTATATTGGTTTGGCGCTTTATGCCACCGGCTTTTTTCTTCTGGGATTGGCCGGCCATGGCTGGATGATGTACGCTTTCCTCATACCGTATTGCCTCGGAGGTATTGCCGGACCTTCACTGCAAGGTATTATGTCTAGTCAGGTTCCACCAACCGAACAGGGAGAGCTACAGGGTGCATTAACGAGTCTCATGAGTCTGACAAACATATTCGGTCCGCTCATGATGACGGGGATATTCTATCAGTTTTCAAAACCAGAAACAGGATACTATTTTCCAGGAGCCGTAATGATGACCGGGGCTTTTCTCATGGTGATCAGTGCATTTTTAGCGCGCCTGAATCTGAAGAAGAACATTAGCACGTAAGGCTTATGCTTGAAGAAATTACTAAGCAACTCTGGCAAGCCTCTGAAAAAAGAAGAGCGTGCCGGATCAAGATGAAGGGTGAACCTTTACCACGGATAATTCATCCGTATGGTATCTGCAAGACCTCAGCCAACCGTATCGTTTTGGTTTGCCGGCAGACGATGGGATTTACAAAACCGGGAGGAAAAGAAGGGTACAGAAATTTACCGTTGAGTGATATTGAAGAAGTGGAGATGATTGAATTCCATTTTAAAGTACCGGAAGACTTTAATCCGGATGACAGCCAGTACAGAGAGTGGGTCTATCACATCTGATGAATAGCTTTTATCCAGGTGTTAAAATGGCATGTTCCGTAACCTGAATCGTTTTACAAAATTGAGTCTGACATTGCCTGTGCTCAGTGAGAACGTCTGATCATTTTCATTGGCTGAAATAATCACCGTATCATTTGTCCAGGTGGCACTGATAGCCCATTCTTTTGAATTGTATCCGGCAAAAGCTTTCACCGAGAAGTTGGGTAAAAAAGTGGAGGACCTTTCGGTTTCGGCACCCGTGATCTGTGTTCTTCCGGCTGTCAGGATCGCAGTTGCTGATCCCATGATAAAAAAGTGTTTGTCGATAACCAGCGTGTAGGCATAACCAATACTCGGCCCCATGTCAATGAAGAGAAGTTCCTGCCGCTGTGGTTCTGTTGGAACATTACTGATGGCAGATGGAATGAGTGTGCTGTCTGCCTCACCTCTGCCTAGAACAAAATGAAGTCCTACCAAAACTGTTCCGGCTGATTTTTTCTGCCATTCATTCTGGAGAAATCCGGCCCGGTAAGAAAAGCGTTTATAATTCAACATGTACTGGGCTGAAACCCCGATCTGATTTATTTTAATATCGGGTCTGTCATAATAGTCGCCATTCACATCACGCAGCGATTTGTTCCGAAGGTAGAACCCGCTATAGAATTGCCCGAAGGCATCGATAACAAATCTTCTTCCATACAAATGACACTGGAGGTCCAGGTATTTCGTATCGCCTTTTTTCTGGTTAGGATTCAGGAACGGAAATCCAAAAGCCAGGTTCAGTGTTGCCCATTTATAAGTTCCGCCAATGCCCATGTTGAGTGTGGTATTGGGCAGGTAATTTAACGTAACTTTATCCGTCCGGTCATAAAACCTGAACGCAGTATACTTTTGAGAAAAGAAGAATCTTCCGGCAAGCTTGTGGTCATGGGAAATGTAATAGGAAGAGTCATAATTATAATAGAGTGAATCAAGTATCTGCCCCTTCGCATCATTTGCAAAACACGTGACAACCAAACACACGATGAAAAGATACCGCACCATAGCGTTAAAAGTAACGAATCTCTTTTTGATTTCATGAAATACGGATAATTCCGAAGCCTTTCACCGTGAAATGCTTTTTCATGAATAACAATTTTCTGATATTGAAAGGTATTGCTGTCTGTTGAGCTACTGACCTAAATAATCTAAAGTTTTAAATCCTAAATAACTGATCATGACTTCCCCGAAAAAAGTTACCCTTTTACTCGTATTGTTGGGATTATCGCTGGCCGGTAATGCGCAATCGAAAAAGAAACGTCTGCAACCGGGGAAGTTATATGAGCCAGGAGAGGCTATCTATGCGCCCAGGTATGGATTTAATGCCGTGATACCCGAAGGATGGGAAGGAACATTGCCGCGGGACACGGAAATGTTTTTACTGATGCCCCGCACGGAAATAGGTGGGGAAGTTTTTACCTTCTCGAGTGAGAAAAAGGATATTCAGTCCCTGAAGGAAAACTGGCTGAAGGGTGCTAACCTGTCTGATAACATCATGATCAAGGCTACTGACGTAAAAGTTGATGGCGATATGATCTTTAGTGAAGTGGTGCCTGCTGGCGAGGCTGTCAATAAAGGCTATAAAGGATTTGTAGCTGCGAAATGCAGTCCTTACGGATCCTGTGTTACCTGCCTGGGCATCGGACCTGTTCAGTTCTTTGATCCGCTGAAAAAGGCTGTTGATTCTTTTATGCGTTCAACAACGTTTACGGAACCTTCCAATGTTTCGATCTACGCGGACTTTAACTGGAAAGAATTTCTTTCCAATAAAATGCTGATCGCGTTTATGGCAATAGAATCATCATCCGGTAGTGGTACAAAAGACAATACGTTTCATCTCTGCAAGGACGGTACCTTCAAGGCGTTTATTAAAAAGACTGGTGCCATGAAACAGATCAATCCACAGATAAAAGGACGGCAGTCTGGTACCTGGTCTACTGAAAGTATCGGTGACAACGGTGTTCTGAAACTTACCTTCAAGAATCAACCCACCGTGGAAGTACCTATGCTGATAAAGGACGAGAAAATTTTTATCAATGACGAGCGATACTTTGCTGCCGAGTCAGAGGAGTGCAAGGACTAGAGTAGACCGTATCATTACAGCTCCATCTCCAGATTTTTATCTACGAAGAACACGTATTCGGTAAGATCACGTGCTTCCAGTAATTTTTGAATGACCTGCTTGAATTTGATAATATAGTCTTTGGCCATCTCATCCCGGATGGAATCACTGAAACGGTTCTTGCGTGATTCCATTTTATAGTCGATCAGGCTGTTCAGGCTGAGCAGCGTGTTCGGAAAATCAAAGTACACACGCTTGTTGTTGCTGGCGGTTACGGTGAGAATATCCCGTGCGCGGCCTTCCTGAAATTCAAGGTTAATAATTTTATCTTCAAAACTTTTCATGCGGATACGGCCGATGACGCGTTCAATATTTCGTGGCTCCAGTTCGGAGAG
>DASXWH010000264.1:0-11378 GCA_036503775.1 Ohtaekwangia sp.
ACTATTGGAAGCTTCTGTAAGCGCTCCGGAAAAATAAGTCCAGGGAATAAGGGCAGCAAAACTAAACAGGGCATAAGGCACACCATCCGAACTGACTTTGGCAAGTCGTCCGAATACAATAGTGAAGATCAGCATCGTGAAAAGCGGTTGCAAAACCGCCCACCCAACACCTAACACCGATTGGGCATACTTTGCTTTTATTCCGCGAATCACCAGAAAATAAAGCAGATCACGGTAATCTATTAATTCTTTCCATCTGATCAGCGTGAACTTCTTTTGTCTTTCAATAACCGTTACCGATCTATTCATACCACCACGTATTGTCGTCCTTCACTAACCCCTATTTAGATTATCCTCATAATAACCATGTCCATTTTTTTCAGTACCATAGTGATAACCATAACCATAGCCGTAACCATAGCCATAACCATAACCATAGCCATATCCAGGGCCTGACTTGTAAATGTCATTCAGAACAATGCTTACGTTTTTGATCTTACCGGATACATAAAAATCATTTATGGTCTTCAGCAGAATTTTGGGTGTATAATTTTGCCGGATCAGAAACAACGTATGATCCGCCAGACCAGCCAAAACAAAGGCATCGGTAACAATGGCTAATGGGGGTGTATCGATTATGATGCAATCATATCTTTTCTTGGCCTCCGTCATAAACTCTTCCATCCGTGGCGTGAGCAATAATTCCGAAGGGTTGGGTGGAACAGGTCCCCCGCTTACCAGGTCAAGCGTTTCATAACCTGTCTTTTGAATAATGTCATCAAAACCCGCCATTCCTGCCAGGTAGACGCTCAAGCCCATTTCATTCGTAAGACCAAAATCACTGTAGAGTCTCGGCTTGCGCATATCAGCCCCGATGATTAATGTGCGCTTTCCGCCAAGCGCAAAAACGGATGCCAGGTTAATAGAGGTGAATGTCTTCCCCTCTCCACTGATGGAACTGGTGATCAGAAACACTGCCTTTTCACGTTGCCCGATAAAATAATGGAGATTAGACCGAAGCGCTCTAAACGATTCAGCAATAGATGACTTTGGATTTTTAAGTACTTCCAGGTTATTCTCGGTACGTTTGTGTCCAACACCTCCTATAAATGGTATCGTAGTTACCTTCTCAACATCTTCTTTGGACTGAATCTTGGTGTTAAATACTTCCATCAGCACAAACGCAATTGCTGGAAATCCCAATCCAAAGACCACAGCCAGCATATAGTTGGTAAAAGGTTTAGGAAAAATCGGCCCGCCTGCCACCATCGGAGGATTGACAATGGCGATGTCACTGGTCGTGGATGCCATTGAAATTCCCGCCTCCGCGCGCTTCTGCAGCAAGAAAATATACAGGTTCTCCAATAGTGAATAATTCCGTTGAATAGACACCAACTTGCGTTCAGCCATGGGCAGATAATTCAGCTGTTTCTCAATATCCCCGATCTGTTTATCCAGAAAATTTTGCTTGATCCTGTCCGTTGCCTGCTGATTTTTCACCGATTCAATAATATCTCCTTTTATTTCATTGATCTTTCGTCTGCTTTCATTTACCAACGGGTTTTCCAGCTTGGTGTTCGTTTTCAATTGCATCTGTAGCGCAACCATAGTCGAAATCAATTCTGACAAAATAGGGTCAGCCATTCCAACTGAGGAAGGTAAAATAATCTGGTCCAGGCTGGCGTTTTCTGAAATGTACTTCGAAACATATTGGTAGTAATTGTTCCGGATAATCAGTTCTACCTTTTGAACTTCCAGCGCTTCCAGTTTGGTATATAACCGTTCCGCTTCCAAACTGAGGTCTGTCATTACATTCTGGTCCTTAAATCGCTCAAGCTGCCGTTCCACATCCTGCAAGGAGTCGCTGATCCCGGTAAGCTGTTCGGTAATAAATTCTATTGTTCGCGAAGCCGACTGGTTTTTCTTGTCGAGGTCATAGTCCTGATATTCTGAAATCAAGCCATTGAGGAAATCGATCTCTTTGGCAGGGTTTGAACCATTCACGGCTAGGTTAACAACACCTGCACCCTCCTCAGCCCACGTGGCGTTGAGCTTTGCAACATAGGATCCTGCCTGTGCAGAAGGTGCTGCATAGACAAAAACAAGATCTTTTTCTATGAAACCATTGATGGGATGTTCATTTCGCCTGCTGAACATCATTTGAATACCGTCAAAAGTGACCGTATCTCCAAATACAAAAACACCTGACTCTTTGCTTATCTTAACTTCCTCCCCATCCGGGGTAAGCTGAAATCTCCTGTTGTCAAGAATCTTAAAATAAAACCTGCGACTGCTTAATCCATTGTCATCTAAAACCCTGGCCTTAACCGGGAAGTCATATATTTCTGTTGTCAGTACATTGCCTTCCAGGTAAAATGCAGTGCTGAAATTCAACCGTGCAAGTGTACGCTCAATGAGCGGATACGATTTGATAATATAGAGTTCATTCAGGTAATTCCGGAACCCGCTCACCAGGGGATTGTTATACAACAATCTTCCTTCAGCTGTCTCTTCCTTTTGTTTGATCAGAAATGATGCTTTTATGGGATAGATGCGAACCGCATAACGTGTTTTAAAAAAAGAAATAGCCAGGGCAATTGCCAGCGATAAAAGGATAATATACCAGTACTTCAGCGCCCGGTACAAAACACGTTTAAAATCAATATTTAAACCCTGGTTGGCCTGACTCTGTTCTATACGTTGGAAATTCTCCTGCATGGGGTCTTTCGATTCTATTTGCTGAGACTAATGGTTAATAACAAAAGAGAAAGAGATGAAATGATAAGCGCCAGGTTCTGTCCGAAATACTTGCGATAGGGTCTTTGCTTAAGCGCTCCCGCAATCAGTACATCATTCTGATGCACATAGTAATAGGGTGAATGAATAAAATTTTCATCTAACAGATTAAGGTATACAATTTCGGCCTTGCCATCGATTTGCCGGATGAGTTTTACATTCGCTTTATCTGCCAGGTCGGTTAAACCTCCTGCCAGCCCGATGGCTTCCAGCATGCTCACCCGGTTATTACCAAGGGTTATATTTCCTTCCTTATTTACTTCTCCCAGAATGGTAATCCGGTAGTTAATCAGGTTGACCTTTACTACCGGTGACTCAAGGTACTGATCGGCCACAGCCTGAAGCTTTTCCTGAATCTCAAAAACCGTCAGGCCACTTACTTTGAATTTTCCAATAAATGGGAACCGGATTTCACCATGATTATCTACCAGGTCACCGATCAACTGGGCGTTTCCCTGGCCCAATCCAGTTCCGCCTACATTCCGCTGGTCATCCCGTGACAAAAAATCAAACTCCTCAGCCGTCAGGCTCTCAAAACGTACGGAAAGAATATCATTCGTCTGTATCTTGTAATCAAATGGCTGAACGGCATAATCCCGGACAATCGAATCCTTGGGAAGTTCATTCTTCTTTGGGTTCACATCATCCTTCTGCAGGTAAACAAACTTTTTATTGGTAACGCAGGAACTCAACAACAGAACAGCCCCGGCAAAAAGCAGCAAAAAACGCATCGGCAAGTTTATAGTATTGAAATCAGGGCGTAAATATAGGAGAATTCCCGGTTTTCCTGGTTTTTTGATACCCTTGAAGGGCTGTTTCCGGTTTCGGTGCCAGCTTAACCAGATACGTAGTTCTCCTCTTTAGCAGCCTGACGCTCCAACCTTGTGGAATATGCGAGCAAACAGGGAAAGTCAGGTTCACAACTGTATAAGCCCATGTAACCGCTGGACTGGCAGCAACGAACTCAGCCTCAATAGCCTACCGCACCAGAAAGTACGGATTCAACAGATTCTCTTTGTTGTATACCAATTCAGACGTTTTGCCGTATTCCAGCACCTGGAGGCCCACAGCATTGACAACGGCATGCGCTGCGGCAGTATCCCATTCCATGGTTGGCGCATAGCGGGGATATACGTCCGCTTTGCCCTCGGCCAGCAACATGAATTTCAAACTGCTTCCTTTGGATACCAGTGCTGGCTGTTTCAAACCATCAACAAAAGTCTGGGTTTCATCGCTCATATGTGAGCGGGAAGCCACTACACGAAGTCCGGATTGTGCCAGGTCAATTTGATTTCGTTTCGGCAGCGGTGATTCCTTTCCTCCTCGTTTCAGAAAAGCGCCAATACCTTCAGCACCATAGTAAACATCACCGGTAACAGGAACAGCAACAACCCCCAGTACCGGTTTGCCCTTGTGAATCAAGGCAATGTTGACCGTGAATTCATCGTTACGCTTCAGAAATTCTTTCGTGCCATCCAGCGGATCTACCATCCAGAAGTATTCCCAGTCTTTGCGTTCGGCATACGGAATACTTTTTCCTTCTTCACTTAAGAGGGGAAGATTGGAAGATTGTAAAATAGACGCTATGACGTGATGTGCTTTTCTATCTGCCAGCGTCAAGGGTGAATTGTCACCTTTAGCCTCAGCCTGAAAATCGCCTGAATGGTAAACCTCAAGGATTGCCTTAGACGCTTTTTCAGATGCATCAACAGCAATTTTAAATAATGAAGGGTATTCCAGTTTCATACATGTTATTTTTTCACCGCAAAGGCGCAGAAGCGCAAAGGATGCGCTAAAAATTATTTACAAATCTTTTAAATCCTGATTTCATCAACGGCACATTAAAGTTTACCAGGAAACCTAACCGCTTGCCAGACAATTTAAGGTAGCATATAATCTGAGCTTCGTGAACTGGTAAAATACATTCGACCACTTTTAATTCCATTATTACTTCATCCTCAACCAGCATATCGATGACGTAATCCTTGGTCAAGGAAAAACCCTTGTAAACTAAAGGAACCTGAACCATGGTAGCCACTGAAATACCCCTTATATGAAATTCTTTCAACCAGACAATGCTGATAAACGCCCTCCAAAAGTCCGGGTCCCTTTTCCCGATGCACGGTTATACAGGCATCTAAAATTAGTCGTGACAATTCATTCAATTGTTCTTTACTCTTCATAACACAACGGTTCAAAATTCTTGCGGCAACTTTGCGTCTCAGCGCCTTTGCGTCTAAAGAATCTACACGATCATTCCTGCCGCTACGGTTTCGTTCGTGCCTTCGTCTACAAGAATTACACTGCCTGTGATTCGGTTCTTGCGATAGCTGTCGAAGAACAAAGGTTGGGCGGTACGGATCCTGACACGGGCTATATCATTCATCACCAACTGCTCTGCATTTTCAATGCGATGCAGGGTGTTGATGTCAAGTTTGTATTGAATTTCTTTCAACACGCCCTTCACTTCCTTGGACGTATGACGTACAAAGAATTTGGTATTGACGTTGATGGCTTTTTGATTCATCCAGCATAACATCAGATCAACATCCTGTTCGGATTGCGGATGGTTATTTGGCTTGGCAATAATGTCACCGCGACTGATGTCGATCTCATCCTGTAAGGTCATGGTTACCGACATTGGAGCAAAAGCTTCTTCCAGTTTTTCTTTGCCGGAATAAATTTCTTTGATCTTCGACTGAAATCCCGAAGGCAACACCAGTACATCATCCCCGGGTCTGAATATTCCACCGGCAACACGCCCGGCATAGCCACGAAAATCATGATACTCATTCGACATCGGGCGTACTACATATTGAACCGGAAAGCGGCTGTCGATATGATTATGGTCGCTTTCGATGTGCACCGTCTCCAGCATATGTAATAATGTTGCCCCCTGATACCATGAAGTATTCTCAGAACGGTTTACAACATTATCTCCTACCAAGGCACTGATCGGTACGAACTGAATATCGGATACCTCCAGTTTGGAAGAGAAGGCTTTATAATCTTCTACAATTTTTTCGTAAACCGATTCATCATAATTCACGAGATCCATCTTGTTTACACAAACAATGATGTGTGGAATTTTCAACAATGAAGCAATGAATGAATGTCTGTACGTTTGTTCCACCAGTCCCTTCCGCGCATCGATCAAAATCAACGCGAGGTTAGCCGTAGATGCCCCTGTAACCATGTTACGTGTATACTGAATATGACCCGGAGTATCTGCAATGATAAACTTGCGCTTGGGTGTAGCGAAGTAACGATACGCTACGTCAATGGTTATCCCCTGCTCACGTTCTGATTTCAACCCATCTGTGAGTAATGACAAATCCACATAGTCAAATCCTTTCTTCTGACTGGAAGCTTCAACAGCTTCGAGCTGATCTTCGAATATTGACTTACTGTCGTACAAAAGTCTTCCGATCAGTGTACTCTTACCATCGTCTACACTTCCTGCAGTAGTAAATCGTAACAGCTGATTATTTAAGTATGAACTCATTTCCTTTTTATTGTCGTTCCAAATTTTATTTTATCACTAAGGTGCAAAGCTGCCGCTAAAGTCCATTGCGATCCTTTGCATCTCCGCGCCTTTGCGGTTTAAAAATATCCTGACTTTTTACGATCTTCCATCGCAGTCTCTGAACGCTTATCATCGGCACGGGTACCACGTTCTGTTTTACGCGAAGACGCTACTTCTTCAATGATCTTCTCTACGGTATCAGCATCAGATTCAACCGCTCCGGTTATCGGCATATCACCACATGTTCTGAAGCGAACAATTTTCTTTACCGGTTTCTCATCCGGCTTTAATTTCAACCAGGGAGAAGTAGAAAGTATAGAACCATCCCGGATAATCACTTCACGCTCATGCGAAAGGTATAACGATGGAATGGGGATGTTTTCGGTGTAGATGTATTGCCATACATCCATCTCGGTCCAGTTGGAGATCGGGAATACGCGGAAGTGTTCACCGATCTGTTTGCGTCCATTGAATAAATTCCAGAGTTCAGGTCGCTGGTTTTTCGGATCCCACTGACCAAACTCATCGCGGTGTGAGAAAAATCTTTCCTTGGCGCGCGCTTTTTCTTCGTCACGTCTGGCACCACCCATCGCGGCATCAAACTTATACTGTTCAATGGTGTCCAGCAAGGTTACCGTCTGCAGGGCATTGCGACTGGCATTCACACCGGTTTCTTCTTTTGCGCGGCCTTTATCAATACTTTCCTGAACAGAACCCACAATGAGTTTAACACCGAGTTCATTCACGAGCCAATCCCGGTAGGTCATGGTCTCCGGAAAATTGTGTCCGGTATCAATATGCACCAACGGAAATGGAATTTTAGCCGGAGCAAACGCTTTACGGGAAAGGTATGCCAGCACAATGGAATCTTTTCCGCCTGAAAATAACAACGCAGGTTTTTCAAATTGCGCCACAACTTCGCGGATCACAAAGATTGCTTCCGATTCCAGTTCTTTTAAGTGACTTAAATAATATTGATGACTCATATAATTAATTCCAGATTCCAGATTTCAAATTCAGGTTAAATCCAATGTCAAAGTTGGTGGTTTCGCTGAAACTTTCCAGTGTTTAATGTTTGATTATCGGCAGCAGCTTGCTCATCAGCTTTTCCATCGATTGTTCAATGCTCAGCTGGTGTGTAGGGATATGAACATCCGGATTTGCTGGAGCCTCATACGGAGAATCAATACCCGTAAAATTCTTTACCTCCCCTGCCCGGGCCTTCTTGTACAATCCCTTTACATCGCGCTGCTCACATACTTCAATGGGCGCATCAACAAATACTTCTACAAAATTCTTTTCGCCCACAATGTTTTTCACCTGCGCACGATCAGCCTGAAAAGGTGAAATAAAAGCCGAGAGCACAATTACTCCGGCATCGAGGAATAATTTGGATACCTCTCCTATCCTCCGGATGTTCTCCACCCTTCCTTCATCCGTAAACGTAAGATCCTTATTCAACCCAAAGCGGATGTTATCGCCATCCAGCAAATACGTTTTATACCCCCGTGCATACAGCTGCGCTTCGAGCTGAACTGCCAGGGTAGATTTGCCTGAACCGGAAAGTCCGGTGAACCAGATCAACGTGGCATGCTGATTCAACAACGCTGCACGCTGCTCCTGGCTTACTTTTGTTTTTATAGGATAGATATGCTCGGCCACCTAAACAAGATTATAGTAGTATGAAATAAACGCGATGCAAATTAAAACATAAATGATCGTGAGTGGTGTACCTACCTTGATGAAATCACGGAAGGAATAACCACCGGGACCATACACCATCAGGTTACACTGATAACCAATGGGTGTCATGAAATCTCCTGATGCCGCAAAGGCAATGGCAGCAAAGAACGGAGTGTATGGCAAATGCATTTGCTCCGCCATAGACATCGCAATGGGAAAAACAATCGCCACCGCTGCTGCATTGGTGATGAGTGCGGTAAGTATAATAGTAACCATGAATAACATAGACAAAACCGCTACCGGTCCTAAACTCTTCCCTGACGTAATAATGGCCTGCGCCAGAATATCGGCTGTGCCCGACTCTTCCAGCGCCACACCTACCGCCAGTGAACATACGAGTACCATGAGCAGACTCAGATCAAGTTCGCGTCTGATCTCTCCCAGACTCAACACACCGATCAGTACCAGCCCCGTGAGAATGATGAGGCATACCGTGAATAGCGGAAACACATCAATTACACCCAGGATAAGCAGCGCAAAGCTGGCGATGCCGGCCAGCCCCAGCCATTTATTCTTCGTGGTCTTGATCTCTTTCGGAATAGACATAAAGAACAGATCCTGTTCATGTGTTCCGTTCTCATTTTTTCCGTTCGATAACATTAACAGAAAGTCACCTCCCGCAATCTGCATCTCTCCCACTTTGCCTGGCACCCGCTTTCCATTCCGGTGAATAGCAATGATGGAGGCATTGTATTTTTTACGGAAGTCAGAATCTTTGATCCGCATACCGATCAACTCGGAGTTTGCTGGTATAACCGCTTCGACAAAATGAAAATGACCTTCCGTTTCCAGATTCTCCTGTTTTGGCACCTGAAGACCGTTATCTTCCTTGATCAGGTTGTAGATGGATTCGGTGTTACCGGAGAAGAAAAGCAGATCATTTGACTCTAATATTTCTTCCGGTGAAACCGGTGAGATCACTCTTTCATCACGGAGGATCTCCACCAGAAAAACATCCTGCAGATTACGCAGTCCGGCATCCTTTACACTCTTTCCGATCAGTTTTGATTTAGCGGATATCTCTATTTCAACGATGTATTCTTTTACATTCTCGCGCAACTCATCAATTTCATTGGGATTGGACGGCAGTAACTTAAAACCAATAAAATACAGGTAAGCCCATCCTGCCAGGGTTACGAGAATACCGAGGTAGAGGAAATCTTCGAATTGAAGCAGCGGCAGTTTATATTCCTGGATCAGACCATTCAGCACCAGATTAGTGGATGTCCCGATCACCGTGATCATACCCCCCAGGATGGTGGCATACGACAAAGGGATAAGGAACTTCGAAGCCGGATTACCGGTACGCTTCGCCCAGTCTTTTACATAAGGGATCATGAATGCCACGATCGGAGTGTTGTTCAGGAATGCGGATACGGATGACACCGTGATCATCATGCGCAGCAGAAATGCCCGGGGTGAAAGCCTCGGATTAAATAATTTCGCAAAGAGCTCTGTACCATAAATGCCCCGAATACCGGCAGTCACGAGCACCAACAGAAAAATGACAATGATCTGTTTGTTGGAAAGCCCTTTCAGGATTTCATCCGGAGTTATTACCCCTCCCAGTAAAAGAGCAACCGTTGAAATGAAAAAGGTCAGAGCCGGATTGAACAATTCCCTGTATAAAGCAAATACAAGGAAAACGACAACAGCTAATGTATAAACCTGGTGGAAAGTTAAAGCCACTAAATCTGTAGAGTTTTCGGGGTACAAAGGTAAACCGAACAGAGGATTGTGCAAACCGAAGTTGCGATGCCTTGATTAAATTATTGTGAAGCTAACAAGCGTTTAAATGGCAATTTCAGATTCCAGATTGACTTGTACCCGTCTTGAAATTTGGAACCTGAAATTGCAATCTGAATTAATTTCTACCTAACTCCCAGAATTTCTTGATCATTGTAAGGAACGCTTCCATCTCCTTAAGCGGAATCATATTCGGACCATCACTCAATGCTTTTTCGGGATTGGGATGCGTCTCAATAAAAAATCCGTCAACACCAGCAGCGGCAGCGGCACGTGCCAGGAAAGGAGCAAACTCACGCTGACCTCCGGATGATCCGCCCTTACCACCCGGTTGTTGAACAGAATGGGTGACATCAAAGATCACCGGTGTATATTGACGCATGATGGGGAGTGACCGCATATCTACTACTAAGGTGTGATAACCAAAGCTGGCTCCGCGCTCGGTAAGAAATACCTTATCGTTGCCTTCGCCTCTTACTTTCTCAACAGCATACTTCATGTCTTCAGGAGCCATGAATTGTCCTTTTTTGATTTTCACGGCTTTGCCTGTACGGGCAGCTGCTTTCAACAGATCCGTCTGACGGCACAGGAAGGCCGGGATCTGAATCACGTCAACCACTTCAGCAACTTCCGCGCACTGATACGACTCATGCACATCGGTGACAATCGGAACACCCAGATCTTTTTTCACACGGGAAAGAATCTCCAATCCACCTTCAACACTGGGGCCACGGTATGATCCTAATGACGTACGATTGGCTTTATCAAAAGAAGACTTGAACACATATTGAATTCCCAGTTTTTCACAGAGCGCTTTTACCTGTGTACCGGTCTCCATACAAATGTCATAGCTCTCTGCAGCACATGGGCCGCCAAAAAGAACCATCTTATCACCACCGAGCGTGATCTTATCGGTTACTTGAACTTTATTTTTGAATATTTCCATAGTACTAGTTCCAGATTCCAGGTTCCAAATTCCAGATTAAAATTATAGGATTAAAGATTATCTCCATATTTCTCCTCTGATTCCTTAAAATACTTGGTTCCTCTTAGTCCGACATTATTTAAATATTTAATAAGACCTGATAATTGTTTACTGATATTAATTACGACTTCTCTTAATTCCTCAAATTCCTCCTGAGAAATGTGACCTCGATCAAATGCCCGATATAACTGCGAACGTGTTTCTCCTGCAGACCCCTTGGCTATGGAAAGAAACTGAATAAATTCACGATTACCATCGCGTTCAAATCCTTCAGCAATATTATCCATGATTGAGCCCGATGACCCGTTAATCTGATCTCTTAATTTAAAATCTCGCGAAAATGATCCATCAAGTGCCAGCATAAAAATTCTATTAGCCAAAAGTCTGGCCTTCTGCCAGGCTTCAATGTCTTCAAATGACTTTAAGGTACTCATAACACAACGGATTAAATTGTAAATATCCCAATCGCACTGGATCTGGAATCTGAAACCTGGAATCTGGAATCTTAAATTATGTTTTCAAAATTTTCTCAAACTCTCCCCGCGCTGCCAGCACCAGATCAGCTACTTCCCGCAATACACC
>DASXWH010000265.1:0-12728 GCA_036503775.1 Ohtaekwangia sp.
TATAAGAAATTCCAGTTTACCCAGGTAGCCACACCTTCGATTATTCAGACCGGCAAATACAGCGGTAAAGTTCACATCGGGGTGAAAGACGGCAAGTACAGAATAACCTTCAGCGCGCTGGAACTCACCGGTAACATCGGCTATAAGAATATCACGTCAAAGGATAAGCTTACCAATTATTCCTGCCGCAATAATGGAACGTTCATTTCTCCCGACTGGTGTAAACCGAATATGCTGGGATTGTTGGACCAGGCATTTACCGACAAGCTGCAGTTTATTGAGAAAGAGAAAACGAAGACGAAGGATGATTGGTAGTAATTATTCCAAATTCCAAGTTCCAGATTTCAAATTGATAACTTTAATCTGAAATCTGGAATCTGAAATAATCAGGTAACCCAATGCAGCGTCTTCGGCTTCACCGGATTTTCAAACGGTGTGTTGTTCTGCTGTGACAGGTCCCACTGTCTTTTCAATTCATGATACCACCGTGCCTGCGCATCGGGCTCGCCCAACAGCATCAGGGTTGGTTTTGTTTCCAGTCCTTTCTTCAGTTTCATGAACACACCCAGATCCTGGTGAATGAATTGTTTGCCGAGATAACGCAACGGCCACCACAGGTATTTCACCAGCCCGATGGACGTATAGAAAATATGATTCAGCTCCGTTTCGTTTTCGTTGATAGGTGTGAGGCAGGTAATGGAAACGACCTCATGTTTTCCCACGCGGATATGTTCGAAACGATTTCCCGGAAGTTGGAAGTTTATCTCCGTAGAAGTTTCGCCTTTGAGCACTGAATATCCTTTTGAATTGGAAGAAGGCTTGTGGCGTACCATAACAAATCCTTTATCCAGCGGCTCGAAATGTTTTTCTTTTATCTTCAGTTTTTTGGCGGATCGCCAGTACCACGATTGATGAACAAAGGTAACGTGAGCCGGATCGATCAATCCGATCACAGCATGGTCCACATCAGCAGGCATGGTTACCTTTTCAACAAACCTGAATTTTTCCCCGGAAGGAATGATCAGCTTCGGTAGATTTTCTTCAGCGCCCTGTAACTGTGTTTTGTTTTTTGGGATGTAGATCCAGATCGTGCCGTTGAGTTCTTTGCAGGGATAATTGAATACCCTGATCTTCGAACGATCGAATTTTTCATCGGCAAGTGCCGGTATGGCGGTGCATGTTCCGGCATGATTGAATTTCCATCCGTGATAGCAGCACTGAATTTCTTTGCCGTCATACCATCCCATCGACAGCGGAACACCACGATGGGGACAATTGTCTTTTAACGCAAACGGTTCATCGTTTTCATTTCGCCCGAAGACAATACGCTCACCCAGAATTTCCTTGGCCACCAGCTTTCCTTTTTTTAAAAAAGAGCCGTGCATGGCAAAGTACCAGAGGTTTTTCAGGAAAAGCGATTCGGTCATGCGTTGTCGTTTATTGCTCTATGTATTCTTCGTGAACCTTCGTGTCTTCGTGCCTTTGTGGCGAAAGAGTTTATCCAAAAGCCACTAAGAATCACAAAGGCTTATACAGTGATTCTGGTAAATATGCTAAAAGCACATTATGCCGCGAAATAATTTAAAATATAGTCCGGTTAATCCATTCCGCAATCGTTTTCGGTAATTTAATTTGTTTACTTTTCAGTCCGATAATATTTTATTGCAGCAAATCTAAATCGAATGAAATGTCCATCGGCTTCCGACCCATTTGTCCAAAGCACTTCTGCTGGAAATTTCAGTATTCCCAACCTTATTAAATCTAAAAAATAACATGAAAAGAAAACTACGCATGGGTATGGTAGGAGGTGGTCTCACTTCTTTTATCGGCCCGGTACATCGCAAGGCAGCAGGTATTGATGGAGAAATTGAATTGGTGTGCGGTGCATTCAGTATCGATCCTGCCGAGTCAAAAGCTACCGGTGAATCGTTATACCTCAACCCCAAGCGTGTATATGCCACTTATCCGGAGATGTTCGAGAAGGAAGCCAAACTTCCGGCCGATCAGCGTATGGATTTTGTGTCGGTGGTAACTCCGAATCACGTTCACTTCGGTCCTTCGAAGCTGGCACTCGAAAGTGGTTTCCATGTGATCGTTGAAAAACCCATTGCCTTTTCGCTCGAAGAAGCCAAGACATTACAAAAGCTGGTTCAGAAAACAGGATTGATCCTCGGACTTACACACACCTATACCGGTTATCCACTGGTAAAGGAAGCACGTCAGATGGTGAAGTCAGGCAAGCTGGGTAAGATAAGAAAAGTATATGTTGAATATCCGCAGGGATGGCTTTCTACCTTGCTGGAAGGAACCGGCAATCTTCAGGCTTCCTGGAGAACAGATCCCAAGCAGTCGGGTATGGGCGGTGCCATCGGTGATATCGGAACACACGCAGCCAACCTCGCAGAGTATATCACTGACCTGAAGATCACGGAGATCTGCGCTATGCTGAACACGGTAGTGAAAGGTCGCCTGCTGGATGATGACAGTTCCATGCTTATCAAATTTGAAAATGGTGCCTCCGGAATTTTAATGGCGACACAGGTTGCTGCCGGTGAAGAGAACAACCTTAACATCCGTATCTATGGAGAGAAAGGTGGCATCGAATGGAAACAGATGGAGCCAAACACACTCGTGGTGAAATGGCTTGACCGCCCGATGGAAGTGATCCGTGCCGGACAAAAATATTTAACGGACGAAGCGAAAGCTTTTACCCGTACACCTGCCGGCCACCCCGAAGGATACCTGGAAGCTTTTGCCAATATCTACCGTGGGTTTACCAAAGCCGTACGTGATTTCAAGCCTGGAAAGAAGGTGAACTATGCGAAGTACGACTTCCCTGATGTTGAAGATGGTGTTCGTGGTATGAACTTCGTGCAGACGGTGGTGAAGTCTGCGAATTCAACTAAAAAATGGACTACCTTAAAATAATTATCCATTGAAATCCAAATACACAGAGTTTCACAAAGAAGACACGAAGATCACGAAGAAAATCTTTGTGTAACTCTGTGTCTCCTTCGTGTCTTTTGTGCAATGGATTTCACTTAAGCACATTCTTAAAAAAGTATGAAGACAATCAAAGGTCCTGCAATATTTCTCGCGCAATTCATGGGTGATCAACCGCCCTTTGACAATTTAAAAACCATCTGTAAATGGGCTGCTTCACTGGGATATATTGGTGTTCAACTCCCGGCATGGGATAGACGCTGCATTGACCTTCAGTTGGCAGCCGAAAGCAAAGACTACTGCGATGAACTGAAAGGTACAGTCGAATCCTGCGGACTGCAGATAACTGAACTGGCTACGCACTTGCAGGGACAACTTGTTGCCGTTCATCCGGCATACAATGAATTGTTCGATGGCTTTGCTCCGAAAAAGCTTCGGGGGAATCCCAAAGAAAGAACTGCGTGGGCTGTTGATCAATTAAAGTATGCAGCAAAGGCAAGCAAGAATCTCGGCTTAAAGGTACATGCTACATTTTCCGGTGCCCTGATGTGGCACACGGTTTATCCCTGGCCCCAGCGCCCTGCCGGTTTGGTGGAAGATGGATTTGCCGCGTTGGCAAAACGCTGGCTTCCTATTCTGAATGCGTTCGACAAGGCCGGTGTTGATCTGTGTTATGAGATCCACCCGGGTGAAGATCTGCATGATGGTATTACCTTCGAGCGTTTCTGGGAAGCTACCGGAAAACATTCGCGGTGTAATATCCTCTATGATCCAAGCCACTTCGTACTTCAGCAGCTGGATTACCTGCAGTACATTGATTTCTATCACGACTTCATTAAAATGTTCCATGTTAAGGATGCCGAATTTAATCCTACCGGAAAGGTGGGCGTGTATAGCGGTTACCAGGACTGGAAAGACCGCGCAGGAAGATTCCGTTCGCTGGGCGATGGTCAGGTAGATTTCAAATCGATCTTCTCCAAGCTTACCCAGTATGGATATGATGGCTGGGCTGTGCTGGAGTGGGAGTGCTGCATCAAACATCCGGAGCAAGGTGCCGCTGAAGGAGCTCCCTTTATCAAAGACCATCTCATTCGTGTTACGGAAAGAGCATTCGATGATTTTGCCGGAACCGGAAAAGATCAGAAATTGAACAAAAGAGTTTTAGGTATTTAATCCACCCCATTAACCCAATTAAAAATGAAGAGAGTATTTGTAGCGATTGCCGTTGTCGGTGTAGCCTGTTGGTCATTGTCTTCCTGCGGATCGAAAAAAGAAGAAGCAGCAAAAGAAGACACCGAGGCCTACAGTGAGTATGAAACCAAGGAAGTTTCTCCGGATGAGCAGATAGCCCAGGGACAAACCCTCGTGGATAACAGCGATTGTAAGACCTGCCATCATCCTACCAACAAAATCGTAGGTCCGTCACACACCGAAGTGGCCAAGAAGTATGAGTTCACGAAAGCCAACGTAACCCTTCTGGCTGGTAAGATCATCAGTGGCGGTAGCGGTACCTGGGGCGATATCCCGATGACAGCACACGCTGATCTTTCACAGGCTGATGCCGAGAAGATGGCCATGTATGTGTTATCACTGGATGGTGAGAAACCGAAAGATTAGTCGATTCGATCTAAACTATAAGCAGCCCATGAAAAGAAGAGAGTTTGTACAAACCGCAGCAATAGCCGCGGCCGGGATGGTAGCCTTACCATCCTTTGTTTCCGCTATGAAATCAAAAAAGGCAATGGGACTTCAATTGTATTCCCTGCGGGATATAATCGGAGCTGACCCTAAAGGTGTTTTGCAAAAAGTAGCCAGCTTCGGTTACAAAGAACTGGAAGCTTACAGCTATAAAGACGGTAAGATCTTTGGTATGGATTACACCGAGTTCTGCAACTATGTGAAGAGCCTCGGTATGAAAGTAGTCAGCGGCCATTATGGATTAGACCAGATCAAAGGTGATACCTGGAAGAAAGCTGTTGAAGATGCGAAGAAAAATAAACAGCCGCTGATGGTAGTACCGTACATCCAGGCTGAGCAACGCAAATCCATTGACGATTACAAACGGATCATCGCTGACCTCAATGCAGCAGGTGAGGTTTGTAACAGCATGGGTGTTCGCATGGCATATCACAATCACGACTTTGAGTTCATGGAACTGGATGGTCAGGTGCCATATGAGTTGATGCTGAAAGATCTTGATCCCAAGAAAGTGGGCATGGAGCTGGACCTGTACTGGGTTGTGTATGCCGGCAAGGATCCATTGAAATACTTTGAACAACATCCAGGTCGTTTTGAAGCCTGGCACATCAAAGACATGGATAAGACTGACCGCAAGCGCAATGCAGATGTAGGTACAGGGTCAATTGATTTCAAACCTATACTGGCGAAAGCCAAGCAGTCGGGTTGCAAATACTTTTTTGTTGAACAGGAAACGTATCCCGGTGCATCCATTGACAGCATCGAGGCGAGTGCAAAGTATTTGAAGACGATCCTTTAGATTTTATTTTTTTATTTTTGTTTACAGAAGAGAATGTCGGGCGTTATCGCCTGACATTTTTCTTTAAAAAGAATTACGTATACACTTTTTCCTGCAGACCTTGATCAGCGTAGATCAGCGAGACATGACTGCCGTCAGGCAGGTCTGCGGGAAACAAATTTCTTATGTTATGATCATGCGTGTCGTTAATTTTCTACTGGCTGTGATGTTTCTGCTGTTTGCCTTTCTTCAATTGAATGATCCGGATCCGGTTATCTGGATTCTGATCTATGGAGGTATGGCGGTGTTTTGCATCATGGCGATGTTTGAGTACTATCCAAAGAAAGTAATCATTGGCGTACTGGTAATATTTGCCGGCTACAGTATTCTATATTTTGATGGTGTCACCGCCTGGCTTCAAAGTGAAAACAAGTCAGAACTATTTGATGAAGTAGCGAAAATGAGGACATGGTATGTAGAAGAAGCCCGCGAGTTTTTAGGTCTGTTGATCTGTGTGCTCGTGCTGGTAGTCTACTGGTTCCGGTCGCTCCGGTACAACAAATCACAACGCTAAATTGGTACCGCAAACGATTTAGAAGGGGCAGCATAAAAAGCTGCCTTTTCTTTTTATCTTGAAGTCACGATGAGACGCCTTTTACTTAACCTCGGAGCAGGTTGCCTGTTGTTTGCCTGTTCAGCCCCAAAAGAAAAGATCCCCCCGACATTATATATGGAAAATAAGGCCGAAGAACGGATGATTATCTACCAGATGATGACCCGTTTGTTCGGGAACAAAAACACCACCAACAAACCGTTCGGAACCATCGAAGAAAACGGTGTGGGTAAGTTTGCTGACATCAATGAAACCGCACTGAAATCATTGAAGGAACTGGGCATCACGCACGTGTGGTATACGGGCGTCATTGAACATGCACAGTTGTCAGACAATACGAAGTTTGGAATTCCGCTGGATGATGCTGATGTAGTGAAGGGTAGAGCCGGCTCGCCTTACTCGATCAAGGATTATTATGATATCAATCCGGACCTGGCCGTCAACGTACCGCAGCGTATTCAGGAGTTTGAAGCGCTGGTTGACCGTACCCATACGCAGGGACTGAAAGTGATCATCGATTTTGTGCCAAACCATGTGGCGCGTTCATACAAGTCTGATGCGAAACCGAAGAATGTAAAAGACCTTGGTGCCGATGATGATAAGTCTGTTGCTTACAGCGCAAAGAATAATTTCTATTACCTGCCGGGACAGTCGTTCACGCCACCGAAAGGTAATAAGCCAGTGGGCAATAATCCGTTTCCAACGCTTGACGGAAAGTTTGATGAAACACCAGCCAAGGTCACTGCTAATAATCAATTCACTGCCAGTCCGAAGATCACCGATTGGTTTGAAGCGGTAAAGCTGAACTATGGTGTTGATGTGCAGGGCGGCAAAACATATTTTGATCCTGTACCCGATACCTGGAATAAAATGAAAGACATCCTGTTGTATTGGACAGGCAAGCACGTGGATGGTTTCCGGTGTGACATGGCGGAGATGGTGCCGGTAGAATTCTGGCAATGGGTGATACCACAGGTGAAAGCTGTGAATCCGGAAGTAGTGTTCATTGCTGAAATCTATAATCCAAAGGCTTATAGGAGTTATATCAATGACGGTCAGTTTGATTTTCTATACGACAAAGTTCAGCTGTATGACACGCTTCGATTGCTGATAACCGGGAAGCGTGCTACATCCGATATTGATGAGGTTCAGAAAAGTCTGGAAGGTATAAATCACAAGATGCTTCACTTCATGGAGAACCATGACGAACAACGCATTGCTTCAAAGTATTTTGCCGGTGATCCCTGGAAAGCAGCGCCCGCGATGGTGATCAGCGCTACGATCGACCGCGGAGCGGTGATGATTTACTTCGGACAGGAGGTCGGTGAACCTGCACTTGGAAATCAAGGGTTTCAAAATAGTGAACAGGAAGGCACCACAACCAAGATGGACTATTGGGGAGTCACCGAACATCAGAAGTGGATGAACGGAGGAAAGTTTGACGGAGGTCTGCTTACCCTGGAACAAAAACAGATCCGCCAGTTCTATGCCGATGTGCTGAACCTGGCTCGCGCAAATGTAGCGCTAACACAGGGAGAATATATCGACATCACAGCAGCAAACATTAAGGCCGGTAACTTCACGGATAAAGTGCATGCCTTCATCCGGTATTCAGGTGAGGAGCGTTTGCTGATCCTGAACAGCTTTAACGCTGCAACCCAGAATATCAAAGTACAGATTCCTCCGGATGTTGTTTCCAGACTTCAGCTCGATCCTAACGGAAGTTATATCGCCCGGGACCTGCTTTGGCGTGAGGCGGAAGTGGGATTCGGTAGCACCTTCACATTTGAGTTAAATCTGAAACCTTACAGTTCATATATTTTTAAAATCAAGTAACAGCGTTCATGATTGAGTTTACGGGGAAGTCGCGCGTAATTATTGAGAATGTTCAACCTCAGGTTGATGCCGGGTTGTATCCTGCAAAGCGCACAATCGGAGAACGCGTTGACGTAACGGCCGATATATTTGGTGATGGCCATGATCACATCCGTGCGCACCTCTGGTATAAAAAAGAAGGCGAATCCGATTGGACCATCGCAGAGATGAAGCACACGGGTAATGATCAGTGGCTGGCGTCTTTCTATGTCCAGGCGAAAGGAAATTATCTGTTCACCCTGGTGGCCTGGATGGATCATTTTGAAACCTGGTACGATGGCTTTAAAAAGAAAGCGTTGGCAAAGGTGGATGTAACCCTTGAGCTGAAAGAAGGAATTGCTTATCTCACAAAACTGGCGGGCGAAAACAACGCGCAGCTTCTCAAGGCAGCAAAACAACTGGAAGGTGAATATACATCCGCTCTGCAATATGTGTTGAGCGATAATTTTGAACGGATCGTTCACGGTAATCCGTTGATCGAGCACGAAACAGTATTTAACAAAGTTCTCACCATTTCAGTTGAGCACAAGAAAGCAAACTTCAGCACATGGTATGAACTCTTTCCCCGGTCAGCATCACTGGATGGAAAGCACGGTACCTTTAAAGATGTTGTTACACTGCTGCCGCGTGTGGCTTCTATGGGGTTTGACGTGTTGTACCTTCCACCGGTTCATCCGATTGGCAAGGTAAACCGGAAAGGAAAGAACAACAGTGTAACGTCACAACCCGGAGAGCCGGGTTCACCCTGGGCGATCGGAAGTGATGAAGGCGGACACAAAGCGGTTCACCCGGATCTGGGCGGACTCGAGGAATATAAAAAGCTTATCGCGGAGGCCAAGCGGCATAAAATTGATATCGCCCTCGACCTGGCCTTTCAGTGCGCACCGGATCATCCCTATGTAAAGGAACATCCCGAATGGTTCAAACAACGCCCGGATGGTTCCATTCAGTATGCTGAAAATCCTCCGAAGAAGTACCAGGATATTTATCCGTTCAACTTCGAGACGGAGCAATGGCAGGCGCTGTGGGAGGAATTGAAATCGGTCATCACCTTCTGGATCGACCAGGGCATTACCATTTTCAGGGTTGATAACCCACACACCAAACCTATTCCATTCTGGCAGTGGGCGATTGCGGAAGTCAACAAGGTATATCCGGATATCATCTTTTTATCCGAAGCATTTACGCGCCCTAAGATCATGGCGTCATTGGGTAAGATCGGGTTCACGCAATCGTATACCTACTTCACGTGGCGTGTACAGAAAAACGAGATCATCGAATACATGAATGAACTCGTATCAGGTCCGTCACGGAATTATTTCCGTCCCAATTTCTGGCCGAATACACCCGACATTCTTCCGTGGCACCTGCAGCATCAGGGAGAAAATATTTTCATCCTACGCTTTGCATTAGCGGCAACACTTTCGTCAAACTATGGGATGTATGGACCGGCCTATGAGTTCTACGATAATATTCCGGTAGAAGGGAAGGAAGAGTATTACAACTCCGAGAAGTATGAAGTGAAGCATTACGACTGGAAAAAAACGAACCGGATGACGGATATTATTTCCATCGTCAACAAGGCGCGCAAGACACACGCAGCCTTGCAGTCGACCTGGAATATTCAGTTCTGTACCGTGGAGAATCCGAATCTGCTGGCATACCTGAAAGCAACCGATGATCTCTCCAGTATCGTGCTGGTCATCGTAAATCTGGATCCCGGATCCAAGCAATGGGGGTATGTTCAGCTTCCGAAAGATAAACTGAAACTGGGCGACCGGATCAACATCAAGGCGCATGACCTGATGACGGACGAACACTACACCTGGACACAGGAATGGAATTATGTTGAAGTGGACCCGCACAAGATGCCGTTCCATTTATTTAAGATAGATATTCACGAATCGTATATGTAAACATGAGTACTCCGGTAAGATACGGTGACCCGCTGTGGTTTAAAGACGCTATTGTCTATGAAGTTTCGGTACGCGCCTTCTATGATAGCAATGGCGATGGCATCGGTGATTTTCCCGGGCTCATACAGAAACTGGATTACCTCGAAGACCTGGGTATAAACACCCTGTGGCTGCTTCCTTTTTATCCGTCACCGCTAAAGGATGATGGCTTTGATATAACCGATCATACCGATGTTCATCCAGAATATGGAACGCTGGCTGACTTTAAGCAACTGCTGAAAGAAGCGCACAGAAGAGGTATACGCGTCATTACCGAATTAATTCTCAATCACACTTCTGATCAGCATCCGTGGTTCAAGCGTGCGCGCAAATCACGGTCAGGCTCACGTCACCGTGATCTGTACGTGTGGAGTGATTCTCCGGAGAAATACCGTGAAGCACGCGTCATGTTCACTGATGCTGAAGCGTCAAACTGGACATGGGATACGGAAGCAAAGTCTTATTACTGGCACCGCTTTTACAGGCATCAACCCGAGCTGAACTTTGAGAATCCGGAAGTACAGATGGAAATGATCAAGGTTGTTGACTTCTGGCTGAAAATGGGCGTAGATGGATTCCGGTTGGGATCGGTTGCTTTTCTGTTTGAAGAAGAAGGTACGAGTTGTGAAAACCTCCCGCAGACCCACACATTCCTCAAAAAACTGCGGGCTCACATTGATAAGAACTATAAGGAGAAAGTATTGATCGCGGAAGCAAACTTATGGCCTGAAGATGCAGCTACCTATTTTGGAGGCGGTGAGGAGTGTCATATGAATTTTAACTTCCCGCTGATGCCGCGCATGTTCCTGGCATTGCGAACGGAAGACAGCTATCCGATTGTAGATATTATAGAACAAACTCCGGATACACCTCCCAATTGCCAGTGGGCTTTGTTTTTGCGTAACCACGATGAGCTGGGACTGGAGATGGTAACGGAAGAAGAAAAAGATTATCTACTGAAAGCGTATGCGAGCGACAATCATTCGAAAGTGAATACGGGTATCCGCAGGAGGCTTGCACCTTTGCTGGTAAATGACCGGAGGAAAATTGAATTGCTTTACACCATTCTTTTCTCGCTGCAGGGAACGCCTGTAATTTACTATGGCGATGAGATCGGTATGGGTGATAACGTGTACCTGGGTGATCGCTTTGGTGTACGCACGCCCATGCAGTGGAACATGAATCTCAATGCGGGTTTTTCCTCTGCCAATCCGCAGAAGCTTTACCTTCCGATCATCAATGATCCGAATTACCGGCACGAAGCGGTGAACGTAGCCACACAGGAAGAAAACTCATCATCACTGTTGTGGTGGATGAAGCATGTGCTGGCGATGCGCAAGCGGCTCAATATTTTTGGAAGGGGACAACTGAAGGTGATTGAAAGCTCTAATGCAAAAGTATTGTCCTTCGTACGGATCCATGAAAAACAACGCCTCATCGTGGTGGTTAACCTTTCGCAATTCTCTCAGGCGACTACATTGGATCTGAAGGAATATAAAGATTGTGACATCACGGAAGTTTTCAGTCAGAACCGGTTCATGAATGTAGAAGAAGGTGACTACACGATCACCATCGGACCCTACGGTTACTTCTGGTTCCAGGTAGACGCTGCCGAGAAAAAAGAAAAGGCAGATGCCAGCGGAGAATTGCCGCTGCTGCGCACGGACATCTCGTGGGAACGTCTGCTCGATAATTATAATGAAGTTCGTTCATTCGAACGCAAGATACTTCCTCCGTTCATGAAGAAGTGCCGGTGGTTTGGCGGTAAGGCCAAGGTGATCAGCAAAACTTCTGTGCATAAAACAATTCCGGTTAAGGTAGATGGCGATACCCATTTCTTAACCATCATTGAAGTACATTATGTACAGCGTCTTCCGGAGCTGTACTTTTTGCCGCTCACCTTTGTGCCTTCGGATAACATACTGGAACGTGTAGAGTACACCGTTCAAAGTGTAGTGTGCCGGGCCGAAATCCAGGGCAAGGCGGGTTTTATCATGGACAGCAGCTATGACAAAGTATTCCGTGATTACCTCTTCCTCAGCATGGACCGCGAGCTGAAGCTGAAATACGATGATGGTGCCACACTCTTGTTCAATTCCAGTGTGTTCACCAAGATTGATCGCACCCGCGAGGTAGATTCTAAAATTCTGAAATCAGATCAGAGCAATACAGCGATCATCTACAATGACCAGTACTTTTTTAAATTCTATCGCAAGCTGGAACGCGAGATCAACCCAGACCTCGAAGTAGTACGGTTCCTTTCTGAAAACACCACCTTCCAGAATAGTCCCAAGTATGCCGGCAGCGTGGAGTATCATGAACCGGATGGTGGTACGATTGTGTTTGGGTTGCTTCAGGAAAAAGTCGAGAACCAGGGAGAAGCCTGGGGTATGTCTGTGGATTCGGTCGGCCGTTTTTATGAACGCGTAATGGCCAAAGCGAAAACACTTAAACTGCCCAAGCTTATCAATAAGTCAGCGATCCGGTTTGAAGACTCTCCGGAGATCATTCAGGAATTTATCGGGCGCGGACTGTATGAACGTATTGTCCGTCTGGGTCAGCGGACAGCAGAGATGCACATGGCGTTAGCTTCTGATCCGAACAATCCTGCTTTTGCACCAGAGAACTTTACCGCCAATTACCAGCGTTCATTGTATTCGTCTCTGCGTAAACTGGTGCGTGATCGTTTTGCGTTGTTGGAAACGACCATGAGCAAGCTTGATCCCGATGTTCAGGTGCTGGCCAAAAATGTACTCGCTCTGGAGGATAAGATCCTGGAATGTTTCAGTGAAGTGTACCAGGTAAAGATAAATGCAGTGAAGACACGGGTTCACGGTGACTATCATTTGGGACAGGTATTATTTAC
>DASXWH010000266.1:0-64070 GCA_036503775.1 Ohtaekwangia sp.
GATGCATGAAAGCTGTTAACTTATTGTAAACAATTTGTGGAAAGATTTAAACGTGCTTTAAAGCTTAATTATTACTGTTCCGGTACTTTTGCTCAACTCAAAACCCATTAATCTAAACTATACTTTATGAGGAGAATTTTACTATTCACTTTGGGGATGCTGTTGATTGCAGGATCAGCAGCTTTTGCCCAGGTTACCACATCATCCATTAACGGTGTTGTAACCGATTCAAAAGGAGATGCTTTACCAGGAGCTACTGTTCTCGCGGTGCACTCACCATCGGGAACGCAGTACGGTGCGACTACGAATGCAGATGGGCGCTATCGCATACTTGGTATGCGTGTTGGCGGACCTTATTCTGTCAAAATCAGTTTTGTTGGTTATAAGGAGCAGGTCTACAATGAGATCTTTCTTAGCCTGAACGTAACGGCCGATATCAATGCAAAATTAGCCGATGAGAGTACGCAACTGGAAGAAGTTGTAGTTTCAGGTGAGCAGGGAATTTTCAGTTCAGATCGTACAGGCGCTGCCGCTTCGTATGGAACAAACATGATCAACACCACACCCACTATCGGCAGAACAGTTACCGATATTGTGAAGTATAATCCTTACGGTAATGGTAGTTCTTTTGCGGGACAGGACAGTCGCTTAAACAATATCACTATTGATGGTTCTGTTTTTAATAATGGGTTCGGGTTAGGTAGTTCAGCGGCTGCCGGTGGACGAACAGGTACCACCCCGGTTTCCATGGATGCCTTTGATGAAATCCAGTTGAACGTTGCTCCTTTTGATGTGCGTCAATCGGGGTTTGTCGGTGCTAATATAAACGTAGTGACTCGCTCCGGAACAAACGATGTAACCGGTTCAGCGTATTACATCACCCGGGGCAATGGTCTTACAGGTGATAAGGTAGATGGCAAGAAATTGCAAGGGGTCAACATTGATGAACAAACAATAGGTTTCCGTGTTGGTGGTCCAATCATCAAAAATAAACTGTTCTTCTTTGTTAATGCTGAACAGTTTACAAGCAGTACACCATCATTAACATGGGTAGCCAACAGACCAGGTGCCAGTGGTAACGTTTCAAGAACTACAGCCAGCGACCTGGAAGACTTAAAAGAATTTATGGCTACGAATTTTGACTGGAATGCAGGAGCTATTGATCAGTTCAACAATGAAATAACCAGTAAAAAAGCATTGATCCGTCTGGATTATAACATTAATGACAATCATAAACTGGCTGTCCGTTATTCACACCATGATTCTGAATCCGGGCAGGCCATCAGTAACAGTAACAGCAGTAGTACCGCAGGTTTTGGAAATAGACAGGGATATCCAACCGGTTCATATGCCGGAGATTTGTCGTTGTCCATGGAAAACACCGGATACTTTATTATGGATAACACGCGGTCTTTAGCCCTGGAGTTAAACTCAAATTTTTCGAGCAATTTCTCCAACAAGGCTATTCTGACGTACAACAAACAGATTGAAGACAGAAAGTACAGAACCGGTATGTTCCCTACGATTGAAATTCAGGATGGTGGTTCTACATACACAACTGTGGGTTTCGATCCGTTTACACCGGATAACAAACTACGTTACTCTACGCTCAATTTCACGGATAACATCACCTACTTTGCCGGAGATCACACCCTTACAGCCGGTATCTCGTACGAGTATTTTAAATCCGATAACCTCTTCTTCCCGAGTTCTAATGGCGTGTATGTATACAGCTCACTCGATGATTTTTATGCCGCGATGAATGACTATTTGGATAATCCGGATGCAGCCACTTCTCCGGTAGATGTAGTTCGCTACAACCTGCGGGTGTCGTTGTTGCCGGAGGGTAAAAAACCGTGGCAGACACTGAAGTCATCTACATACAGCTTCTACATACAGGATGAGTTTCAGGTGACTGATAAATTAAAAATAACAGGAGGTATTCGTGGAGATATTTTCGCGTATGATAATTCCACTACAGAAGCCTATAATAATCCTACTGTAGCAGCGCTTACATTCAGAGATGAAAATGGTGATGACTATAAAGTCACTACAGGAGCATTTCCGAAAAACAAACTGCTTCTTTCTCCCCGCTTAGGTTTTAACTATGATGTGAAGGGTGATAAAACAACTCAGATCCGTGGTGGTACAGGTATCTTTGTATCGCGAATACCCCAGGTACTGGTGTCAAACCAGTTGGGAAATAATGGTGTGAACACGGCTGTAGTTACCTTGAATGGCAGTGATATACCTTTCCGTCCCGATCCTGCTGATCTGCCGGATGGTTACATTAACCCCACCGCTCCAACGGGCTTTGCTGTGAATGCTTCCGATCCTGATCTGAAATATCCGATGGTATGGAAGTCAGATATCGCAGTTGACAGAAAATTACCGCTTGGTTTTATTGCTACTGTTGAAGCTATCTTCAACAAGAACCTTCAGGCGCTACGTTACATTGATGCCAACCTGAATCCCGCTACTACCAACTTTGCAGGTCCTGATGAACGCGATCGTTTTACAGCTCCACGTTTTCAGAATACGGAAGTTAGTAATGTATTTGTGCTGAAGAATACAAAAGAAGGTAATTCATACACGTTAACGGCAAAAGTAGAAAGACCTGCAGTGAAAGGATTAGGAGGAATGCTGGCGTATACGTATGGAAAAGCAAAAGATATGCAGTCTGTAAGTAGCACCGTGCAGGCTAATATGCCTACTATCTACGGACAGAACTATCTGACAACATCGTATGCTGATAACGATCTGCGTCATCGTATTATCGGTTTTGTAAACTATCGCAAAGAGTATGGTGGCAAAATGGGTGGAGCCACTACAGTTACATTGGGTATGACAGCCAACAGCGGTACTAAATTTTCATACATCTACAGTAACGATATGAATGGCGATGGTCAGACAAACGATCTTATCTATGTTCCTGAATCAGCCGATGAACTGAACTTTGAGGAATTTACGGCCGGAGGCAACACGTTTACGGTAGAAGATCAGGAAGCAGCATTTGATGCTTTCATTAATGGTGATGAGTATTTGTCAAGCCGCAGAGGTAAATATGCAGAGCGTAACGGACAGGAATTGCCCTGGCTGACTCGTTTTGATTTTACCATCGCACAGGATTTTTTCATTAAAGTAGGGCCAAATGAAAAAAGAAATACCCTTACTGTACGTTTTGATATTCTTAACGTTGGCAACATGTTAAACAACAAATGGGGAGTAGGCTATACTGCGGCAACGGCATCACCGTTGACCTATAGAAGTTTAGTTGACGATGAGCCTGTGTACAGAATGGCTACACAAAACGTCATTGTGGATGGCAATCCTGAAACCATACTTTTACGTGATCGCTTTATAAAAAGTATTACGGTTAACAATGCATGGCAGGGACAGTTGACATTACGCTATACGTTCAATTGATTTCAAATAAATTAAATTGTAAAGAAGCTGCCATAAAAGGCAGCTTCTTCTTTTTAACCTAAACCCAAAACAGAATTTGTGAGAATGATAATCTACTCATGCTGATTGGAAGCTTTTCACAAATTCGGAGCCGGCAAAAAATTAGTTGATACGAGCAATCGGTATTATCTGAACTTGTAAGAGACAAAAACTGGATACACTCATCACTAATTTTCCAGTTAAGGTGACAAAGTTTATGAATGAATAAAAAAAATTCAGATAATGTACTTACTATGCTATTGCATAGCAGTTGTTTCTGAACGGAAGCACTTTTTCTTCATTAGGCCCGCAATTCTTATCTTTGCCACGTCTATGTTGTTATCATCGCGGCATTTAATCACTACCGGCTGTTTGTTGGTGGTTGGGTTTTCCTGCAATTCTCCGCAGAATCAAGGTTTTCATTCCGAACCCACAGTTGAAATCGACCTCAATGCTATACGCCAAAGAGGGTATATCAACGTTCTTGTTGACAACAATTCCATCAGCTATTTTATTTATAAAGGCCGGCCTATGGGCTATGAATATGAGTTGCTTCAGATGCTGGCCAAAGAGCTTAAAGTAGGTTTGAAAATAAAAGTCACTTCAGGAATTGAGAACGCCATTGAGCAACTCAACGCGGGAGATGGAGATATTCTGGCATTTCCACTCACGGTAAACACACCCAGAAAAAAATGGGTTGCATTTACGCGCCCACACTTTAACACCTACCAGGTATTGGTGCAACGCAAGCCTGATAACTGGAAGAAAATGAATATTGACCAGATCAGTGCGAAGCTTGTTCGTAATCCGATAGACCTGAGTGGTAAGGAAGTGCATGTAATTAAAGGTACCAGTTATGAACTGCGCCTGAAAAATCTGGCTGAAGAATCCGGTGCTGATATGATCATACGCCAGGATACGCTGAATGCAGAAAGTGAATCACTCATTCGTAAGGTTGCAATGGGTGAAATTGATTACACCATTTGTGATCATACCATGGCGCAGGTCAATGCGGCATATTATCCTAATCTGGACGTGAATACGGTACTGGGTATCCCTCAACAGATTGCCTGGGCGGTACGAAAAAATTCTCCGGCACTGCTGAAAGCTATTGATGTGTGGATGGCTGATATAAAGAAGGAGCCTACCTTCATGGTGATCTACAACCGTTACTTCAGAAGTCCGCGCACATCATTGATCCGCATGCAAAGTGATTACACATCGTTCAGCGGAAATAAACTCTCACCCTATGATAATCTGATAAAAAACGGAGCAGAAGAGTTGGGATGGGATTGGCGTTTCCTTGCCTCTGTGGTATATCAGGAATCAAAATTCAGTCCTTCCGGAGAATCGTGGGCAGGGGCTCGCGGGCTAATGCAACTCATGCCCGAAACGGCAAAGCGTTTTGGAGTTAAGAATGTGAATGATCCGGCACAAAGCATACGGGGTGGTGTGAGTTATCTGAAATACCTGAACCGCTATTGGGAAAAAAATGTGGCGGATTCTACTGAACGATTAAAATTTGTGCTGGCTTCGTACAACGCAGGCCTGTCTCATATCATTGATGCACATAAGCTGGCAAAGAAATATGGTAAAGAGCCTGGGTTGTGGCACGACAACGTTGAATATTATCTCCTTAAAAAATCAGAGCCTAAATATTATCGTGACCCCATTACACGGGCTGGTTATTGCAAATGTGAAGAGCCTGTGAATTATGTTAACGATGTATTCGAACGCTATGAAGAATACAGCACACACATCAAGGCTGATTCAGTTGGGCTACTATCTGCTCAAACTTCAATGATGACCAGGTAGTGGCAATATCGGGTTGCTTCATCACGGCATCCATAATTTCTTTTTGTCTGCGACCGATATTTAATGCCTCCGAGTACCGAATATTTTCATGGAAGGTTACCATTGAATAGAGTGGTATCCATTGCTGCGGATAGAGTTCATGAAGCCTGGCTTCGATTTTCTTGCGCAGAATAAAATCATCATCGGCCACCAGGTCACGCATTTCGATAAAATTATTCAGTGCCAGTTCTGCAATGGCATCAGCATCTGGTTTACGTAATGCTTCAAATTCAGGAAGTACGGTATCCCAGTTGTCATGATGAGAGTCGAGTAATTGATCCAATACATAACAGTCTTCAAATCCGGCATTCATACCTTGTCCGAAAAAGGGCACTATGCCATGAGCTGCATCGCCCAGCAGTAACGTATTTCCTTTATGCCAGGGAAAACACCTGACCGTTACCAATGACGATGTAGGATTATCTCTGAAATCTTCCTGCAGAGTTGGCATCAGCGGTGCAACGTCAGGAAAAGTTCTATCAAAAAATTCCTGTACCTGTTCGGGTGTTTTCAGTTTTTCAAATGAAACCGAACCTTCAAAAGGGAAAAAGAAAGTAGCGACAAATGATCCATCCGGATTAGGCAATGCGATCAGCATGAAACTTTCGCGTGGCCAGATATGCAGGGCATTTTTTTCAAATACATGCTTACCACTTTCAGCAGGTATGCGCAATTCTTTATATCCGTGATCAATATAATCCTGTGCATAGTCAAAACGGTCTGTGATCTGCATGGCGCCACGAACCGCAGAGAAGGCTCCGTCTGTTCCCAGTATAACATCAAACTTTTTATGGTGTAGTCCGCTGTTAAGCTGGAGGGTGAGTTCCGTTTTTTCAAAATCGACCTGGACACAGCGGTGCTCAAAATTAAAATCAACACCTTGCCGTTCAGCTTCGGTGATCAAAACCCGGTTCAGTCCGCTGCGTGAAATGGAGTTAATATACTGGCCTTGCTTGCCATAAGCCTGAAGGTTTTGTTTGCCTGAAATATCATGGATCATTCGTCCAGGCATAGGTATGGCATTCTGCCGGAGTAACTCATCGAGGCCGACATGTTGTAAGGCGCGAATACCCCGATTACTTAAGGCCATGTTGATAGAACGCCCTGCTTCAATGCGGTGCTCCCGAATATCAAGCCTGCGCTCGAATACAGAAACGTTGTAACCTCGCCTGGTGAGGTAAATGGATAGTAACGAACCCACCAGGCCAGCACCAACAATACCAATGTGTTTTCCTTTGCTATTCATGAATTCAAAGTAGAAAAATTGTAATTACAGAAGTATGATCTTTGTCATCATGGTTGTGATCTGTTGAACTTTAAAATATCAGACAAGGACTTTTTTCAGAGTACCTGCGAGATAGAACACATCTTCAAACCGGTTGTACAACGGTACGGGCGCCACACGGATCACATCGGGTTCTCGCCAATCGGCTATGATACCTGCCTTTGCGAGTTTATCAAAAACCCGTTTGCCATTTCGTTTCATGAGGATAGAAAGCTGGCAGCCACGTTCATCCGGATGTGATGGCGTTATGATTTCAAAATGTCGTTTTAACGGATCAATTTCATGCAGGAGAAATTCGAGATAACCCGTGAGCAGTAAACTTTTCCTGCGAAGGTTTTTAATACCGGCCTCCTGAAAAATTTCAAGAGATGTCAGGTGTGCCGCGCTTTGAAGAACAGGTACATTGGATAATTGCCATCCGTCAACACCAGCCATTGGTTTAAAACCTTTTTTCATTTGAAACCTTTCTTTTTCATTGTGACCCCACCATCCGGCAAGCCGGGGCAAGTCAAATCGCAGTGCATGGTTTTCGTGAACAAAAGCTCCTGCAATGGCTCCGGGGCCGGAGTTCAGGTACTTATAGCTGCACCATACAGCAAAGTCAACCTGATCACGATGTAGATTCAGTAAAACATTTCCAACGGCATGAGCCAGATCAAATCCCACAACAGCACCCGCCTGATGGCCGGCTTCGGTGATTTTTTTTATGTCGAAGAATTGACCTGTATAATATTGTACGCCTCCTAAAATAACAAGCGCTACCTGATCTTTATGCTGTTGAATGGTATGAAGAATATCTTCTGTTCTCAGGGAATACTCACCTGCACGAGGTATGAGTTCAACAAGCGCTTCTGCGGGATCAAGCCCATGAAGTTTAATCTGAGATTCAAAAGCATATTGATCGGAGGGAAACGCTCCTCCTTCAGTTATGATCTTGAAACGCTCAGCAGTTGGTCGGTAGAATGACACCATCATTAAATGGAGATTGATGGTAAGCTGATTCATGGCCACCACTTCAACCGGTTTTGCACCGACAATATTGGCCAACGCCTTTTTACTGAACTTATGATAATACAGCCAGGGTCTTCGCGAATGAAGATGTCCTTCAACACCAAGTTCTGCCCAGTCTTTTAGTTCTTCATTCAGAAATTTCTGTGTTGATCTTGGCTGAAGACCAAGAGAGTTTCCGGTAAAGTATAGTGCGGGTTTACCTTTAACCCTGGGAATATGAAATTTACTGCGGAATGATTTTAATGGATCAAGCTGATCCAATTTCCGTGCGAATGCCAATGAATTTTCATACTTCATACTCAGAAAAGCTGAAGTTGTTGTTTGATGGCGCCTTCGTGAAGCAGAAGCCATTCTTTTTTATCAAGTCCGCCTCCATAGCCCACCAGATCTCCGTTCTTTCCGATCACGCGATGACACGGAGCGATAATGGCTATAGGATTTTGTCCATTGGCCAATCCTACGGCACGGACCGTTTTCGGATCGCCAATACGTGTTGCGAGTTCTATGTATGAGACCGTTTGTCCGTAGGGAATGTTCATCAGCTCATTCCAGACTTTCTGCTGAAAAGATGATCCGCGGAATTCCAGCTTTACGGTAAAGAATTTCCTTCCCTTGAAAAAATACTCCTCGAGCTCCATGATGCATTGTTCGATCACGGCCGTACGGTGTTCTTCCGGCTGACGTGAATCTTTCAGGAAATTGACTGTGATAATAGCATCACCTTCAGCCTCGATGAGTAAATCACCAACAGGAGATGAGTAATACGCTAACCCTTTCATATCAGACAAAGCGGGCATCCGCTTCCATTACGGTTCCACATTTCCTGCAGGTTCGCAAGGTTTCTGATCCATAGAATTCACGAAAGCGTGGGAGAAAATCTTTTTCAATGTTATCGAGGTGAAAGCGGTACTCGTGCAGTTTGGTGTTGCACGTGTCGCAATACCAGATCAGTCCATCCAGCATGTTGGGATCTTCACGTTTACATTCGATAACCAACCCAACAGAACCGGCAGGTCTTTCCGGGCGATGGGGTGTGTTGGACGGCAGCAAAAACATCTCGCCTTCTTTTATGGGAATATCCACTGCTTTACCGTCTTCCTGAATACGGACGTTTATATTTCCTTCGAGCTGATAAAACAGTTCTTCTGTTTCGTTGTAGTGAAAATCTTTGCGGGCGTTGGGTCCACCTACAATCATTACGATATAATCTCCGGCATCAGCATAGAGATTTTTATTTCCTACCGGAGGCTTAAGCAGATCGCGGTTTTCGCTGATCCACTGTTTTAAATTAAAAGGTCTGCGAATGGCCATAATACATTGATTAATGAGTCGCTTGTCGATGTGCTAATGTGCGAATTACTTATCAAAATCAGAAGTAGAGTCTTGTTGAATTTGTTTCCCGCAGATTTCGCAGATCTGTGCAGAATATAAATCTGCGAACATCAGCGTTATCAGCGGGAAAGTGCATTTTTATTTTGTGTTCCTAATCCGGATGATATACTGATGAAGTTGTTTTTCTTCAGTTTTCACTGATTTTAATTCCGCGTTAATCTGCGTGATCTGCGGGAAACTGTAACTTGCAGATATGAATCTGGATTTACACGGAAAGAAAGCCCTCGTCTGTGGAAGCACGCAAGGTATCGGAAAGGCTTCCGCCTTAGAATTGGCTTTGCTGGGTGCGGATATTACTCTCGTAGCCCGCGATGAGGAGAAATTAAAATCCACAGGAGCTGAGCTTCACCGATCAGCAGGTCAGCAGCACGATTACATCGTAGCTGATTTCACTAAGCCCGATGAATTGAGAGTGAAAATACAGGAGTATGCTAAGAAGAATATTGTACATATTCTGGTGAATAACACCGGAGGGCCTCCGGGAGGTCAGGCTATTGATTCCAAAGTCGAAGATTTTATCGCTGCATTCAGCAGTCATCTAATCTGTAATCAGATTCTTGCGCAGGCGTTAGTTCCGGGAATGAAGAAAGAAAGCTTTGGACGTATCATCAATATTATTTCAACCTCCGTAAAAATTCCGATTAAAGGACTGGGTGTATCCAATACCATTCGTGGTGCAGTGGCTAACTGGTCTAAGACATTAGCTAGTGAATTGGCTCCTTTTGGAATTACAGTGAATAATGTTTTGCCGGGCGCGACCCTGACTGGCCGGCTCAAATCGATTACCCAAAATAAAGCCGATAAGAGTGGGATCACATTTGACGAAGCACTGAAGGAAATGATAGCAGAGATTCCAGCCCGGAGAATTGCAGAAGCACATGAAGTAGCCGCTGCCGTGGCCTTCCTGGCATCACCTGCTGCAGGTTATATTAATGGAATCAACATTCCGGTTGATGGCGGCCGAACAGGAAGTTTATAGTCAGCATGAAAAAAATTCAGAACTATATCGATGGTGTTTTAGTTGGGCCGGTGTCCGGAGAATACTTGGATAATGTTAATCCGTCAGAGGGGAAAGTGTACAGTCTTATTCCCGATTCTGATCACCACGATGTGGCGAATGCTGTGACGGCAGCAAAGGCTGCATTCACTTCGTGGTCGGAGATGCCGGTGGAAAACCGTTCCGCTATTCTTCTTCGCATTGCTGAACTCATTGATCGTGATCTGGATAAACTTGCTCTTGCTGAAAGCACCGATCAGGGGAAGCCTGTGAAGCTTGCGCGGAGTGTTGATATACCCAGGGCTTCAGCTAACATGCGTTTCTTTGCCACGGGTGCAATTCATTTTGCAAGTGAAGCGCATATTACCGGAACGGAAGCTGTCAATTATACATTGCGTTCCCCTATGGGTGTGGCGGGTTGCATTTCACCCTGGAACCTCCCATTGTATCTGTTCACCTGGAAAATTGCACCAGCACTTGCCGCAGGGTGTACCGTTGTAGCAAAGCCGTCAGAGATCACACCCATGACGGCTTTTCTGTTTTCTGAATTATGCATGGAGGCCGGGTTGCCTAAAGGTGTTTTGAATATTGTTCACGGGCTTGGCTCGAAAGCCGGACAAGCCATTGTTGAACATCCGGAGATAAACGTTATATCTTTTACCGGGGGAACAGTTACCGGAAAAAAGATCGCGGCCACGGCCGCACCGATGTTCAAAAAACTTTCACTTGAGCTGGGTGGGAAAAACCCGAACATCATTTTTGCTGACTGTGATTTTGAAAAAGCAATCACTACATCAATTCAATCTTCATTTTCAAATCAAGGTGAGATATGTTTGTGTGGCTCACGCATTTTTGTGGAGCGAAGCCTGTATGATAAATTTCTCGATGAGTTCGCGAAAAGAACAAAGCAGTTGATAGTAGGTGATCCACAGGAAGATAAAACCAGGCTTGGGCCTTTGGTATCCGAAGCACATATAAATAAAGTGCTAGGTTATATTGAATTGGCAAAACAGGAGGGCGGTACGATACTTACGGGAGGGAAAAGAGTTTCGGTGAGCGGCCGGTGTGAAGGCGGATACTTTGTAGAGCCCACCATTATCACCGGACTTGACCACACGTGCAGAGCGAATCAGGAAGAAATTTTCGGCCCCGTGGTAACCATCATGCCGTTTGATAACGAAGAAGAGGTTCTGGAATATGCGAACAGTACAACCTATGGATTGTCGGCTACGCTTTGGACAGAGAACCTCAATTGTGCCCATCGCATGGCAGCGAAACTAAAAAGTGGTATTATATGGGTGAACTGCTGGCTCTATCGTGATTTGAGAACACCCTTTGGCGGGATGAAACAATCGGGAGTCGGAAGAGAGGGCGGATGGGAAGCGTTGCGATTTTTTACAGAGGTGAAAAATGTGTGCATTAAATTGCCTTGAAAAAAATATTTACTTCCGGATTGAATCATAGTACGTCAGAATCTTCAGAAAGTCTTGTTTTCGCTTGAACTTCAGATCGTTTTCTTTGGCATATGATTCAAGCTTCTCAAAAACGGGAGTTGTTACATATTCGGCCAGAAGGTCTTTATCGACCATTTTGTTTTTTGTTCTTGAGTTGTCGATGGCCAGAAACGATTTGTCACCATCTTCAATGTTAATCACCTGAAAGTAGGGCATGATGTCACCTTTTTCATTGAGGATATAAACCGTTTCAGTTTGTGAAACCTCCAGTGTTACTTTTGCATTAGCCGGGTTATTATAAGTGTCACCCAGGAATGAATGTTTAGCTTTTTCACTTACTTCAATAGGATCAGCTTTAATCAAAATGACAAATGTTTTATAGTCACGTAGTACCTCAAAATATTGTGGCCTCTTAACATTGGTTATGGGATCTTCGTATTCCAGGGTATAAAACAAACGCTGAATCTGAAGACTTTCGTCAAAAAATTCAAAGGCTATAACATTACGCGCACTGAATGGCCTGGAATCTACACCATTATGCATAGCCAAAACACCATTACGGTCGTTGTATTTGACAAGTCCTTTTAACTCTTCACCATCCGATAACATAATACTGCCTTCGTACCATCCCTGGTTATCCGAGAGTAATTCTATTGTCTTATCTTTTTTGGCCTGACCGTATGTGCTGTCGATGGAAATCGTGATGATCAGAATGATGAGTAAGTTTTTCATAACGTTTATATTAGCAACCTTAAATATAAACAACGGTATGTCTCTGTTCGGCATTGATGATTTTTTTTGACGTATTGAATTACAACATGAACTACTTTGATTTTTTCGGAGGCTACAGTGTTTCGACAAGTGGAAGTTTGGTTTGGAAGCAGGCACGTCTTTAGGAACGGAATGTTCGAAATTATAAATTTATTGATAGTTAATCTTGCCGTATTGAATCATAGTATTCCAGGATTTTCAGCAAATCGTCTTTGATGTAAAATTGTAATTCTTTTTCCCGGGCGTAATCCTTTAATTTTTGAAAGTCAGATTCCGGTATGTATTCTGCAAGAAGGTCAGGATTGATCACATCGTGATTTTTGGGTTGTACTAGAGATGGAGGATTTCGTTCGATGGTGATTAATTCAAAATAAGGTTTGATTTCTCCACTTTCATCCAATATTAGTACAGCCTCTTTTTGTATGACTTCAACTCCAGCTTTAAAAGGAGCTGCGGCAGTTGGTTCGCCATCCAATGTACGACCAGGATGTGATGACCTGATTATCTCTATCGGATATACTCTATGAAGAATGGCATATGATTTATAATCACGCAATACTTCAAATATCATGGGGATGACTTTATTCGTTTCCGGATCTTTTTGTTCCAGTGAATAAAACGTCCGTTGCTGACGCAGGCTATCATCATAGAACTCAAACATAATAATACCTTCAGGCTTAAGCGAAGTGGTATTTTGTCCGTCATTATAAAAGAGAATTTCATTCCGGTTATCATACTTGATAAGTCCTTCAATCCTGGATTCATCGGAACGGGCGATGCTCCCTTCATTCCAGCTACCGGCATCTTTCAAAAGCTCAATTGTCTGTGCGGACAATACGTGGGAATATCCAAATAGAGCAGCTATAAAAAAGACTCTTTTCACGGCAACGTTTATATTAGCGCTCTAAAAGTACCCGAAAATTCATGTCTCTCTTTGATATCGATAATATCTTTTTTACAGTTCTGGATTACAACATGAGCTACCTCGAATTTTTTGGCGTGCTCTTCGGCTTACTGGCGGTATGGCTATCGGCAAAAGCAAATATCTGGAGCTGGCCTGTGGGGATTGTAAATGTTATCCTGGCGTTCTTTCTCTACTACCAGATCCAGCTTTACCCGGATATGTTCCTTCAGGTATTTTTTTTCGTGACCAACGTATTGGGTTGGATCCGCTGGGCAAATCCCAAAGCGGGAGAAGAAGATAAAAAGAACGAGTTGCGCGTGAGTTATATGAAATGGAAACAGTTTCTGCTGATCTGTAGCATCGGCATTGTTGGCACGATCGTACTGGGTTCTCTGGCCAGTCGGCTGCATGAATGGTTCCCGAAATTTTTCCCATTGCCCAGTGCTTTTCCGTATGTAGATTCCTTCATTACCGTAATGAGTATCGTAACTACATTCTTTATGATCCAAAAGAAAATTGAATGCTGGATCATCTGGATCGTGGTAGATATTGTCGCTACCTATTTATATTATGTAAAAGGCATTAAGTTCTACAGCTTTGAATACCTCATCTTTACATTGCTGGCAGCATATGGTTTATGGAGCTGGATCCGGGAGAATAAAAGCTACACCACGCAACAGTCATGATGAACGGGATTATTCTGATTTGTCTCTATGGTCCTGAAAGCACAGGGAAATCGACCATTGCCAAATTGCTGGCGGAGAAATATCAAACGGAGTTTGTTCCGGAAGTGGCGCGTGAAATGCTGATCACAAATGATTTTACCGTTGAGGACATTATACAAATCGGTCACGCACACCATAACCGGATTCAGGAGAAACTAAAAACAGCAGATAAGATTCTTTTCTGTGATACAGATGCCATTACCACGCAGATCTATTCTCAACATTATTTGAATGTTATTCCTGATGTATTGTATGAATTGGAAGAGCGCGTGAACTATGACTATTACTTCCTGATGGACATCGATGTGCCGTGGATTGCTGACGGTCTTCGTGACCTGGGTGACAGGCGCGAAGAAATGTTTGCTATTTTTAAACACGAACTGGATAAGCGTAATATCGAATACGCGATAATCAGTGGCGAGCCCGATTCACGCATACAACAGATTGATACGATCATCCGGAATAAATTTTTCAGTGGCATATGAAATGCATTTCAATACAGGTCAAGGGAAAGGTTCAGGGTGTCTTTTTTCGGGCATCAACAAAAACAAAAGCCGATGAGCTGGGTGTAAAAGGGTTTGTTAAGAATGAAGGGGATGGTTCCGTTTACATCGAAGCAGAAGGCAATGAGAGCACGCTTCAGCAATTTATAGAATGGTGCAACCATGGACCAAAATCTGCCCGGGTGTATGAGATCGATATTCACGAAAAGGAATTCACCGGTTTTACGGATTTCTCCGTTCACCGTTAGACAAACAAATTTCTGTCAGGCCAAAGTTTGAACTTGTAGGTTAATCTCCGACTTTTGTTTCTCACCTATGCAGAATTTTGACCGAGCCTATCTGATTCTGAAAACAACATTCTTTGTTGGGGTTTTGTTTTTTCTGTCCTGTAATAACATTTCAGCACAGGTTCAGACTAAGATAGACAGCCTTCTCGAACGGTTGCAGGATGCCAGAACTGATGAGGAACGATTGGTTATTACACTGGCTTTGTCGAAAAAGCTTTTAAGCACCAATAATTTTCGTGCATTGGAGTATGCCAACGAATCGATAGAGCTTGCCCGGAAAACAAAGTCGGATTCATTGTTGGTGAAAGCGTACGCCAATCAGGGAAGTGCATTTATGCAGTTGGGCAATTATTCAAAAGCACTTGCACTGTACCAGCAGGCATCGCTAGAAGCAGAGAAAATCAGGGATACCACTACGCTGATAGCGATCAATGGAAACATGGGCAGTATATATTACTACCAGGGAAATCATGAAAATGGATTAACCTATTATAAAAAAGCACTTTCTTTTTTAGACACGGCTAATGCATTGGCCGATCCCAGGAGACTTTTACAACGCGCCAACGTTCTTAATAATATCGGCATCCTCTATGAAGAAGCGATGAAATACGATGAGGCCATGAAGTATTATCAGGAGGCGCTGTCATTAGGTAGAAAAGTACATGATGATGAAGTTACAGCAACGGTACTTAATAATATAGGAGAGCTTTATGCCGATGAGGGCAGCAACCTGGATGTGGCCCTTCAATATTGTCTTCAGGCACTTGACCTGCGAAAGCAAAACAAGGATAGAGTAGGTCTTGCGCGGTCTAACCTGAATCTTGGACAATTCTACTATAGAAACAAACATGATCCGAAAGCTGCGGAACCATATTTTAAAGAAGCTATTGTATTAGGTAAAGAAATTGGAGCATGGGAGACCGTTCGGTGGGCTTCCAATGATCTGTACAAGATCTATAAAGAAGGTGGTCTACATAAAGAGGCATTTTCTACCCTGGAATTATACATGCAGGTGAACGATAGTTTATTCAATGAGGAGAACACGCGGAAAATTGCGCAGCTAGAAATGCAGTATGAGTTCGACAGAAAACAAACCATCATGGAAGCTGAGCAAAAGGAAATGAGACTTTTCTACTGGATGGGTGCCAGCGGATTATTCCTCCTTCTGATTATCGTTACCTTATTGTTCATTCTCCAGCGTAGTAAAACCCGGCAATCCCTGCTCGAACAATCACACCTGATGCTGGAAAAGATCAACCTGAAAAATGATCTCGCCATAAAAGACAAAGAGCTGGCCACAAACATAATCTACCTGTTGAACAAGAATGAGTTGATCAATACCATTTCAGAGAAATTACTGGATATCAAGCAGAACGTATCCAGCGATAAACAGATGATGGTTCAGAAGCTGATCCTCGATTTACAATCCAATCTCCAACCTGAACTCTGGCAGGAATTTGAATTCCGGTTTCAGCAGGTACACGAACAGTTTTATAAGACACTCAATGAAAAGTTTCCTGATCTCACACCCAGCGAACGCAGGCTCTGTGCTTTTCTGAAACTGAACATGACCACCAAAGAGATTTCAGCTCTTACCTATCAGAATGCCAAATCCATAGATGTTGCCCGCACCCGGTTGCGTAAGAAACTTAATCTCACCGGAACAGACCATAATCTGGTGACCTTTTTAGCTCAGCTGGATAAGTCAATGGTTCAGGAATGATCTTTTGTCTGAGCAGTATCTTTCCCAATAGAATTTTTCATAACCTTCCGAAATCCTTTCAAAATGAGGCTTTTTGACTCGTTGTAGTGATTTTATTAGGATCAAGAACAGCCCGTTGTAGTGATTTTGTAGCTACTTCCGATGGCCCTGGAACCGCGGGCTTGTCCTTTCTTGCTGAGCCTAATTTTTATGAGCAAGAAGGAGAACGATACGAACAAAATCTCAGCCGAAACGAACGATAAGGTCATTGCCGACCTCATCGAAAAACGCAAAATCCAGCAGGAAGCCCTGATCAAGATCATGACTTCCATGGATAAGAACCAGGGCCTTCCTCAGGCAGGTGAACCGGTGGAAAAGAAAACGAGGTTCCGCTCAAAAAAAACCAACTAAGAACTCATTAATCCTAAACGCTATGAATGATTATTTACTAAACATGACAAGAAGGATGCTCTTCCTGGGCATACTCCTGCTTGGTTCGACCTGGGGTTGGACGCAGGTGTATCAGGACGGGGTCCAGACAGGTATGGTGAAAGTTAAGTTTACCACGGAGATGTCTGCACCGCTCAGTCAGCTGCGCGTTCAATCCGGTAAAAAACTCGTCACGGGTATACAAACGCTGGATGCAGTTGCTACGAAAACCGGTGCAAAGAATATGTATCGCCTGTTCCCTTACGATCCAAAGTTTGAAAACAAACTGCGCAAGCACGGACTTCATTTATGGTATGTGGTGGAGATTGATAATTCGATCAATCCTAAAACAGCTGCACAGCAATTCAGGCAGCTTAAAGAAGTTGCTGTGGCTGAAACAGAACGTGAAAAGATCCTGGCTCCCTACGCGCTTGTGCCGTACAGTCAGTCACCCTCCACGTTTACAACATTACCGTTCAACGATCCTTACCTGAAAGATCAGTGGCATTATAACAACACAGGTCAATCCGGTTTTGCTGATGCTGATGTGAATTTGTTTGAAGCCTGGACTGAAACAGCCGGTGCGAGTGACATCATCGTTTCCGTTCATGATGAAGGTGTGGATGTCAATCACATTGATATTAAAGATAACATGTGGACAAATGCAGCAGAGCTGAACGGTACAACAGGTGTTGATGATGACAACAATGGATACATCGATGACATTCACGGCTATAATTTTCAGAAGAATAAAGGTGCAGTAGATGCGCAGCCGCATGGAACGCACGTGGCTGGTACCATTGCTGCGATCAACAACAACGGCATTGGTGTATCTGGTGTAGCGGGTGGAACAGGGCATGGTGATGGTGTGAAAGTAATGTCACTTCAGATTTTCGGTGGCGCATTTGAAAATTCATACATCTATGCTGCCAACAATGGTGCGGTGATTTCTCAGAACAGCTGGGGCTATCGTGACCCGGGTACTATTGATGAGTCTGTGCTTGAAGCCATTGACTATTTCATTGCGGAAGCTGGTGATTATCCAGGTAGTCCGATGAAAGGTGGTATCGTCATTTTTGCTGCAGGTAACAGTAATATGGATGCCGAATGGTATCCGGGATACCATGAACCGGTAATGGCGGTTTCATCGCTGGGACCAGAATGGAAACGCGCTTACTATTCTAATTATGGAAGCTGGGTTGAGATCGCTGCACCCGGTGGCGACCTCGACTATGGCTCAAAAGGTGGTGTGTTAAGTCTGGCACCGAAAAATCAATACGCTTACATGCAAGGTACTTCCATGGCTTGTCCGCATGTGTCAGGTATTGCTGCGCTCGCGTTGGCCAATCGAACCAAACAACAACTCACGAATACCGAGCTGTGGAATAAACTCATGACCGGAACAGTTGATATTGATCAATTCAATCCGGATTATGCGGGTAAGCTTGGCGTGGGAGCTATTGATGCTTCCCTGGCGATTCAAAATGACCTCGGCATTGCACCCGTTGCCATTGCTGATTTGGCAGTAACGGGTGTAGCACAGGAGTTCGCTACACTTTCCTGGACTGTGCCAGTTGATACGGATGACAAGAAGCCTACGCAGTTTAACCTGTACTATCATACACAAGCGATCACCAGTAGCAATATCAACACTGCGGAGAAGATTGTTATAAAGAATGACAGCGCAGCGGGAAAATCTTTCGAATATGAAGTAGCCGGATTACTCGGGCTGACCACCTATCATTTTGTGATCACATCAACGGATCGCTGGGGAAATGTTTCTGTATTATCCAATCCGATTTCAGCTACAACCAACAATGGTCCTTCCATTGTGGTAGATGAAAACAGTACTGCTATCGAACTCTCCATTGATGTAACGGTTTCAGAAACAGCAACACATGAGATCACCATTTCAAACCAGGAAGAAGGAATACTGCGGTGGGATCATTTCACACGTCATCGCGATGCTTCATTATCATTCAGCACTTCGGGGCTGCATTATCCGAAAGTGACGAGCAGCAAACCGGCCTCAGAAATCACCGTAGGAAGAAGGTCAGTCGTACCTGCTCAGAATATTGTACGCAGCAATGAGCCTGTGCCGATGGCATTCACGGCTGTTGAAAAATCATACTCCTCATGGGCGACTGATATCATTGGTGAAATGGACATCAGACTTAGCAATTCGGCAGCAGCAAAATTTTTTGTAAATGAACCGGAAGGGTTCAACCTGACACAGGTACAGATGTATCTGAAGCATGATCCTGAACTGGGGCCGGTGATCGTTGAAGTATACAAAGGCTCAGCACCGGTCAAAAACAATCTGGTCTATGCACAGGAACACAGCAATTGGGGTGCCAGAGAAGCAACAGCCTACATAACCCTCGATGAGCAACTTTATTTTGCATCGGGTGAAACGTTCTGGGTGGTATTTCATGTGCCGGCCGGAAATCTTTATCCGCTGGGGATAGGATTTGAAAATGATCCGTCATACTCGGCAAACTGTTTCATGTCGTTTGATATGGGTGCTACCTGGGATCAGCTTGAAGTGCTGCTCGATAGTAAGGACTTTGCCTGGACGATGACTGCAGCAAGTTATAATGCTCACCTCGGCACGTACCTTACACTCGAACCTGGCTCTGGTGATATTGCCGGCCATGAAGAAGCGCAAACGGTTCTCACCGCTAACGGTGCGAATCTCATCAATGGAACCTATAGTGCAAACCTCGTATTGAAATCCAACGATGCGAATCAACGTGAGCTGAGAGTGCCCGTAACACTGAATGTAAGCGGTCATGAACCACACCTTAAACACATTGACATTGTTGATTTTGGAAATGTTTTCAATGGATTGTCTGAAACAATTGAAGTAGCGTTGGAGAACACAGGATATGGAAATTTCAGCAACCCTGAATTTTCTATTGATAATCCTCAATTTTCTATTGTTGGTGGTACTCCCTGGAAAATCGGTGCACGCGAGGAAGCCATTGTAAAGATTAAATTCTCACCCGTATCAGGCGGAAACATTAATGGTCTGTTGAAAATAACCAACGGTGAACAGTCGTATGAAATACCCTTGTTCGGTGTTGGCGCGGAAACTTCCCGGATCACGATCACACCCGAAAGTCAGACTGTCAATTCAGTAACCATCGGTGATGTAGTGGATGCACAGATCACGGTAGAAAATACAGGTGCATTTCCGCTGAAGTATTTTGTTCCTGGCTATGATAACAAAGGGATAAGCGACAACTGGCCTTCAGATTATCACAGTTACGGATATAAATTCAGAACCAGTTATGCTTCAGAATCCAATCCGATAGCGTATTCATTTCAGGATATCTCCTCAACAGGCGTCAATGTAACGGAGACGCTTAAAGATGACGGTGTGTATGTACCGGTTGAGCTTGGTTTTGACTTTCCATATTATGGCCAGATGATGCACAAGATCTTCATCGCCCAAAAAGGATTCACCACGTTTGATGACAGCGTACGCCCAATCAACTCACCTTCCCTTAACAACACGTACAATCCTAAAGGGTTTATATCTCCGCTGGGTGGCTTCTTTAGTTTTGTTACCAGCGAAGGATCAATCCATTATCAGGTAGAGGCTGACCGCATTATTATTCAGTACAATAATGTATGGGATGGATGGAATCCAGAATTCATCACGGCACAGATGGTATTGTTTGCCAACGGTGATATCCGTTTCTATTATGAAGACATGGGATACTCTGCTGAAAGTCAGAAATCCTTAAATATCCTCATCGAGAACCTAGAACAAAATGACGGGATTCTGGTGAATAACTATAGCCAGCCAATCGAATTATACAGCGGTCTCGCTCTTGGATTTGATTACCCGGGCCCCAACATCATCACTTCAATGGAAAACGGCTCAGGTATTATCGTGCCGGGAGGTTCAACTGTTGTAGATGTGAAGTTGGATGCACGTACGCTGGTGGAAGGTACAACCAAACGGTATATAAATTTCATCAGCAATGATCCGTCAACGCCTCAAACCAGTGCACTGATCCAACTGGAGATCACCGATGGCGGTGTAACCAGACCTGTAGTTTCGACAGACACAATCGCTTTTGGCAATGTGTTTCAGGGTGCCGTTCGTTCAAGCGCCTTCACAATAAAAAATACAGGCTCGGCTAATCTGAATGTCACGGGTATGAACCTAGTAGATGGCGAGTTCACAATTACCGGTGAAGCTTCTTCGATCATCACTCCGGGTATGTATAAAAAATATGAAGTACAGGTACCAACAGCTGACCTGGGGTCTATGGAAGATTGGTTATCCATCAATTATGCTGATGGTACACACGATACAATCGCTATTTCCGGAAACATTGTGGTAGCGCCAGCGATCAGCGTTGACCTTACACCGATTCAGGAAACTCTTGCCTATGGAGAATCTTTAACCCATACGATCTCCATTGGTAACACCGGACTTGCTCCACTGGAAGTTTCAGCTTCCGGTAATCAGTGGTTATTGTTTGAAGCGACCGATGCTATTGTGTCGCATGGTTATACGGTAGAGAAGAATAACAATGGTGATTTCTATCAATGGATTGATATCCGGAAAACCGGAACACAAATGCCGTTTGTTGATTTCGATGATTTTGATGCTACCTTCTGGAGAACACTGGAGTTGCCTTTCCCGATTGAATTTTACGGTGAACAGTTTACGTCATTCAAGATCGGTGACAACGGAATTATTTCATTCGAAGAGAATCCGGAAGCCAGTTTGTTTACAGATTACATTCCCTCGGCTATCCATCCGGGCAAATGTATAATGCCATACTGGACGTTCAGCGGGTTCAGCGATTACCTCTATCCGATTGAAGACATCGGTATTTTTTACCAGTTCTATGACGACAAGTTCATTATCACCTGGAGTTACTTCACCAACAACTTTGGCGGAATGGGTGACCCAGTTTCAGCTCAGGTAATCTTTTACAAGAATGGAACGATGAAGTTCCAGTATAAGCGTGAAGAAGGAGGTGCAGATCTCACTTCACATTTCGGTACCATCGGGTTCCAGGAAAGCAGCTCTAAGGGTGTAGGTATTTCTGAATACAATTCCCTGGATTACGGTGCAGGTCTGGCCTACATCATCACGCCTGTTAAAAAATACGTGGTACAGCCCGGTGAAACACTTGAAGGTAACATCACGCTGGATGCCACAAACATGTATGGCGGACATTACACCGGTGTTCTTAAAATTGAGAATAACGTACCCAACCAGGAGCACCTCGAGAAACCGGTTGAACTTACGGTAACAGGTGATGCTGTAATTGACGTTGTCAGTGAAGTGGACTTCGGTAAGAAGATTATAGAGATGGAGTTTGGATCACCCAAGCTTCATACACTTGATCTGACGATTGGAAATGAGGGTTCAGCTCCGCTGGAAATCACCTGGGCACAAATGACAGATGGTATGCAAGGATTGAGCATGCAGATTTGGGCATATGTAGACGGATGGTTCGGAAAAGAATGGCGATGGGCAGATATTGCTGAGTTGTATTCACCCTGGTCAATGGAGACTCCGGTATTCACCATCAAGCCGGGTGATGCATTAGATGTTCGTGCTGTCTTTGCTCCTTCTGCGCCTGGTGAATTTGCAGATGACCTGGTGTTGATTACCAATGCCGGAGAAAAACACATTGCGATGACAGGTTCAGCAGTTGATCCTCCATCATTGCATGTGACTACGGAATCCATTGACGTAACCATGTCTAAGCCTGATGAAACGGAGACGGCTTCGGTTGAATTTGATAACCTGAATGGATTGTCTGATCTGATCTATGAAGTAAGCATTGACTACGGACGAGCAGTACCGGCCCGTGCAGAGTCAATGACCGTAGCAGCGCAGTTGGTATCCACGTTGAAATCTGTGTCGACCCGTACAGGTGTAGGTGTGGTGGAACATATCACGTCAACCTACAACCGCGTTCTCTCTCATACCGAAAAAGATGCACCCGACACCTATGTAGGTACTGACGGTGCCACTCCGTTCACGGTAGCTACAAAATTTAATGCAGGTCCTGAAGGATTTAACGTTTCTCACATTGAAGCCTGGTTCAGAACGGAAGCACTTACACAGGGTGTTATAACGGCTGAAGTTCGCGCAGGTGGAAACTCGATTGCAGAAGCTGCAACCCTGGCAACAGGTTCCATTGAATTTACGGGTACCGGCAATGATGAAGTTGGTGCATGGTATACCATTACGTTGGATGTGCCTGCGGGAATTTATCCGAATGAAGATTTCTACATTCTTGTTAATTATCCGTTTGGAATGAATTTCCCGGTGGGAACCGTTACGGGTGAAGAACACAAGGAAGGAAGATACCTGTACTCTGAAGACGGAGGACTGTGGGGGGATGCTCAGGAGATCGAAGGTTTTGGAAACTTCGGCTGGCTGATGTCTGCCGCAGAACAAACAGCCAAAGATTTCAAATGGGTTACTCTTACGTCCGGTAACGAAGGAATATTGCCCGCGGGTGAAAGCGGTACGATAGGTCTGCTCATCGATGGTGCACTTGCTGTCCGTGGTGACCAGGTTGCCAGCGTCGTACTGAAATCAAATGATCCGGCTAACACGATGGTGAAAATTCCGGTGACGCTTCACCTGAATGATGCTCCTCATTTCTTCAATGTTCCGGTTAATGTGGTTATGGCAGAAAATGAACAGACAATTCTCAAGCTGAATGTAACCGATGCTGAAGACGATGCTGTTATGCTGAGCACATTATCCGTATATGAAGATGTTGATTATGTATTCGAAGGCGGAGTACTGACAATTACCCTAACACCTGAATTTGGTGATGCCGGTAACTACAGCTATGTCTTTGTAGCTACGGATGAACACAACGCAAGTCGTGAAGTAACAGTGTCCGTAGAGGTTACGCACACTAACCAGGCACCGGAATTCATTGCCTCACAACGTGTATTTGACTTTCACGCTACAAGCAGCCTGAATGAATTTTCATTAGGCGAATTCTTTGCTGATCCGGATGACGATGAAATGACATTCACCGTTACCAGCACAGATGATGCGGTAGACGTGTTCGCCTCCGCGGATCAGTTTATTGTGCGTCCGGTATCAATTGGCGAAGCGTACCTGATCTTCACCGTAAAAGATTCTCATCAGGCAACAACAGTAGATTCCATACAGGTAGTCGTAAGTAGTGTACTGGCATTGGAGGAAGAAAGCATGGGTGGTATGAAGGTATATCCCAACGCAGTGCAGAAGTATGTAAACCTGTCGTTCAGTAAAACATGGAAAGGAGAACTGGCAGTTGAGGTGGTAGACGCAGCAGGAAAAATTCAGCTGACTACCGCTGTTCAGGCGGCAGAGAATACATCCCTTGATCTTTCCGGATTACGGAAAGGATTTTATATCCTTCGTGTTAGTGATGCCGATAAGCATGAGACTGTAAAGATTATTAAAGAATAGACATCACCCAAAGAGTTGTTGCCGGTTAGCCTGAAGGTGTCAGGCGGCCGGCATCCAACTCGACTTACCTAAACATTATGAAAGCAACTTTATATTTCAGCGTACTTCTGTTTCTCTTCCAGGCCAGTGCCTGCAGTGAAGATGAAAGCACGAGCGCAAAAGACAATATGATCCGTCAGCTTACGGAATCTACCTGGATAGCGGAAAGCGTTGAACACGGAACGGATGGTGACTTGACCTTTCAGTATGATGATTTTTCCATTGCGTTCACATCATCAGAATCAGGAAACTTTTTGGGCGATTACCTGGTGGCCAATGGCGGTTATGCCTTTGCTGATGCTTTTGGAAAATGGACTGTTTCCGAAGACTTACACACCTTAATGCTGGATAACGATCAGGAATTGACAGTTGAATTTCAGGGTGAAAAGATGATCCTTGATTTTACTGTGAATCCTTCGTCAGGTGGCCGGTCCAATGGTTTGTCCGGGCATTTTACATTCACCTTGATCCACACACCTTAAACCTAAACCTGATTGTGGAGAGAGAGGGGCTGCCGGAAGGCGGCCTCTTTTATTATCGGCTAATCCCTGAAGTGTGGTTGAATGTTAATAAATCTGCCCGAAGCAATGGATAACGATTATATTCGCACCTATTTGATATGGAGCTCAAGCACAGGCAGCGGATTTTTCTCAGTACCTACTTCTTTCTCTCCGGAGTTTGTTTTTCAACCTGGGCTTCCCGTATTCCAACTATCAAAACTTCTTTCGGATACAATGAAGCGGAACTAGGTACGCTTTTATTAGCCATGCCGATCAGTTCACTGATCAGCTTGCCCTTTTCCGGCTGGCTGGTATCCCGGTTTGACAGTCGCATACCCATTTTATTCGGGTTTATTTTACTCGCCATTTCCACAGCGCTGATTGGTTTTGCTCCTACCACTCTTCTGTTGGCAGGTGCTGTGAGTTTGTTTTCATTCAGCCTGCGTATCATTAATATTTCCATGAATACACAGGCCGTTACCCTTCAGCGGCAATTCGAGCGTAAGATCAACGGATCGTTTCATGCGCTGTGGAGTACAGGCGGAATTGTAGGGGTGATCTTTTCAACCTTGCTGATTCGCTGGGATGTAGCGATGAACATGCACTTGCTTATTGTTGCTGTATTTTCCCTGATAGCAACGCTGGTATGTTACAGGCACCTTCTGCGTGGTGATCGTGCTCCATCGGGCAACAAGCTGGTCCTTCATAAACCGGATCCCTACATTGTTTACCTGGGCCTTCTGGTATTTATGGCCGCCATATGTGAAGGCGGGATGATCGATTGGAATGGCGTATATTTCAGAGAGGTGGTGGGTGAAGAATTATTTACAATGGGATACCTGGCCTTTATGGTGCTGATGGCAACTTCCCGGTTTGTTTCAGACAGAATTATTGAGAGTATCGGTATGTCGAGAACATTTATACTGAGTGCGATCTTAGTAGTGGCAGGTGTAAGCCTGTCCATTATGTTTCCATACTTCTGGCCTTGCATGATCGGCTTTTGCCTGGTGGGTTTTGGTACGGCTGCCATATTTCCGATGACTTTTTTACTTGCCGGTGATTCCAAAAAATATTCGGCAGGTATGGCGATCTCCATCATCGCGACCTATGCCATTGCTGGTATGTTGATCGGTCCACCTCTCATCGGATATTTAGCGCAGGCATTTGGTCTTCGTGTTGCCTTTATTGCTTTTGCCATTACAGGTTTTATGTTCATCCCAATCTCACAGCTTTTCTTCCGGCATCAGCATTCGCTCTCAACGCAAAAAGAAAACCCTGCCTGATACGAGGATCAGGACAGGGTCTCAGTTTAAGGTTACTAAGGGTTTATTCGATAACCAGACGTTCCGGTTTTAACTTTTGACCAGACTTAACAGTTTGAAGAATGTACAATCCACGGGTGAGTGAAAGTTCTTCCGTCAGAACATCACTCGTAACCGGAATTACTTTCATGGTTCTTCCGCTGAAGTCGATGATCCGCACTTCGGTTACTTCGGGGGTTACTTTCATGTTGAGCACTCCGTTCCGTACCGGATTTTCAAAAGACACATCCTGATCTGACAGAAAATCAGGAATTTCTTTTTTCTCTACGATCAGATCATCAGCTGGCAGCCTTCCGGATGCCGTAACATTTCCAAATCCGATGTATCCGTTGCAATGCATCCATTCACTGTTCGATCCTCCGCATTGGCCATTCTGATAAACACCCGTATTGGTGGTCTGACTTTCAGCCTGTCGGGTTGAGCCATTTACCTGGATGTAATCTACCTGTACATCGCGGTTGGAAGCGTCATTGGTAAAACGCACGTTGATGCCTCCGGTAGCTGAAGTAGTTGCCGTGTAGTTCTGCATACTGGTTCCCAGTGTCCACGTTTGAATTGTGCTGTTGTTCACCTGTAGCTGAATGCTTTCGCTTCCGTTGGTACCACGGGCTCTTACCACGATGGTATTGTTTCCACCACCGGGTGGAGGATTTGGAGGAGGTGTTCCGGTGCTTATGGTGATATTAGAATTACCACTGCTTTGATATCCTTCCGTTGCCATGATCTGATATGCCCAGCTGCTTCCCAGATTCCAGCCTTTGCTCGCCCACGCAGCTACGTGATTGGCAAAGGTGATGGTACCACTGGAACGTTTTGATGTACGCACACTCCAGTACTGATAAAAGGTACAGTTGTTACCGTCAATGCAGGGCGCATTTTGTCTTAAGGTACGATATAGGTTATAGGTACCTCCATCACTGTTGAAAGTACCCGCTGATTGTGCTCCTGGCGGTGTCCATGCACCATAGTTTTCAACAACGTAATACTCAACTAGAGAATTTCTTGTCCAGCCATAGAGACACAGATAGCCATTACTACCGCCATTAAAACTTCCCGAGAAGTTTACAACCCGATTGGCTGTTCCGGTGCTCCAGCCTTTACCGCCAACAAAATTGTTAACGTTACTCCACGATGTACTATAATTACCATTGGCGCCCATGGTAATACAGGCAGAGCCAGCACCATCAGACCACCAGGAATAGTAGTAGCCTCCATGAGTACCAGTTTGATTTGAACAGATGGTCTGTGCCGTTACACTTGCAAAGGATGAAAGAAACAGCGTGATGAAAAGGAGAGTGGGAATTCTCCACAACCGATGTAGGTGAGTTTTCATAGAATTGATTTTTTGGTGAACGTTTTTTTAAAGCCAGACAAGGAGTCGCTAGTGATCTGGAGGGGAATGACTGACAGCTTCCGGTTGGCAGTCATTCAGGTGTATATGGTTCTTCATATGTGAAAGGTTATAGTAAAAATGACTTTAAGTGAAATTTACACGAACATGCAAACGATTGCAATCCTGTTTGTTCTCAATCACGGATGATTTTGATAAACGAGATTTTTAATACCTTACTTATAAGGTGCCGTGTAAAGCAACCTGTAGAGTTATTGCTACAATCTTTGACAGCATTTAGTGTTGTCATTCATAAATTCAATTGATTAAGAAATACGAATGAAAAGTAGCGGTCATGCTTCTGCCGATCCTTCTCTGAATGATTTCCTGAATGGAAAATCAGAAGTAACACTTGATCTGTTTCATCATTTCATTGGGGAGTATAAGCGTTTAGGTAAAGTCACTCTTCACCCCGCAAAAACAATGATCGGAATAGCCACACCACGCAAGCGTATTGCCTATGTCACGCAGCTTGGTAAAAATTTTATTCACGTGGTGTTTCTTTTTGAACAGGCCTATCCGGATAATTTGTGTTTCCAAAAAATTGCGAACGTACCCGGAACCCATCAGTTCAATCATCACTTTCGCATGTATGCTAAAGATGATGTGAATAAAGAAGTGCTTGGTTTTATGAAGCTGGCCTATACACAGGGAAGTTGAACCGGCTCTTTTGAAAAAAAATTCGATAAACCCGGGTGATATTTCTTTCATGTAATGCACCTATATAAAGAATACAATGCTGATGTTATGCTCCTTATAGAAAAACAGGATATCCATCTTCCGGAACTTCGAACGAAGTTTTTCGAAGACATGTATGAAGAAGTCTTTCCGGCTGTTGCTATTTTCGTTCGGCACCGTAACGGGTCACTACAGGATGCAAAGGATATTTTTCATGATGCCCTTATTATTCTCTATGAGAAAATGCTGAACAATACGTTACCGGTGGAAGTGCCTGCAGATCGCTACCTGGTCGGCATAGCGAAACACATCTGGATTCGTAAATTCAATCGTGACAAGTCAGTCGTTCCTTTAGACGAAACTGAAGCGGCCATCACTATTCCGGATGATTATTTTCCTGCTCCCAATGATCAAAAGCTTTTGACATTACTGGAACAAACCGGTAAGCGATGCCTCGACATGCTCCGCAGCATTTATTATGACAAGCTGTCCGTTCATAAAGTAGCAGAATTGTTCGGATACCGCAGTGTACATTCAGCTTCGGTTCAAAAATTCAAGTGCCTGGAAAAAATGCGCGACATCGTAAAACGTAAATTAATTCACCATGAGGACTTCTTTGAATGAGATAAAGCAGTGTGACGAGTACCTTCAGGGGAAACTGAATCCGGAGGAACATATTCTGTTTGAAGCAAAGCTTCTGATCAGTCCGGTATGGAGATTCAATTTGCATGTCCTTAAACAAGTACATGCCGTCATCCGGCTTTATGGATGGATTCAAATGAAAAAAGAACTGGATGAAATACATAGCCGTATCCTCCATGATCCGGATAAAAAAACCTTTTGTCAAAACATCTCCAATATTTTCTTAAAGAACTGATTGTAATGAAGCATGCCAGTGTAATCCCGATGGTCATTGACAGCAGTGACCGCGGAGAAAGAGCATATGATATTTTCAGCCTGCTACTAAAGGAAAGAATCATTTTTCTCGGTACAAAAGTCGATGATTCATCGGCTAACCTGATTGTAGCCCAACTGCTTTACCTCAATAGTGTCGATTCCAAAAAACCGATCAGCTTATATATTAATAGCCCGGGAGGAAATGTCTATTCCGGTCTGGCCATCTATGATGCGATGCAGATGATCTCCGCACCGGTATCGACTGTAGCAGTAGGGGTTACGGCCAGCATGGGTACGGCTTTGCTTGCATCAGGGGCAAAAGGTAAACGTTATTCGCTGCCACATGCCACCATACACATGCATCCTACTTCTGGCGGAGCACAGGGTTACACAGAGGATGTTCGTATTTCAACCCGTGAGCAGGAGCGTATCCAGACGCAGCTTTTTCACCTGATCGGAAAACACTCCGGCCACACGTGGCAGGAAATAGAAACACATTTTCTTCGCGATCGTTTTATGGACGCAGTAGAAGCCAAAGCGTTCGGCCTGATTGATGAAGTACTTGGCGATGTAAATGACATTATGGTACTAGACCACAAAAGTTTTGCCGCCAGTCTTTTGGCCCAGAAACAATTGGAAAATCAGTTGGCTGTTGACAATGTGCAGTGAGTGATTAGTGTGATGTTGTCAACTGCCGATTGTCAACTGATTCGATCCAGGTTAAAATGGAGTCAGCGGTTTCTTTCCAGTTAGGCAAATTCACTACATAGTGGTTGTTCCCTCTTACTTCTTTAAGCTCCGTGATTGAGTCGGGTGTTTTGTAAGCCTTAAAGTTTCGCAAGTTGAGTGATGCCGGAATGATATTGTCTTCACTGCCGGAGATAAGCAGGAGTGGGACATGTGATTTTTTAAAATCAACAGCAGCAGCTTTGGTCAGTCCATCACGAGCGGCAAGCTTGGATTCCGGAATGGTAGATACCTCATACGCTTTCTGTTGATCTTCCAGCGTCATGCCATTGGTGAAAGCATACTGCCAGGTTTTAAACGACATGAGGTAAGATTTTTTTACCGAAGTGAAAATGCCGAGTGCCCGCCAACCTGCTTTCAAAAATGAAAATTCATAGGGAAATACACCCCGTGGAGGAACAGAATGTATGGCGATTCCCGCAGCTGCCAGATCGCGGTTTACCAGAATCTGTGTAATCAGTCCACCCAGTGAATGACCTATGACAATGGGTTTTTCGGGAAGAGCTTTAATAATATTGGTATAATGCTCAACTATCCCGGCCAACCGGTTCGAAGCTATGGCGGCATCCGGATGTCGGTGTCTTAATGTAGCAGGTGGTGCATCTTTATTCGGATGAGAAGGCGCCAGGGTTTTATATCCTTTGCTTTCAAAGTATTTTTTCCATTCATCCCAGCCCCGGTGACTGACGAACGCACCGGTGACAAACACAACGGTTTGAGCGTTGATTGTCTTCATACGTTTAGGTTAATGACTAATGAGTTACGATAAAGCTATGCTTTGTTCATAACAAAAGAAATTTTTAGTGTCACTTATGCGACAACATTTTGTTGAAAACGATTTCTGGGGAAGTGAATGTAACGATGTCAGAAATCTGAACTGGTATCATCCGTCTGGCAATCCAGACTGGTAGTAAGTCCTTCGTCCGGTTGTCGGAATTGTCCTTTAGATATACCGATTTCCGGATGACGATAGACACTTGTCATAAACCGGTCGAATATCGGAAGTGCAGATCGGGTAGCGGCACCAGCGCCCCACGATGGAAAGTGAATACTGCGTTCATCACCACCCACCCAGACACCTGTGACCAGGTTATGCGTTATGCCCATGTACCATCCATCAGAGGCGTTGTCTGTTGTTCCGGTTTTTCCGCCTACCTGGTTATTTACAGTAACGGCATTGCTCAAGCCTCTTGATGTTCCTCCCTCTTCTTCCACACCACCCCGAAGCATGTAAATCATTTTGTATGCAGTCTCCTGATTTGTTGCCTGTTTTGTCTTGACGTCAAACCGGGCGATCACATTTCCATACTTGTCTTCAATGCGGGTGAGGTAATAAGGTTGTGTATATGTTCCAAGATTTACATATGTACAATACGCAGCCACCATCTCGTCCAGGGAAACATCGCTCGTGCCGAGGCCTAATGAATACACCGGATCAAGTTTGCTGCTGATACCCATGCGGTGCGCAAAGGCGGCTACATTATCCGGCTTAAGCTGCTCCATTAATTGCGCTGTGATGGAGTTCAATGATTTCGCCAGTGCCTGGCGCATGGTATAGGATGTGCCGTCACCATACCCGCCACCGGAATTAGGAACATGATAAATCACGCCATTGCCGGTGTTGATCGTTGGAGAAATATCCAGAAACTCCTGACAGGGAGAAAAACCGTCTTCAATTGCCTTACCATACACCAGTGGTTTGAAGGTCGATCCGGGTTGACGTTTCGCCTGGTGAACATGATCATATTTAAAGTACCGGTGATTGATTCCGCCAACCCAGGCTTTTACTTCACCGGTTTGTGGGTTCATCGCCATCATACCTGCGTGCAGGAAGCGATTATAATAGCGCAGCGAATCCATGGAACTGAAAAGTGTATCCTTATCGCCTTTCCAGGTAAACACCCGCATCCGTTTTTTCCGGTTCAGCATAATGTTAACTGAATCAGGATGCTTTTTAAACTGGCTCACCAGCCGTGCATATAATTGCGTGCGTTGGATTTTCTTTTGAAGAAAGTCTTTCATTTCAACGCCACGCTCATCCACCCAGGGATTACGGTTACCCCAGGCCGTGTTGAAATCACGTTGAAGGGTTCTCATGTGTCCCGTTAGTGCTTCTTCCGCCAGTAACTGCAAACGACTGTCGATGGTGGTGTAGATCTTTAATCCGGATTCCAGTAAGTCATAACCATTCTCGCGGCACCAGGCTCCAACCTCAGCCTGTAGCACACTTCTGAAATAGGTTGCAATTCCTTCGTTCTGGTTTTGAACAGAGAAATTGAGATTCAGGGGTATAATACTCAGTGAATCATATTCAGCTTTTGTCAATGAATGGTGCTGGTAAAGTTTGAACAGCACATCATTCCGTTTATCCAATGCCCGCTCCGGAAATTCAATCGGGTTAAACCGGTTCGTTCCCTGCAGCATACCCACCAAGAGTGCAGCTTCATTCTGATTCAGGTCCTGGAGTCTTTTTCCGAAATACGTCTGAGCTGCTATTTTAATTCCATAAGCGTTGTTGTTGAAAGGAACCGTGTTTAGGTATAAGGCAATGATCTCTTCTTTGGTAAAGGTTCGCTCCAGGTTTACTGCGATGATCCATTCCTTTGTTTTGCTGATGAGCAGGTCAAGAGCCCTGCTGGTTTCTGCCAGCTTTCCCTGTAGTTCATCCCCGCGTGTGCTGAATAAATTTTTAGCCGTCTGCTGGGAGAGCGTGCTTCCACCACCCTGTAAATTAAATGTGGCCATCCCGATTATCACGCGCATGTATGACCAGAAGTCTAATCCGGAATGTTCATAGAACCGATGATCTTCTGAAATCAGAAGTGTGTTCACCAGCAGGGGAGGCAGTTGATCATACGTCACCTGGCTTCTGTTGAAACGAAAATACCGGCCCAGGGAAGCGCCATCAGCGGAGATTACCTCTGAGGATAAATCATTCTCCGGATTTTGCATAGCCGTAAGGCTGGGCATTCCGCCAAAGAGATTCCAGGGATTAGCCTGTACGAGATAGATATAAACCGGAACACCAATGATGGCCAGGAAGAAAAATATCCAGAATACCTTCACCAGTTTTCTGAACCATTTTCTTTCCAGCAGTAAAACGGAATTGATTTTGGAGAGAAAGGTCCTGGGCGGTGTTACAGCAGTCATTCTAGGTCGGGTAAAGTATAGCAATATAAAGGTTTGCCCGACAGGTTGCTGGAGTTTGTGAATCAAGGGAGGATTAAAAAACAAAAACCCGGATGTTACTCCGGGTTTTTTGTAGGGGTAAGAAGCAATTCTTACTTCACGTGCTTGCTAACTACTTTAGCCAGTTCGAACATGGAGATTTGGCCTTTACCGGCAAAGAGAACCTTCAGTTTCGCATCGGCATTGATCATGCGCTTGTTTTTCTGATCCTGAAGTTTGTTCTTCTTGATGTAGTCCCAGATTTTCTTGATGATCTCAGTTCTGGGTACTGGCTTGCTACCAATTACATCTGCTAATGCTGCACTCGGAGTAAGCGCTGCCATGAAGGCTGCATTCAGTTTTCTCTTTTTCTTAGGAGCTGCTTTCTTCGCTGCCTTCTTAACTACTTTCTTCGCGGCTTTCTTAGCCGGTTTTTTTGCTGCTTTCTTAGCAGCCTTTTTCGCTTTTTTTGCCATAGCGTTTTTAAAATTATGAGTGTAATTAATTAAGTTTTTCGTTCACATCAAATACGTCCGGTGAACTTCTTCAGGTACGAATATAATAGCATAAGTGAATCATTCTACATCGTGTGCAATAGTTTGTGTTTTCATAGGGAAATTCCAGGTGGAAGTAAGTTGCTCCGTGTTATGCTCATGCTATTGATTCTTCCTGGGAGAGAAATAGAATTATACTTCAGCCATTGATTTGCTGAAAGTATGTAAATGCTCGGTTATCACAGAGATAGCATTAGTTTTTCATAGGAGATTTTCTGTTTTTCCCTTGGTATCGGTGATGGAACGGCAAGGTATTTTCTACTGAATTCCCCTATGAAAAAAGGCAATTTCTCCTATGAAATTTTTTTTAACTATTTCACTTTTCCCTATGAGAATTGAAGAGTTTTTTGCCTCAGCAGCATATTTCCCCTATGAAAAACGCGTGTTGAAGTAACAGTTTACCTCCTGTAAATCGTACTTAACCCGGAGTGATGTGACACAAAAACCCGGGTCTTCACAGGGGGAGCGGGCGGATTCATATCGATAACTTTGTACTTTTACCTGCCCTCAATTTTTTAAACGGATTATCTATTTCAACCCGCCACCCTATGAAAATCCTGATCTGTGAAGATGATATCGTAACCATGAAGGCCATACAGGTTGCCTTTGAGAATGAAAATGTTGAGCTGGTAAGTGTTAAGGATGGCTTAATGGCACTGGAGCAGTTGCGGGAAAATACCTTTGACCTGATCATTACCGACATTCACATGCCCTTTCACAACGGTGATGACATCATCAGCCTGGTGAGGGAGGAGCAGGGCAAGAACACGCCTATCGTTGTGATTTCATCAGACGCCCAGGAGGAGGTAATCCAGCTTGCCCTCCGGCAGGGTGTAAATGAATTCATAAAAAAACCGGTTGACCCCGTAAATCTCCAGCGGAAAGTTTTGAAGTTCTTACGCTTCTAGGCAAACAGTGAAAGCTGGTCGGGTGAAACAAATGATTTCGGTCGCATAATTTTCACCACCCGGTTCATGGCATTGCGGATATGGTATACCGGTGTTTCCCGATGGCGGGATGCTACAATGATCTTCGTTCCCCCGGCAATAGGTGTAAATAGTTTCTGAACCAGGGCCACCCGGTTATTATCCTGTGACAAGTGCGACAGAAAAAGATGCGTCATGAAGGAAGGCCTGTGCTGCAGAAACAAATCCATCGCCTGCTTGTTTGATAGGTGACCACGGTCACCGCGGATGCGTTCCTTAAGGTGATACGGGTATCTTCCGTTGTTCAGCATATCTTCATCATAGTTGGCTTCCAGAAAGGCAGCATGACATTGCTGAAAATTACGCACGACATGGTCACACGGTGTACCGATATCGGTGAAGATACCTACAGTCACGGTCTGGCTGGAAACCAGAAAGCTATGCGGATCGGAAGCATCATGTAATTTAGGAAAGGCTGTTATGGTAAGGTTCCCGATCTGTACCGGTTCATAGGGCTTAAAGGATTCTATACGCCCTTCCAGCAACATTCTGCCCTGCGTAGGTTTGGTAATGTACACAATGAGTTTATGCTTTCGTGCTAATACCGGCACTCCGTGAATATGATCACCGTGTTCATGTGAAACGAAAACCGCTTTAACTTTTTTCATGGAAAGTCCAAGCCGCTTCATGCGTTTTTCAGTTTCCCGGCAGGAAATGCCTCCGTCAATCAAAACCGCTTCTTCTTCATTGCCGATATAATAGCAATTGCCGTTGCTGCCGGAATTCAACGAAGAAATGAAGAGAGACATGATCGCAAGTTAAATTGAATTTCCGGCTGAAAGATATTTCTTCAGCGGAAAAGATTTTTTGATTTCAGAATGGCCGGAAGATCAGTGTTTTCGTATGAATGATTTTAATCATTCAGTTTAGGCCACCCGAACTGATATGATCAAAATAATCAAAATTGCTTCTGTCGCGGAACGCTTCATTCATGCAATTTTGTTTTGCGCCTGTTAACGATAACGCATGACTACTACAACCCTCGCTTCGCAGACAACCCTGCGTGTTCAATCTATTGACTTACTTCGTGGATTGGTGATGATCATTATGGCTCTGGATCACGTACGTGATTACTTCCATGCTGATGCATTTCTGTTCAATCCCGTCAATCTGGATAAAACCAATGCCGCCATTTTCGCTACACGCTGGATAACACATTTCTGTGCTCCGGTATTTGTTTTCCTGGCAGGCACCTCAGCCTGGATGGTCGGAAGCCGAAAGGGAAAGAAAGAGTTATCCTCATTTTTGTTAAAGAGAGGATTGTGGCTTATCGTGCTGGAGTTTACTATCATCAACTTTGCCTGGTTTGCCAATATTGAATTTTCCCTTATTGCGCTTACCGTGATATGGGCACTGGCAATTGGCATGATCCTGCTGGCAGTAGCCATTCACTTGCCTTTTAAAGTACTCTTGATGCTTGGAGTGGTTTTGGTAGCAGGGCATAACCTGTTAGACACTGTTCATGCTGAACCTGACACAGCCGGTGCAGTCTGGTGGGGATTTCTTCATGAACAATATGTCTTCAGGCTTGGACATTTTGTGATCTATATCGGGTATCCCATACTACCGTGGGCAGGTGTTATGTTCCTGGGATATTGCTTTGGTGCCTTCTACAGTTCTTCCGTTGATCCGGCCCAGCGAAGAAAGACTTTAATAATATTGGGTTCGGTGTTTACCTTGCTGTTCATTCTGATCCGGATTACGGATATATATGGAGATCCTAATCTATGGTCAACGCAACGTGATACCGTGTTTACATTCCTTTCGTTTATGAATGTTACCAAGTACCCGCCATCATTATTGTATCTGCTGGTAACACTTGGTCCGTCTATCATCTTTCTGGCGGTTACGGAAAACCTCAGCGGAAAAGTTTCCGGATGGATAACCGCTTTGGGCCGGGTACCTATGTTCTATTATATAGTACATCTTTATGTGATCCACCTGATTGCCATCTTCGCTGCCCTCGCCACTGGGTTTGATCTTTCGGATATGGTGTTTGATACCTGGGTGACCGATTCTCCTAATCTTATTGGTTATGGATTTTCATTAGGCGTTGTGTACCTGGTTTGGATCGTTGTAGTACTGATATTATTTCCGCTTTGTCTCTGGTATGACCGGTACAAAATCAGTCACCGGGACAAATGGTGGTTGAGCTATTTATAGATCCCGGGTTTACTTCGTGACTTTTTTTCCTGGGTTACATTACGAATTATGACACGGCCTGTAACCAATTTCAATTTGTAAAGTATTTCATAGAAGCTGTAACAGCACCGTGACGGTGAGCGTCCCAATAGCGAACACTGTTTTTTAAAAGCCGGTGCTTTACAACTAAATTTCATTGCCTTACATCTCAGATCAACCTGTAAACATAAGTTCTATGTTAAAAAATTTTCTCACCCTCGCCATCCGTAACCTGCTGAAAAGGAAACTGTATTCTTTCATTAACATCTTTGGACTTGCTATCGGTGTGGCGGTCTGCCTGGTGATCTTGAAATATGTAGACTTTGAACTGAGCTATGACCGCTATCACCAGAATGCGGCAAACATTTACCGTACAAACAGCACCTATTACCGTAACGGTGAGCATCGGGGTACCAGCATGATTTCCAGTTATGCACAGGGTCCATCAATGCTTACCGATATTCCGGAAGTAAAGTCATATGTGCGCACGCATCCCATGTATGGAGGTGCGGTGGTGAGTTACAAACGTGAGACAGGCGACCCATCTGTTTTTCATGAAGACAATATGCAGTTTGGTGATTCAACATTCTTTGATGTATTCACCTACACGGCAGTGGAAGGCGATCTGAATACCGCTATGGATAAGCCTTCCTCGATTATTTTAACGCGCAAGACAGCGGAGCGATACTTTAAAAAAGATGAAGACCCGCTGGGTAAGATCATGCAGGTATCCGGTGGCTGGGCTGATGGCGACTATGAAGTTACTGCGGTGATAGAAGACATTCCACAGAATTCACATTTCACATTTGATTTTCTCATACCGACACATAATCTCCTCCAAAACGGCCAGTACCAGAATGATGATGGATGGGACTGGAATAATTTTGTTACCTATATCGAATTGCATCCCAATACGGATTATAAAAAGGTAGAAGCCAAATTTCCCGCCTTTGTTGAAAAGTATCGGGGTAAAGATCTGGCTGAATCCAACAGCAGGCAAATTATTTCCTTGCAGCCTATATTGGATATCCACCTGAGTCCGGGGTTGAATCACGAATCCAGTGCAACGATCAGTGTGAACACCATTTATTTCTTTCTCATTATATCTATTTTCATTCTCGCCATTGCCTGGATCAACTACATCAACCTTTCTACAGCACGGGCTATGGAACGTGCACGTGAAGTGGGTATAAAAAAAGCAATCGGAGCACTGCGCACACAATTGATCTCTCAATTCGTATTTGAATCTATACTGGTGAATTTTTTGGGAGTAGTGATCGCAGTATTGATTGCTATGATGTTGCTTCCGTTGCTGGGCGAAATAGTGAACAAGAACTTTGTTTTTGATTTTACCGATTACCGGTTCTGGGTAATTCTTGTGGGATTATTTCTTACAGGTTCAATTATTTCAGGTGCTTATCCGGCCCTGGTCTTGTCGTCATTCAATACCATTCAGGTGTTGAAAGGAAAATCTGAAAAGATGGCCGGTGGTTTTTCCCTGCGAAAAGTACTGGTAGTATTTCAATTTGCTTCTTCGCTGATACTCATCGCGGGCACGTTTGCTATATACCGTCAGATGGTATTCATGAAAAGTCAGGATAAAGGGCTTACCATGGATCAGATGCTTATCGTGAATTCACCGAGTGTGATCGACAGAAAAGAGGCACGTCAACGACTGATCTCCGCTAAGAACGAACTGAAACAGATTCCGGGTGTTACAGATGTAGCAACGTCAGGTGCAATACCGGGTGGCGGTTATAACTGGGGAACGATAATCCGTAAAGATGGTACTGAAGAAAAAGAAGGAAAGAATGGCAGCATCGTGTGGGTTGACCCCGATTTTATTGACACCTATGATATCACGTTGATAGCAGGAAGAAAATTCAATCCCGAAATCAAATCGGATATGGAATCTGTTTTGGTGAATGAAGCTGCGCTCAGAGCATTTGGTTTAGGTACTCCCGAAGAAGCACTCAATGAAAGACTGATTCTGGGGGGCGACACAACAGCTATATTGGGTGTTTTGAAAAACTACCACTGGAATTCCCTGAAAACCGAACATACTCCCTGGTTGTTGAAAGCTGACACCATCTCTTACCGGGCGTTTTCTATACATTTGGCAAGCAATAATATTACGGAGACCATCAGCAAAATTGAACATCTCTACAAAGAAGCTTTCCCGGGCAACCCGTTTGATTATTACTTCCTGGACGACTTTTTCAACAACCAGTACAAAGACGACCAGCAGTTTGCGAAAATATTCAGCCTGTTTGCCGTACTCGCTATTGTAATTGCCTGTCTGGGATTGTGGGGCCTGGCCTCTTTTACTACTACTCAAAAATTAAAGGAGATCGGTATCCGCAAAGTATTAGGCGCTTCCGTATCCAGTATTATGTCATTGTTATCCTGGCAGTTTTTTAAGCTGGTATTGATAGCCAGTGTTATTGCGTTGCCCCTCACGTGGTACGGAATAGATTCCTGGCTGGGTAATTTTGCTTTCCGCATCGGTCTCCGGTGGGATTTATTTGTAATACCGGTCCTCATACTGATGATCATCGCTTTAGGAACAGTAAGTCTGCAGATCCTTCGGGGGGCGAATATTAATCCGGCTAAGATTCTGCGCTCCGAGTGATTTGAGTCAGAATTTGGTAACCGATCAAGACGATTTTGGGGTTAGCAGATTGCATTTTGTCCAATTCCTGACTGACCATGGAATCGTTATCGATAAAAGTCGTTTACCAATCATCCAATCTGTTGTGTTTTTTTGAAAGGAATTGAGCACCTTTGTTATTCCTACAGAAAAACCGTATGGCGAAATCACAAGAGACCTCTAACAAAAAAGACCTGGAGAAGAAAAAACTCCAAAAGAAAAAGGAAAAAGAACAACGCAGGGAAGAGCGCAAGGCTGCTGCCAAGGAAGGCAAATCCTTTGAGGATATGCTGGCTTACGTGGATGAGAATGGAAACATAACATCTACGCCTCCCGACCCTACAAAAAAGAAGGTTATCAAAGAAGAGGATATTGTTATTGGTGTTCGCAGAAAAGAGCCTGGTGAAGAAGTTGAGGCTGTAAGAAAAGGCAAGGTTACGTTCTTCAATACCTCAAAGGGCTATGGCTTTATTAAAGACCTCAAAACCCAGGAGAGCATATTTGTACACATCAATGCTGTATCAACACCTATTCAGGAAAATGATACCGTGACGTTTGAAACCGAAATGGGACCAAAAGGCCTCAATGCTATAAAAGTAAAGGTAGTCTAGTAGTCCAACCCCCTTATAACAGCACTATACCCGCTGCAAATCTGCCTGCATCACCTTTTCGTGCTGAGAAAAAGTGATTATTATTTTTTACGGTACAAAGATTGGCGATTTCAATCTGCGATTCCGGCACCCCAAATTCCATCAGCTGCTGACGGTTTGCACGCCAAAGATCAAGCTTCGCTTTGTTGTCCGGCTGCATGATCATCAGCGTATTATCTTTCCCGAAAGCTTGTCTTACTTCCTGGACAACTTCTTCGCCTACTTCATAAGAATCCTGCGAAACGGATGGTCCTATGCCGGCAATGAGATCTTTTCCTTGTGTACCGAACGCAACTTTCATTTCATGAAGAGTTTTTTCCAGGATCTTCGCCACGGTGCCCCGCCATCCGGAGTGGACAGCACCAGCCACATGATTTTTTTGATCGTAGAGAAGTATGGGTACACAATCAGCAGACATTACAGCAATGCAGACCTCGCGTTCGGCAGTGATCAAGGCGTCCGTTTCCTGAAGCATTTCTTTTCCGGTTTCAGGTGTGACGTGTACAATACGAGTTTTATGAACCTGAGAAGGAAAGAATAAACGATCATCCATAACACCCATAGCGCTCGCCAGCAGGTTTCGGTTGTGTTGTATCTCTGAACGATCGGGAGAACTTGAAAAACTAAGGGTAAACTCTTTTCCGCGAACCGGTGAACTTCTTTCGGATACGAAGTGACGGATATGCTGTGATGATAGATTTCCGAACTGCCAGAGGTTCAACCCCTGTATCTGTATTTGCTTCATGCGTAAAGAAGCAAAGGTACAGGATGATCGGGTTAGTAAAAATTCCACCAGCCCCGACTGAATAAAAAATTAAGCTGCGGCATCAGAGCTCATCAACACCGCAGCTTTAATCTTTGATTTGTTAATATCCTCTTCCCGGATTCTGAATACGCTTGCCATTTCTGTCGAAATAATAAAGCGTAGGTGTCATGCCGGTGGAAGATTGCATTTCCAGGTAATACTCGTTTGTAGACTTGTTACGGTACACCGTTCCGTTTTCCCATCCTTTATAATCCGTTCCCTGAAAGGTAGTACGGAGTGAAGATGGAATTTCCGAAGATTTCACTTTTGCCCAATCGGATGACTGGGTAGGCGTTTGCGTAGATTTTGACTTGTTCGTAGTCGTATCCGTTTGTGCATTCGCGATGGCTATACTGAATGCAGTACAGGCAATAATCAACATTACTTTTCTCATAGTGTTTGTGTTTTAAACTATGACCGGGAGATAACAACTTCATGCCGTTGAAATAATTAAAGACTGTTAACAGCTTATGTATAAAAACATACTGATGCGGGGGAATTTATTCACCGCAGATTTTTACGAGTGATCCGGAAGTTGTCATGAAATCTTCGACACGTGAAAGATTCATTCGTCTAACAGAATATTTCGGAGATGATTTACAATCCTGCAGAGGATGAGATGAAAGACCCAAAGAATACACATTTCATTGCAGGAGTATCATAAGCAAAGTATTGTTGAGCACAATACACCCCAACAGAACTCAGGTTTTGGCCGTATCAATAAAGTTCATAAGAATAAAGGTTGCCATGAAACCGGAGAAGACGCCTTCAATCCCCACGGCAAACGTAGCGAGGTAAACATTCTGATAAGCGCCCATCGGTCCGTCCTTAACCACAGACTGAAAGAGGTCTTTGTCGATCATAAAAATCGCATACAAAAACACCACGAATGTCAGTGTTCCGATACTCGCGGTGGCAATACCGGTTACGAGGCCTCTGAAATAATTCAGAGATCCATCGTGGGTGCGTTCAAAGTGTTTGAGTGCGAAATAAACTCCGGTTACTAAAATCGGAAAGTTTAATAGTCTTAGTTCAACGATATGAACAAACCCAACCCAATATGAAATCAGAAAATAAACAATCAGCGCCAGCGCGATAAATGATCCGTAGATTTCAGGAATACGATTCGGATAACGATCAAGAAATTGTCTCATAGTTCTTCTTTGTTAAAATTATGCCTGTAGCAAGCTGCCTTCTTTCTTTACCTTTCTGATAATCGCCTTCACCTGCTCGCTGTTTCGGATTTCATCAAGCCTGTATCCCAATGCTGCAAAAAGGCCGAAGATGAGATGAGCTATCAATAATTGCTGGTAATAATTCTTCCGGTCAACGTGGGGAGGATTGGGATGCATTTGAAAAGCCATTTCCCAAATGCCGATGCCTGCCAGTCCGCTTATTCCTCCAAGAACCAAACTATTTCTCAACGAAGGTTTTTGTTTTTGCCACACCTGATCATATACGGCTGTAAAAGCAGCACCAGCCAGGTAATGCGAGATCCAGCCAGCTGCACTATCGGCATCTACTTTATTTTTATAGGCCATTCTTCGTAACAGAAGGTTGAGCAACACAGGTTCACGAAATTGTTTTTGTGTTTTACGTGATACGATAATACTCCAGGCGGTCATGAAGGTAGTTCCCAGAATGGCGGAGGAAATTATTTTCTTAAGACTCATGGTTTATAATCATTTAAATCTCATTGTTGTTTAGTGCTGCCTGGTTTCCGGAGCGTGTTAGAAATCCCCGACTGATCATTGATTCACTTTCATGGCCTTTGCGGGCTATTCTTCCTTTCTGAATATCGGGTGATGATGGAAGTAAGACATTGACAATAGCGAGTACACTACTCACAAAGCCTGGAGCCAGGCCTTGAATAATGGTGGCAAGTTTAGCACTTGGAGTTAAAATGATTTCTGCCTTACGATATTCAATACCTTCTATTATTTGTTGAGCAGCCCGTTCTGCGTGTTGAGCAGTAAGAGGAGATGAAGCAGCAATCTTAAACCAGGCATATTCTGCTTTGTGTTTTCCTTTTACAGTGATTTGTCGTGCGCTGCCTGTTCGCATAAGGTTTGGAACTACGGTGGTAACCGTGATCTTATTTTTTTTCAGTTCAGCATGCATTCCTTCTGATAATCCCGTAAGCGCAAACTTACTGGCGGTGTATGGGAGCATGTGCGGTACCGCAATTTTTCCACCGATAGAGGTAATGTTCACAATATGTCCGTACTTCTGAGTTTTAAAGTAGGGCAGTACTTCCTGCATACAATATAGCGCTCCCCAAAAGTTTGTTTTCATAGCCGTTTCGAAATCATCCATTTCCATCGTCTCAAATGGTCCTACCTGAATGATGCCGGCATTGTTTATCAGTATATCGATCGTACCGTAACGTGAAATGATTGTTCGTATCATATCCCGTACCTGGCTTCGATCCGTAATATCTGCTGAAAGGCCAAGCGCATCAACACCTAATGTTTTGAGTTCAAGTGTTGCGCGACTTAACGTAGAACTGTCGCGTGCACAGATAATAATTTTAGATCCTCTTACGGCAAGTTGCCTGGCCAGAACTAATCCGAGCCCACGTGAAGCCCCTGTGATCAGAATAACTTTTCCGCCCAGGTCCTGCCGGTTTCGTTCTGCGATCACTCGTCTGATCAATGCATATGCAGCTAGTCCCCCGGCAGCAAGAGCCAGAATCTGTCTGGTGGATATGGAGTGCGAATTATGAATCATGCGCAGTTCTTTTTTAATACGCTGCTGCAAAACTCACGCTTGACTACTATTTGATAAAAAGTAGAAAGGACAAACCATTTAGGGGATCAAATGCTACACGATACACACAATTGTTTTAAACAACCTGCATCAAGCGGTCATCTTTCTACATTTTTCCTTCAACATGTTATTGGCAATCCTGGCATTCATATTTATGAAGTCATGATACATTGATCACTAAGGAGTGATAATCGAAAGATGATAGTCTTATCGACATTTATCTGAGAATATATCCTGAAAACTTGATCTGGGTAATACCAGCGAAAGGAAGTGGTTGACGTAAGAGGCTGCTTTCCTATATTATATGTAACAATATCGTATACCCAAAGTAGCCTCTTTTTTATTTTTTGAGACTTTCAATGTAGTAGTTAAAGATTTTGGATTGTATGTCAGAGATGAAACGTTCGGATTGGCCCTGGGGAAACGTGTTGAATTTTGATGATGAGCAGGTTGAAAGACGTTCTATCCCGGATGTTACGATACGCGAAGAGGATAGCGTATATGAAATAGAAGTTGAGGGTTCTGACCTTGAAAAAAACGATTTTGATTTGTTCATAGAAAATGGGCTGCTCACCGTGTCCGCATCCAGGCAAACAGATCCTGAAAAGAAAGACAAAAAGACATTTCGCTCATTTTCCCGCTCATTCAATGTTCCGGTCGATACCGATGAGGAACGGATTCAGGCAGAGTATGTGAATGGTATTTTAAAAATATCTATTCCGAAGATCAACAGGGCTTCAAAAGCCAGAAGAACTATCAAGATTTCATAAACTATACTATTATGAACCATGTAAAAATTTCTCAGGACGATGTCACTACTGCCCGTGATTTTAGTGAAGGAAATCCGGTTCAGGTTCGCATTATGGTGAGTCATGATGATACCAACTATCAAAAAGGACGGATGGTTAAAGTACATTATAATAATCGGGAGGCTGAAGCAGTAATTGTTTCCGAGCCGATTGTCATCAGCAGAGATCTAGAGAAAAAAAGCAAAGTGTTATCCCTGGTGGTGGAACAAGACGTGGATGCCTGATTTGAAAAACATGAGTAACCTGAAAACCCTGATCGTATATTATAGTTCCACGGGAGCTAACTACCAGCTGGCAACATGGGCAGGTGAAGCTGCTGAATCAGAAAGTACAGAGGTAAGACTTCGCAAGGTTGCTGAATTGGCTCCGGCCTCTGCTATTGAGAAAAATCCCGCATGGAAAAAACATTCGGAAGCAACAGCCCAGATACCTATAGCCACTCTTCAGGACCTGGAATGGGCAGACGTTTACATTTTCAGTATTCCAACACGGTATGGAAATGTGCCTGCCCAGATAAAACAATTTCTGGATGCTACAGGCGAACTCTGGCAGAAAGGAAAACTTGCCAATAAAGTTGTAACCGCTATGTCGAGCGCAGTCAATCCGCATGGAGGACAGGAAGAAACGATTCTCGCTTTATATACAACCATGTATCATTGGGGTGCTATTGTTGTGGCGCCTGGATATACTGATCCGATAACCTTTAAAGCTGGTGGCAATCCTTACGGTACCAGTGTATCGGTAGATGAACAAGGGAATATGAAGGAAGATGTTCGTGATGCCGTGAAGTATCAGGCGAAGCGGGCTATCACCGTGGCGCAATGGATAAAAAGCGGAGCAACGGAGAAAGTATCCAGACGTGAACCCTCAGAAACAACAATCGCTTAATGTATGAAGCGGTATGGGCTTCGGGTAATACCCACAAGTTTGCTTTTAGTAATGACTTTCTTTTTGAAAGCCCAGCAAATCACGAAACCACAGACAACATTCAATGATCATTATCTCGGAGAGACTCTCCTTGATAGTCTTTCCGTACCCGAAGGATTTACGATTGAGATAGCGGCTTCGAAATTACAAAGCCCGCGCATGATCTCTGTTGGTAATCCGGATGAGTTATACGTGGCGTGCTCAGAGCCAGGCGAAATTTTCCGGCTTAAAGATTATACAGGAGATGGCACCTTCGATGAAGTGAAAGCTGTAACTGCGTTACAGGGTATACAGGGCATAACGGTTCATAAAGGATTTCTCTATGCCTGCACAAACCGTGAATTAAAACGAGCTGAGATAAAACCGGATGGTACGCTGGCTCCCATGGAAACGCTGATAGATGATCTGCCTGATAATGGTTTGCATGGTGTGCGAACGGTGAATGTGGGGCCTGATGGTATGTTGTACATCGCCATGGGTACCTGCCCGGATTGTAAAACCGATTCGAATCACGATGATATAACCATACTCAAAATGCGACCGGAAGGTAATGTACCTAAAGTGTATGCGCATGGCTTGCGAAAAACAACAAGCATAGCCTGGCATCCCGAAACCAAAGAGATGTGGGTTGTTGACCAGGGTCTTGATGTAAATCAAAATGTATCATTAGAAGAATTAACACGTATCATTGAAACCAGTGATGACCGATCTTTGGCGTTTGCTGATCAAAAAGGCCTGAACAACACAGGTCCCGGAGAAGCGGGCGCCAAACCAACTGAACCGCTCCTGACGTTGCCGCCACACAGCGAGCCGGTAAATATTATTTTTCTGGGAGAAGAAGCCCGGTTTCCAGCCGCATACCTGAATGATGCGCTCATCTCCATTCATGGTGCGTGGGACAGAGAGAATCCTCATGGATATCTCGTTAACCGTATCCGTTTTGTCAATGGAATGCCTGCCGGCATAACTGAATTCATGCATGGCTTTTTGAGTAAAGATGGTAAAACCCGGTATGGACGCCCAACCGGTCTTGCTGTATCCCCAAAGGGTTATCTCTACGTCTCAGACGATTTCAATGGCGTGATCTACAAGGTTTCAGCGCTAAAGTGATCACGATTCCAAACGCGAAATACATTTCATCAGGTTTGTTTTTTCTTTCAACACCGGTAAAAACAAATCTCCTTTTTTCTCCACCCTTTTTAGAATGTTGAAAATGGTGAAGTCGGAAGGATGTAATCCGGATTTTACTTCTTTCCAATCCAACGGGGCAGAGACGCTAGCACCAGGTACCGGGCGGGCGCTGTACACAGAGGCAAGCGTTTGTCCGCGTTTATTCTGTAGATGATCCAGGTATATTCTTCCTTTTCGTTTGCTGAGCGGTCGTTCTACCGTGGTAGTTTCGGGTAGCAATTGATTGGTCAGAACGGCAATCAGTTCTGCAAATGGTCTGATCTGTTCATAGGTGTAAACCGCATGAAGGGGTATATATATGTGTAACCCGGAAGCACCGGATGTTTTGCAATAACCCTTTGCCCCGGCCCGGTCCAGCACTTCTTTTACAGCCTGAGCCGTTTCGATCACCTGCTCAAAGTCATTATTCTCTGATGGATCAATATCCATGATCAGGTAATCCGGGTTATCGAGATGTTTGGTGGTGGAGTTCCAGGGGTTGATCTCAATGCAGCCCAGGTTATTCAGGTAGGTAAGGGTAGCCTGGTCATTGCAGAGAATGTAATCAACGTCTTTGTTTGTGCTTTCGGAATGAATCAAAATGCTCTTTACCCAGGAGGGTGCTTCATCACCGGCATCCTTGTGAAAGAATCCTTTGTCTGTAATTCCATTCGGGTTTCGCTTCAGGGATTGAGGACGATCCTTCAGATAAGGCAAAATATATTTTCCCATCTGCGTGTAGTAAGCAATAAGTTCTCCTTTGGTAATCTGATCATCCGGCCAGTACAGCTTGTTGAGATTCGTGAGCTGCAGTGTGTGATTGTTAATGGAGACCTTTGGATTTTCGGTAGCGTCAGCCTTAGGCTTTATGACCCGTGAAGTTTTTTTTACAGCCTTCTTGGCATTTGTTGCTTTTTCTTTCTGCGCTGACTTCACTGACTTGTCAATATGATCAGCTTCTTTGGCAGATTTATCGATGCGTAATCCCATAAATACCGGCTGTCTTAAAATTCCTTCTTCGGTTTCTTCGGCAAATTTTATTTCACAAACCAAAACCGGATCCACCCACGTCACCGCAGCGTTTACCGGTACCTTCTGATCAAACGGTGATGTTGCACGGACCAGCGGTTGAAGTTTTTGATAAACCTCCTTCAGAATTTTTTCGGTGAACCCCGTACCGGTGTGCCCGATGTATTTCAATTTGTTCCGCGAACGAATCCCGAGTAACAACGCTCCAAAGTGATTGCGGCTTCCACGTGGTGCAGTATACCCCGCAATGATAGCTTCCTGTGTGTTGTGATGTTTGATCTTAAGCCAGTCACCACTTCTTTTACCGGGTGTGTATAAACTATCGGCCCGCTTGGCGATCATACCTTCAATATCCATCTTCACCACATTGGCAAAAAAATCTTTCCCGTGCTCTTCAACATGATCCGAATACCGGATGATCTCGGATTCGGGAATGACTTTCTCGGCAATTCTTTTCCGCTCCAGCAACGGTAAATCCGTGATGTCTTTCCCTTTATAAGAGATGCAATCAAATACATAGTAGAGCAGAGGGAGCGAATGATTGTCTCCATACTGCTGCAACTTTTGAAAGGACGGCCGGTTGTCTTTATCGATCACCACCACCTCACCATCCAGGATCACATCGCTTTTTATTTTTTTAAGTTCATTGACTATAGCTGGATAAAGTTGTGCAAAGGACAATCCGTTCCGTGAATAGAACCGAACCTCTTTACGGTTCACTTCAGCAACCGCGCGGTATCCATCCCATTTGATCTCAAATATCCAGTTTGGATCATCAAAGGGTTGTGTGTCAAGCTGGGCCATCATCGGTACAATGAAGTGCGTTAACTTTTCACCTTTTGCTCCACGTACAGACCGGATCGTTCGCGGTGCATCATCTTTAACGGATTTCTGTTTTGGCGGTAAGGAAGAACGGTGTTCATCCGGATCATAGGGTTTATCAACTGCATATTCATCTTTGTGCTTGATCAATAACCAGTTTTTATCCTTCCCGTCTTTCAACCTTACCAGTGCGAATGAACCTTTTAGTTTTTTTCCCGACAAGGTGAATTTTAAGCTTCCCGCGTGCAACGCTTTTGTTAACTCCTTCTGAGCATCACCGGTTGTGTTTTCGGGTTCATACGTACCGTTATCCCAGATCTCTACTGTTCCTGCGCCATAATTTCCTTCGGGAATCTCTCCTTCAAATTTTCCATACGTGAGCGGATGATCCTCTACCTGAATGGCCAGACGCTTGTCTGCTGGATTCAGCGAGGGTCCTTTCGGAACAGCCCAGCTTTTCAGTACCCCATTCAATTCCAGCCTGAAATCAAAATGCAGGTGAGAAGCATCGTGACGCTGGACAACAAATGTTAAAATCTTTTTTCGTGGCGCAGCTTTACTTTTTCCGGAAGGTTCCGGTGTTCTTTTGAAGTGCCGTTTCTGGTTGTATACACGTAAGGACATCAGGATGCTTTTTTAATACTCGCTTTCAGTTGACTCATCAGGTCTTCCGTTTTACGGTGCGTCACTTTTAATTCAGGATAAGTTTCTTTCTTTTTACCCTTGCCTTTTGTTTTCGCTTTGGCCTGAATGAGTTTCAGTAAATCACTCGAGTAAGTGTCTTTAAATTTGGTCAGATCAAATTTTGCTGTCAGCTGATCGATCAGAGCCATGGCCATTTTTAATTCTGTAGGTTTTGGTTTGGCGCTTTTCGGAACGGCAAGCTCTTTAGCATCACGGATCTCTTCAGCATAACGAATAGTATTCAACACAACAACGTTTTCAAAAGGACGCAACACGCAGAGATGTTCCTTGTTTCGTAAAACAAAACTACCGATACCGGCTTTTTTACTTTTTTCAAGAGCTTCCTTGAAAAGTGAGTAAGCCCGTAATCCGGATTTCTCGGGAGCCAGAAAATAAGGGTTTTCAAAATAAATGCTTTCGATCTCCTCTTCTTTTACAAAGTCAGTGATCTCTATTACTGAACTTTTCTTTGGGCTGGCACGCTTAAAATCCTCATCGGTAAGAATAACATAATCGCCTTTATACTTATACCCCTTAACGATGTTCTTCCATTCTACTTCCCTTCCCGTACTTTCATTTACCCGTTTGAAATGAATGTTGGAGAGATCTTTCTTGTCGAGCATGTCCAGGTCCAGTTCACTCTGTTGTGAAGCGCTGTATAGTTTCACGGGAATATTCACGAGACCAAAACCAATTGCACCTGTCCAGATAGCTCTCATAACGAATTTTTTTATGCTGCAAAAAATCATCAAAAAAATTATGCCAGCGGATTTAACGGTGGGGATTATTATGCTCATTGCGTACAGGCAAAAACAGAATGGAGATTATTTCTTCGGGTATATTCTTTTGAACTCGATCAATGAACCTATAGATCATGTACAATACTCAGAACATCACTACTATCCGACAGCATTTATTGACGCGGGAAGAAACAGTGGCTGTGGCGGAAAGTGTAACCTCAGGACATATTCAGGCAGCTCTTTCACTGGCCGATGGCGCTATCCGTTTTTTTCAAGGTGGAATTACCGCCTATAACCTCGGACAAAAAACAAAACATCTGCACGTTGATCCCATTCACGCGCTGGCTTCCAATTGTGTTTCTGAAAAGGTCGCCAATGAAATGGCCTTACACGTATGCACCATGTTTTCCAGCGACTGGGGGATTGGTATTACCGGTTACGCAACGCCTGTTCCGGAGTTGAATATCAATCACCTTTTTGCTTTTTATGCCTTTGCCTACCATGGAAAAATTGTACACGCCAGGAGAATAGACAGTCGCGTTCAGCCTGTGCTTTCGGTTCAACAGTATTTTACCGATTCGGTGCTGGAAGATTTCATTCATTGCCTGCATCCTGAGCTGAAAATGGTCCAAGGTTTCTCCGCACCTGAGAAATTGTAAGAACGATGATCAATGTTTCCGACCATCAAGGCAACGAACACAAAATTCTGGAGGTAAAGGATATCCGGAAACTGGGTATCTGATTTAGTCCTTGCGTTTTTGAAAGTGCAGCAGGTAATCGGGGTCCATTACTTTAGATGTCGGTTTACGTTTAGTACAGATAAATCCATGCGCGGTAATGCGGGTGATAAATTCTGGTAGTGGAATCTTTGTCAGCCGTGGGTGATATTCGACAATCAATGTTTCTGTACGATTGATCGTATTACTCTTGATAAGGTCTTCAATCACATATATTTCTGATCCTTCAATATCAATTTTAACGAGATCGGTTTCCTCCAACAATATAGCTGAAAGCTTAACGGTGCTTGCTGAGATGAATTGAATACTTTCTGATGGAAACACCGTAGCTGTTAACGCAGCCGGAGATTCCCGGAAGAGTTTAGTCTCACCTTCAGCGTTTCCCAGAGCACGGTTATAAAGTTGAATGTGCGTAAGGTTGTTTCTCTGCACAACAAATTCAAGCATGGAAAATGCTTCGGTGTCTGGTTCAAATGCGATGATATGACTGTCCGGAAAGATCTTTTTAAAGTAGAGCACCGATAGCCCTGTGTTGCTTCCACAATCAATAATATGCGGAGCGTTGCGGGAAGTGTGAAATCTGTACACCTGAAGCACAAAAATTTCTTCCAGGAGATTGATCAGGTGTGCATAGTTCAGAAACCGGATATGGTATCCCAATATTGTAGTGTGAATAATGTCACTTTCCTTCATCCCGATCTTATGATGGAAAACTGAACGGAAATTTATTTTTAAGTAATCAAACAATAAAGAAAACCGGCTGTAGGGATATCCGGTAAACAGAATGGTGAATAGAGCATTCAGGAAATGCCGGAGATATTTCATGTTATAAAAGTAACAAAGCCGGGAATACTATTGTGGAGTGACAGTAAAGGGAATAGAAATAATTTCTACAGCAGACACCGTATCACCAGCGTGTTTTATAGTACGGTCAAATAAACGATTGATATTATTCCCTGCGAGATCTTCAAGCCGGGTTTCAATTCTCAAGGTGTAGTTTCCTGCTATCCAGTTTTCACCCGGAATAAATTTTATGGACTTTTCTTTGGCGCCTGGTTCCCACCTTCCTGCAATGCTGGTGTTTCCATCGTGGACAAGAAGTGTCGACATCATCAGGCTGTAATCAAGTGGTGAATTGAAAATGACAACAAGCGGATCGGTGGGTGATACAGGTTTGTTGAGCGTCCAGCTTTTTGGATCAGGAGATTCACTGTCGCGGGTAGCGGCTGTAAACTCTTTCTTGAACGGTTTAGTTAAGGACAATCCTTGTGTATCTGTCCAGCGGTCAGCAATGATCAGTGTATAATGATTACCATTCTGCAGTGGAGTGCCGGATATTTTATTAGGTATGAGATCACGTTTTATTCTTCCCGGGTCAAGCCAGAGTGTGAGCATGGTGCGGTCTTCATTCCAAAGCTCGGGCTGCAGATCGAGAAATGTTCCCTGCAAAGTGTCTGTATTATTTTTAATTACCGTAATGTGTTGGGCTGATACGCCTTCCCGCATCGGTTTTGAAAAATGCAGGTAGATCTTCAGCAGATTTTCAGGTACCGTATCCTGTGTGGGATAGATGTTCAGCAATAAGGGAGAATCAGCGGCATCCGCTTCAGGGATATCCACCTTACCAGCAATAACTCCATTCACCAGGATCTCATACCGTAAACCACGGGTGAAAGGAATGAGCGGTTCGAAAATCACATGATCATCATCGAAAGTATAATTCCCCAGCATGGCTACAGGGTTTTTACTCTCCATCCGCACAATGATATTTTCAGGGGATACGGTTACATCACCGGGAAGATCGCGGGGAATAGCTAATGCGGAGGGACGTTCGTTAACCCATATGATATTTATAGCAGACGACTTCTTCGTGCAACCCGAAAATAAAAGCAATGCAAAAAAAATCAGGTTATACGTGAAGCATAACCTGATTTTGTGATAGCAACAAATGATTACTGCAATAGCCACTGTGCATTATCCGTTGTCCATAGATCCAGCGAGCCATTGGCTTTCCGCTGCAGCAGGACCATGCGGTTGTCATCCATTTTGTCGAGCTGCAACACGTTAGTGAGTGGCATGTTCACAAAGGCTACGCCTTCCGTGGCAAAGTTCTCTTCAACAGGGGTAGACAATGATCCCTGAAAAGCTTCAATGTTTTTAAAATTCACCCGGAATACAGGTCGGTTGCTGTTGGCCATGATCAGGAATGATTTTCCATTGGTGTTCATCGTGATCATATCCAGCGGTTGATTACCGCTGCCCATTTCAGCAACGGTTCTTCCTTTTACATGTGTACCAGGCTTCAATTCATCCAAAGGAAAAAGCACTAGCGGTGTACACGTGTAACTGGCGATAAGATATTTTTTGTTATTGATGGTAGCCGTGGTGAAAGTCTTGATGGGGGAAGCTGTTTCATATTGTCCATGGGCCGCATGATATATTTCAAGTGACGCAGCATCCTGTTTGTTAGTGAATGGAAAAGTCATACTCCGGAAAGTTGAACTGAACTCCTGGTTTGAAAGCCCGCTCACCATCACGTTACCATCCGCATAAGCGAGATCGGAAATGGTCGATACACGCAATGAGCGCCCGCGCTGATCTTTGGCATCTTCTGCCGGAGGATTATTCAGGGCGATCGATGAGAAAGCAACATCTTTCAATGATACCGCTTGTATTTTTTCTCCTTCAATAGTGAGCAGCACCGGAGTGCCGTCACTGTATTGTACAGCAACATATATTTTCTTTGATAACGGATTAACGGCCATATCCTGGATAGTGATCTTGTCTGGGGTTGTGCCCAGTATCGAAGCGATTTTTTGATCGACACCTTTCAGGTCAATGGCTGCTGCTTTGTCTACGGTTGTTTTGTCTTTGGTGTCAACAGCAAAAACGGTCGCGCTTTTTGAATCGCCAATAAATAATATTCCCTCGGGTCCGAAGGCCAGGGAAGTGATTGATTTCACATCGGGAGTTCCTATGGTAAGGCCATAGGCGGAATTACCTGAGCGGTAATTAAAGGCCATTACTACAATCCCGATAGCAACAGCGGTTAAGAGAAAACCTGTATTCTTTTTCATATCCGGCAGAGTTTGTCTTTTGATGTTGGATAAGCTATTCAAATTGATTGAAATGTCAAAGCAGGATTATGTGGGATGGTGCTGACATTTTATTTCTGTATTTGCATGTTAAAACAGCTTCAGCTGATTATTCTTCGGAGGTTTTGCTTTACCAAATACAGTTCTCCCTTCATACTTCCATGAATCCTGACGTTCCTGTTCAACGACTTTATCAAAAGCCTTTGGATCAGGCTGAAAACTTTCTTCCAGCTGCTGAGTAACGAAGGAGAGGTTTTTAATTGCCTCGTGTTTGTCTTTGTCTCCCAGTTTCGCTTTTGTGATGGCTGTTTGCAGGATAGAAATGGTCTCGTCATATACTTTGGTGGGCACCGGAAAAGGATGTCCGTCTTTTCCACCATGAGCAAACGAAAAACGCGCGGGGTCATCAAATCGTGAGGGTGTCCCATGGATCACTTCACTGACCAGTGCGAGCGATTGAATTGTACGCGGGCCGACACCTTCCAGCAGCAACAAGGATTCAAAGTCGTGAAGCTGTCTTTCATGCGCCAGCGCCAGTGTAGCACCCAGTCGCTTGAGGTTGACATCCGTTGCACGTACATCATGATGCGAAGGCATTACGATCTTACGGATCTCGGGCAATGTGCGCATCGGATCTTCTTTTACAATTTCGAGTATACCTGATTTTGCCGGAGCGGAACCGGTATCGGTAAGGTTCAGGATCTTACCCTGATTTTGCCCATATATAAAAGTGTGTGGTGTTTCAATGAATGATTTCAGATACCCGGAATGCCAGTGATACCTCCGGGCCATGCCACTGGCGTCATTCATACCTTGCTGCACTACACTCCATTCACCCTGGTCGGAAACAATGAATGTGTGCAGGTAAATCTGAAAGCCATCCTGTATTGCTGTATTATCCACCTTGGCCGTAAGTTTGCTTGAACGCACAAGTTCATCACCGTTCAGGCCTGTACGTTCTGACAAGGTGATCAGCTCCTGCGGTGTTGCACGGGAGTGCTTTCCTTTTCCGCCACAGATATAAATGCCCAGATCATTGAAGCGTGGATTGATTGCTTTTTTCAGCGCACCCATTACTGAAGTGGTGATACCGGAAGAATGCCAGTCCATTCCCATTACACAGCCCAATGCCTGAAACCAGAATGGATCACTGAGACGTTGTAATACGGCCGACTTTCCATATTCCATTACAATAGACTCAACAATAGCGCCACCCAGCAAGCTCATGCGCTGCGCCAGCCATGGAGGTACACTTCCATAATGTAACGGAAGATCGGCATGACGGTGATGATTGAAATGAAGTTTGGGCATATTGGTTTTACAAAAAAACCAATCGTTAAGTTCATTCAATGAAAGTTCCTATGATTTCAACGAAGAGAAATGGTCTTCTTCGTTTTAGCGCTCTCTTTCGCGGCTTCCAGAATTTGCACCACCAGCATATTATTTTCAAGCGAAGAAAGATCAAAGGGTGACAAGGTGATCTCCTTTTTGATCACGGCAGCAAACAAGGCAAACGGATCATCATAGGGTGGCTTGCGTTCCTCCAGTGTTAATGTTTCTTCATGAAAGCCATCGTATCCTTCCGCGATTCGCGTGCGCAGGGTATGGCGATTGTCTGCATAAATACTGCCGGTTAGTCCATACAGTTCCATATCTTTTCTGCCGATAGGCCAGTTCCATGAAGCTTCAATAATAGCTGTAGCGTTCGCATACGTCAGTATGATCGTTGCTTCATCATCTACTTTCGGATTGTTTTTGGCTTGCAGTTGTTGTGTTACCGCTGTAACCGATAATGGGCGTTGACCTTTCATAAGCCAGGTGGCGAGGTTCACACCGTAACAACCAAAGTCAGGAAGTGCTCCACCACCGTTCTGAACAGGATCAGTAAGCCAGTCGAGGAATTCCTTGTTAACACCGATCAGCTTCGGCCCGCGGTGACCGTCATGCACAACTACTTTACGCAGGTCGCCAATTGTGCCGTTGTTCAGCAGTTCATAGGCTTTATGATTGGTAGGGTACCAGGTTGTTTCATAGTTGGTGAGTAATTGTATGTTGTGCTTTTTTGCGAGTGTCTCCATTTTTTTGGCGTGCTCCATGCTTACCGCCAATGGTTTCTCTACCATTACATGGATGCCTTTAGGTGCAGCGATCTCCACCACACGCAGATGTTCGTAAATGGTACCAAAGGCTGTAACGGCCTGAGGTTTTGTAGCCGCGATCATTTCTTCCATAGTATTGAAGACAATATCCATGGAGATGCCATGCTGATCAGTGTAGCGTTTGGCCAGCTCACGGTTTGGCTCTGCGATGCCTGCTATTTGTATATCACCACGGTCAGCACGACCGAGTATCCAGTGCACGTGGGTGTGTGTAAGACCAACAACACCGATACGCAGGGGGTCATGTTGTGCCGTTGTCTTTACGAATGCAAGTGTAAGAATGATCAGGGCAATAGTACGGTGCATGGTTTATACTTTGGTTGATAGAAATTTCTTTAACTCCGGGTGCGACTGTGAGGTCTGAAATTCAGTGATCCTGAATTCAGCGAGCTTGTGAATGTAAAAAGGATCTTCCGTGATGATGGTATTCACCGTTTCCAGTGAATCGGCCAGCGCGAGAATAATCCCTCCGGTTCGCGGCACCTTACGGCCTGAGGCTACGAACACATTCAGCTTATAGTACTTCTGCAGAAATTTCACATGATCGGTCATGTGGGCATCCAGCTTTTCCAGGGGAACGATGTAATGGAGATCGATAATGAACATACCGAAAGATACGGATTAACGGATAACCATCGTGTGGTAGAAACATACGCCACCGTAAAATGTCATTGATCATCCCTTCTCGAAAATATTCTGTGAAGGGGCAAAAACCTATTCGAGTTTTCCTTCCTTCTTCGTAAGCTGAAACAGTTCATCCAGCTTAATGCCGGCAGCTTCCTCAAATGAAGCCTGCATGTCTGCGGGTTGTGGATGTTTGTTTTTCCATTTAGTAAAGTAGTTCTGTATGGCGAGCGCTGCTTTTTCACGCCCTACAGCTGATTCGAAAATATACATCCATAAGGCAGTCTTGATATACGATACAATTCCATACTCCATGCTGTTGGGGAACTGATCTGCCGGAATATCCATGGCGGATTGCATCGGGATCTGGCTTCCGATCACCATGTAGATTTTGTCAAGGAACTGATCGGCTGGTAACGCTTTAAGTTGTTCCGGAATTGCATTTCCGAAGATACTGTTGCTTCGGTATTTCTCGGCTTCATACCTGAACTGGAAATAGGTATTTAATCCTTCGTCCATCCACGTGTGATCACGTTCGTTGCTGCCGATCATACTCATGAACCAGTTATGGCCTACTTCATGTGCAATAACAGCATCAAGCGATTCAGGATTGGCATCCGGACTGGTGATCAGCGTGATCATCGGATACTCCATGCCACCACTGGAATTGTTGGAAGGTCCTTCAACGGCCTGTACAGTAGGGTATTCATATTCACCGATCCAATAGCTGTATTTCTTGACTGCATCCTTCACATAATCGATGCTGTTGTTCCATAACGTTTTCTTTTTGTCGTGATAATAAGAGAAGGCATCAATTACTTTTCCGCTACGCAGTTTCACAGTGTCATACTGAATGACAAAACCTTTGTCAGCAAACCACGCAAAATCGGGTACCTGTGTAGCGGAGTAACGGAGTGTTTTCTTCGGTTGTTTGGCGGGTGCATATTTAACAACCTTGTTCCGGTTGGCCACATTTTTTGCTCCGGTGGTTTTGTAAGCCTGTAATTCTTCTTTGGTAAGTAACGAGCCGGTGGCACCTACAACATACGCTGAAGGCAACGTGATGCTTACGTTAAAGTCGCCATACTCACTGTAAAATTCACCCATATCCAGGTAAGGAAATTCATGCCATCCGGATTTGTCGTATACGGCTGGTTTCGGATACCATTGGCAGATCATAAACTCGCCTTCCGAAAAACCTGATCTTGAAAAGTAGGGAGGAAGCTTAACTTTAAAAGGAGTGCTGATGGTTGTTGAGTCCCCGGGAAGCAACGGTTGAGGAAGCAACACTTTGATCACATCAATATAATTGGGATTGGGGTGAGGTTCCGTTTGTGCTGGCGTATTGTTCACGGTAAACGAAAGTCCGTCAAGTGAACCGTAGCCCAGTGATTTTTCTTTTTCCTGTCGCGTGGAATCACGGCGGATCTGTTTCAGCAAGGCAGTTGAATCATTCTTGTAAGCATTGGCCCAGATATGGAACCAGATAAAATTCAATGTATCCGGAGAATTGTTTTTATACCGGATAGTTTCACGACCGGTAAGTGATTTTTCAACATCGTTTAACTCGACTTCAATCGTATACTGAAGGTGTTGTTGCCAATACGATGATTGCGCCAGTAAAGAAACGTTGACAAGCAGTAAACCGGAAAGGATGATATACTTCATAGGTTGGTATGGGAAAGTTTTAAAAATAAGGAAAGATTTGGATACGTTCAGAATGATTTTGCTATCCTTGCCACAGTATTTCTGTTTGCCGAAATTCACTTCTAAAATCAACCTATGCTTGACCTTGTCATCGAAGCGCGAAAGGCATCCATAGCCCCAGGCATGGAGGTAAGAAGGATATTACCCTTTCGGCTTCGGAGAATGGTAGGGCCATTTATTTTTATGGATCATGGCGGCCCTGTTAAGGTTGAACCTGAAACACCTCAGTCACTGGATGTGTTGCCACATCCGCACATCGGATTGTCAACCGTAAGCTATTTGTTTGGCGGAAAGATAACGCATCGTGACAGTCTTGGTGTTGAACAGGTGATCGAACCCGGTGAAGTGAACTGGATGACTGCCGGAAAAGGGATAGCACATTCGGAACGTTTTGAAGATCCGAGAGTACTTGCCGCAGGAGGATTTGAAATGATTCAAACCTGGGTGGCCCTTCCTGAAAAGGATGAAGAGTCTGACCCTGCTTTCGTCAACTACAAGAAAGATCAGCTTCCTGTTTTCACCGACACCGGTGTATGGATGAGACTCATTGCGGGAAATGCTTTCGGATTGAAGAATACTGTAAAGACAAATTCACCCCTGTTTTATTTGCATGTGGTTTTAGATGCGGGTGCAAAAATCGGATTACCTGCTGAACATACTGAGCGTGCTGTTTATGTGGTAAACGGAAGTGTTGAGTTTGGAGGCAGAAAATACAACGCAGGGCAAATGCTTGTATTCACCAAAAATGCTGAACCATCCATACGGTCCCTGGAAGCAACCACGTTGATGTTGTTGGGTGGGGAACCCGTTGGAGATCGTTTTATCTGGTGGAATTTTGTGTCGTCACGAAAAGAACGGATTGAACAGGCCAAAGCCGATTGGAAAGAAGGAAGAATTATTCTGCCGCCAACGGATAACCACGAATTTATTCCTTTGCCTGAAGAGCGCTCGCGTCCGGCCGGAAGCCCGGAGCCACCGGCATTTTCGTAGGGCTAAAATAATTATCCATAAGTAAGGTTGCCACTCATCCAAATGACGCTTTTCGGGTGAAGGATAGTTGATGCCTTTTCAGCAATTAGGTATATGGAAAATATGCCTTCAAAAAAATATGCTGCCCGCCTCGGGGCAACGTTTGGATTTATTTCGGTTATCACCACCCTGGGCGTTCATTTGATTCCCATACCGGCCAGCAACTTCGATGAGGCAGTGCTGTTGTATCAGAATACAACTTACCTGTTCAGCCGGTGGTGGATTATATTTCATTGTATTGCCGTATTCATTTCCATGACAGGTGTATACATGGTAATTACATCATCCACAAATATTCATGCACGACTCGGACTTATGTCGTTTGGCGTTTTTTCATGGGCCGAGATCACACGCATGCTGTTATCACTTACCTACCTGGCATCCCTGCGGAGAAGTTTTGTTGAAGAGACTGATCCGCTTGTTAAGACTATTTTGAAAACAGATATCGTAAATTTTTCACAGGCAGGCAATGGATTGTTTGCCGTATTTATGCTGGGGTTTGCGCTCGGAAACCTGTTTTATGGAATAGAGTTGTTAAAGGGAAAAGGACTTTCACGGGTGATAGGAGTATTGCTGATCTGCTGGTTCTGCACCGGTATCCTGGGATTATATGAACTCTTTTCTCCGTCAGTATATAGGTCAGAATTCTTTGAGATTTACAGCATCACCTTTCAGCCGATCGTACGAGGCCTTACTGCATACTGGCTGGTTCGTAACGGAAGCAGGGTCTGATAAAAAAGAAGCGTTCACTAAAAAGCGAACGCTTCTGCCCATTCAGGTTATCGCATCATTATCCTCCCCTCAACACCTTCCTGAAGTGTCTTACCACTTACGGCTGATGCCGCGATCTTAATCAGTGAAATAAGTTTTCCATCTTTCGTATCCCAGTAAAAGCCTTCGTGTGGTGTTACTTTAATAATGGTAATCCGCGGATCATCTTTTCCTTCCGGAAACCAGGCTTTGGCAATGTCACTCCAGAATTCTTCGATCTTCTCGCGGTCTCGTGAAATGGTAGCCGTTCCATACACCGACAGAAATTCAAAGTTAGAGGGATTGCTGATGAAGAGTTGTACCCGGGGGTCTATGGCAATCTCTTCATTTTTATCACTGTCATCCGGACTCATGAACCAGAAGTTCCCCTGGTCGCAAACTTTCTTCACGCTCATAGGTCGTGTAGTAAGCGGTACCTGTGTTAGTTGTGTAGTGAACAGACAGGTAGATTCATGTTTAACGATCTCCTTGAATTTATCAATAGCCTCCTGCTGGGAGAGGTTCTTAATTTCTGATGCATTGTTTTTCATATCGGTTGTTTTTAGAAAAACTTCCAAATACGATTCCAGCATCAAACTGTGGCTTTGTTTAAACATCGGATGGATCAATCGGGTAAATGAATACATGACCTTAAACAAATTATCTGTGCTGAACATTCACTGTGGATTTAATTACGCGTATACCTGGAATGATAGTCGGGAACGAAGACACCTGTGTGGCATGGGAATTTTGTTGATCATGGGTATAAAATTTACCGTTATGAATTCAACAACAACATCCGGTGTTCACACATTCTTTGATGATTATGCAACAGCATTGATGTCTTATTCCGCTGAAGATATCGCCAGGTTCTATCAGACACCCCTGGCTGTTTATTCCGACAATCGTATTCGTTTCGTTAACGCTATGGAAGAAGTGGTTTCTTTCTGGCGAGAAGCAGTGAAGCCGTACAAGTCGATGGATATTGAAAAGGCCATGCCGGTGATCCTGAATGAAGAACAACTTTCAGAAACTATTTTCATCAGCAAGGTACTTTGGAACAATACCGATAAATGGGGAAAGGCTGCTGCGCGGGAAGTTAATTTTTATATCCTTTCACAAACGAAAGACGGACTGAAGATCAGCGGGCTCATCCTCATGAAATAAACTACCTTTTGGGTTCAGCAGGTTAAAAAGTTCAATGTTTAACGTTAGGCTATCCATAACATTAAACCTTAAACATTGAACTTTAAACCAATACAAGCTTGTTCGGGGAACGTTCAAATGCACGGTACAATAAAACCAGCATAAGAATTTCAACGAGTACGAGTAGTATTAATCCGGGAACAGCGAGGATGACCGTAAGAAAACAGAAGCCGGACGTCATGCACAGCAATCCCCCAAAGAAAGCAAGTTCGCCAAATGTTTTACGGTACTTTAACAGACCCATACCGAAAAGCATATACACCATACCGAATGCCACTGACTCCATCGGCAAGAAGAATATGTGCGCACGTTCAACATAGAATGAGTAGCTGTCTACTGCAGCAGTCACCAGTGAAAGTCCCGCCAGAATAATAGCACTGACTTTGATCAGCGTATTCGGATGCTGTAGTGTAATCCGGTAGAACCCAATCATAAATCCGGTGAACGTAAAAAACACCAGAACTTTCAGAAACAGGTACACAGGAAAGGGAATGGAATCATGAAATGAAAGCAAAGGGTACATGCCCCACACAGCCATGTCGACAAAGCTTTCTACAAAGGCAAGAACAAAATACGCTATCCCCAGAATGAATGCTGATTTCAGCAGCCGGTCATCGGGTTTTAGAGAAATGATACGGGGTTGCTCTTCGGGTGTTTCCTGAAACTGGATTGTATTGAGATCATACCCCAGGGATTCCAATATGGTTTTGATGGTAAACATCCGGGGTGTTACTTCTCCGGCTTCTATCCGCTGGATAGTGCGAACATTGATGTTACAGCGGTCTACCAACTCTTCTTGTGTAAGACCTTTGGCTTTCCGCAGTTCCAGAATCTTTTGCCCCAACTCAGGTTGTTTCATGATTATCTGATTTTTCTTGACCATGGCAATCTTGCTCCTTTTTAAAAAATACTACGCGAATCCTGCGGAATTAGCCCCGGCATTTACCCGGCATTGCTAAAATACGAGGAAATACTCAAGGTTTTGTGGATTCAGGGGTTGGCGAATTCAGCCCAAGGAGGTGAGCGGGCAAACGGTGAATGTGTGTCTACAGTATAAAAGAGGTTTAGTTACGGGTGTGAAAAAACTACTCAGATGCTTTAAAACATTCCACACATTTCCATTTTACCGACTGGTATTGTTTTTCGGGTTCAATACTGCACACTAAAGCTGAATATTATGGCGAAGACAGGAAAAGACAGGGAAGGCAAATATCATCCTCCGAAGGGAAGCCCTTCGGGCCGGAAAAAAGAAAAGAAAACTGTTGAGCAAGGCAATAACATCACAGACGATCTGGATGATATGGATTCTGCCGGAAGTATCCATTTTCGACATCCCAATCGGAACAGACAAAAAAATGATGAGCGTACAGCAAAAAAAGATGTTATTACAACAGCGAAAAACAGCACTGCGGTATCCGCTGCTCCCGCTACAGGCAGTCCGGTTGTTCCGGATGAAATCCTCTCTATGAATACCGAAGCATTGAAGATGCTGGAGTCTGTTTCGGCTTCTCCGTGTATTTCCATTTATCTACCGACACATTCATCAGGTGTGGAGGTAAATGAGCGCAAGGATTTTATTGCATTCAAGAACAGCATACAGCAAGTCACGGCCGAATTAAAACAGAAAGCTCTTCGTGATGATCATATTCAGAAATTGCTGTCGCCTGCTTACGACCTTCTTCGGAATGATGTATTCTGGAATGCACTTTCTCCGGGACTTGCCGTATTCATAGCGGAGAATTTTTTCAGGGTCTATAAAATGCCATTGTCACCGGCTGCATCGGTAACGACAGGAAAGTCATTCCGTGTGAGACCACTCGTTCAGATTCTTATGGCTACGGAATATTTCTATGTGCTGGTGATCAGCAAGAAGCAGGCACTCTTTTATAAAGCAGATGCTTTTAACATGACACCAATCCCTGTTCCTGAAATGCCGGATGGTGTTGAAGATGTTGTGCATTTTGAAAATAAAGACGACCAGAAATTATTTCGTACAGGCAGCAGTGGCGCGGGAAAAGGTGCAAACTACCATGGTATAGGAGCGGGTAAACCCGATGACAAAGAGAACATCCGCATGTACCTGGATGAAGTAGATGAAACCCTATGGAAAGAAAAACTGAACACCGAGGCGCGGCCCCTGGTGCTTGCCGGTGTTGAATACCTTCTGCCAATCTTTAAGGACGTAACGCAGTATAATTATGTATGGGATGATGCCCTGACCGGAAGCTTTGAGAATGAATCACTCACCACGCTTCATACGCGGGCGCTGGAAATACTGAAGCCATACTTTGATCAGGCAAAAAATAAAGCGCTGGAAAAGTATGGTAACAAGTCGGTGACAGAACTTACCTCTTCCGTTCCTGCAGATGTGATTCCCGCATCCTACTATGGACGCGTTGATACACTCTTTATTAGTAAGGATGCTGCCCTTTGGGGAACATTTGACAAAAACGCCAACATCCTCACCCTTCACGATACCCCGGAAGATGGTGATGATTCATTACTGGAGGCAGCCATCACCCAGACGTATCTGAACGGTGGGCAGGTATATGAATTAGATAAAACAGAAATGCCGGAAGGTGCTGCAGTTGCTGCGCTGATGCGATATTAGTCACAGATCAAGGTCATTGGGAAGAGTTACTACCTCGTACTCCCAATGACCAGTGACGTATGATTTAACGTTCAGATAATTTCTTTTCCGTTTTCGTTTGTGGTTTCCCTTTAGCATTCGGTTTTCCTTTACCGGTCGTAATAAGTCCCTTCAGACTTTTCTGGATATAATTGGTCCAGCCATCATGGCAGGCGTCATAACATTCACATTCCGGGACAAGCCCGACATGGGTGAAACGCAATTCCGTTTTGTTGTCTTTCCGGGAAATATCAAAGTTGATTTTATCGCCTGTCCATTCTTTTTGGTCTTCCGTGAAACTGAAGTAGTTCTCCTGCACCAGCCACACTATTTTTTTGGCAGGAATAACTTCAACCAGCTTGATCTGGCAACGATGCATGTCTTCGTAGTGATACCTGAA
>DASXWH010000267.1:0-3574 GCA_036503775.1 Ohtaekwangia sp.
TATCACTCCGGATTTTTGCCAGGAAGGTTCTCCACCGTTGACCAATTTTGATGCGCGGTTTCACGATGTTTCGGTGGGAACGGTCACGGCTAACACGCGATGGCGGTGGGAGTTCTATAATGAAAGCAATGTGATGGTTGCTGAATTCCCGGGAGCAGGCGGATTTTCAAGTACCATACTTGGCCCGTTTGATCGGGTGTTTACCAATCCCGGAATTTATCGCGTGCGCCTGATCACGCGGGATAATATTACGTTCTGCCAATCCGTGGATGAAGTACAGGTGCGTGTCTTTCGTAAACCCGTTGCTGACTTCACGGCCACGGAAGTATGTGTAGGCAATGCTACCACATTTACAGATGCGTCAACGCTTATACCCATTGGTACAGAACAGATCGCCACGCGGGAATGGGATCTCAACTACGATGGCGTTACATTCGACAGCGACCCCACGTTGCTGAACCAGACTACATTCACCCATACCTTTGCCGCAGCGGGAAATTATCGTGTGGCATTGCGTGTCACCACCAATCAGGGTTCATGTTCGGATATCGTTGATCAGCAGGTGGTGGTCAATCCATTGCCGCTGGCCACATTCAGTGCCACGCCCTTATCCGGGTGCAGCATACTTGACGTGACCTTTACCAATACCTCTGTTGCCGGACAACCCGATGTGGTGGATCAATACATCTGGGAAGTGGATGCCGGTTCCGGTTTTCAGGTTGATTCCATACAGCGGCCGACCGATCCCGGTTTTGGTCCAACGTACAGCAGGGGTTTTGAAAATACCACGGCAGGGAACGTCACGTATCGTGTGCGGCTAAGAGTCCTTTCAGCTAATGGCTGTGAACGTATTTCATCCACACAACTGATCACCGTTAACCCCGGACCTGAATCCGGTTTTGTATCCATGAACTACTCACCGTTCAACAGCAACTGCTCACCGGTTTCTGTTGATTTTGCAGTGGACGCCCAGACCATTTCCCTGAACCCATCAGATTATACCTGGACGATTACAGGATCTTCCGGACAAGTGGATCAGATCAGCACCGGAACCACACCCGCGTTTACCTATAGCTTTGTGAATACGACTCAATCCATACAGGATTTTCAGATATCACTGGAGACCACACTTCCTACCGGGTGCAGTGGAGACTCTACGCGCATCATTCGTGTCAATCCCGTACCCAACTCCGATTTCACAATCACCACCATAGAGGATAATTGTCAGCATCTGGTTATCAACCTGGATGCCACACAGAAAGGACTGGCGGGTTACGACTGGATCATTGAGATCAATAACGTTCCCGTGTTCAGTTCTGCAGCAGACAACTTTGATTATGAGATCATCCGCAGTGCTACAATTGATCAGAACATCAGCATCTCGTTACAGACACTCAATTTTGCCAATTGTCAAAGTACGATCACCATGCAGGATTTTGATGTATTACAAAACACTCCGATTGTAGCCGACTTCGATGCAACACCACTAAGCCAGACGTTGCCCAGTGCTACCGTAACACTCACGAACAATTCAACACCAGGTCCCTGGACATACCTGTGGGATTTTGGTGACGGAACAACTTCCAATAACCCGGCTGTAACAACACATTCCTATACCATGGCCGGAACGTATGTCATTACACTTACGGTAGGTGATGCGGTCTGCTCGGATACGCATACCGAAACGATCACCATAAACCCCGCACCACCGGTCCTTGATTTTGATTATGCACCTGCTTCCGGATGTTCACCGCTCACGGTGACCTTTACAAACCTGTCGCAGTTTGCTGATCCCTCAACATACCTGTGGGAATTTGGTGCGGGTCAGGGAACGTCACAGGTAACGCATCCGGTGTATACGTATTTCGATCCGGGTGTGTATTCCGTTACACTTTCAGCATCCGATGGTGCCGGAGGAAGAGTGAGCATTACAAAGAATATGATCATCACCGTTCTTCCATCACCGCTGGCGCAGTTTGCTGTGTTCCCGCAGTTGGTGAATATTCCCCAGGACTTGCTGTACACCGATAATCGTACGCAGGGAGCCGTATCATTCCTGTGGGACTTTGGTGATGGCACAACGTCAACTGAATTTGAGCCTACCCATAAATACGAAACCGAAGGCGCGTTTGATATTGTGCTCATTGCTACCGGTGAAAATGGCTGCGTGGATACAGCACGGTATGCATCTGCAGTGAATGTAGTAGCCAGTGGCCAACTGCTGATACCGAATGCATTCCGGCCAAGCCTGGTGGGACCGGGGCAGGGCGATAAGTTTGCCAATCAGATTTTCATTCCATTAACCCAAAAGGTTTCTGAATTCAACATGATGGTATTCAATCGCTGGGGTGATCTGCTCTTTGAGACCGATGATCAGGAGCAGGGTTGGGATGGGTATTATAAAGGCGCACTTTGTCCGCAGGATGTTTACATCTATAAAATTACCGTGCGGTATAATGATGGAAACAAATTTACCAAGACAGGAGATGTGACACTCATACGATGAAGTACGAGGAACGAATGACGAGGAACGAGGTAAGAGGATGTACAATTTGAAACAGAACAGATGAGCAGATTTTTTACGATCGTATTTTTTTTCACTGCCGTGGCTGCGTACGGACAAGATCCGGAATTCTCGCAGTACTATGCGGCTCCGCTCTATCTTAATCCGGCCTTTGCCGGTACCTCGGTTGATCACCGCTTCATTGCCAATTACCGGAACCAGTGGCCCAGTGTCACGAAAGCATTTGAGACCTATGCATTCTCCTATGACTATAACCTGGACCAGTATAACAGCGGACTCGGTGCATTGATCGTGGTGGATAAAGCCGGTTCAGCAGGTTTGAAATCAACGCAGTTCAATTTTCAATATGCGTATAAGGTAAAGCTCACGGAAAACTGGATACTGTCATCCGGATTAAATTTTGGTGTGGGGTTCCGGAGTATTGATTACAACCGGTTGCTGTTTTACGATCAGCTGGATTTTAATGGCAACGATCCGCCACCGCCTACAGAAGCAGTGCAGAACACAACATACTTTGATTTTGGAGGTGGCCTTCTGGCCTATAACCGGAAGTTCTGGATCGGTGTGGCATCCACGCATTTGAATAAACCCAACCGGTCGCTGGTAGGAGATGAGGCGGAGATTCCGATCAAGACTACTATTCACGCGGGTGTACGCATTCCGTTGTATCACGGCTTGTTCAAAAAGGATCGCATCGCAGCCATAGCGCCCTCTTTTATTTATAAACAACAAGGCAACTTTGATCAGTTGGATATCGGAACGTACTTCCTGTATGAGCCTGTTGTGCTCGGCTTGTGGTATCGCGGTATTCCGCTGAAACAAAATGTAAGTGATAATATGAGTCAGGATGCGGTAGTTATCATTCTCGGTTTTCAAATGCAAAAAGTGGAGCTGAGCTACAGTTATGATCTCACCGTTTCAAACCTTGGCCCGATCTCAGGCGGGTCACATGAGCTGGCGCTGAAATTCAAGCTGGACATGGCTGCCCAGGTACACACCCGCAAGAAAGAAAAATTCATTCCGTGTCCAACGTTTAACCGGGATTGAGTT
>DASXWH010000268.1:0-4680 GCA_036503775.1 Ohtaekwangia sp.
TATCCGGAATTTACTATCCAACAGTATTAAATTCAGTCATGCTGAAAGTGATGTAACCATCACCGCCAGCCGTACGCAAAATTCCATTCGTATTTCCGTGAAAGATAAAGGCGTGGGAATTTCCGCTGAGATCCAGGAGAAGCTTTTCTCTTTAAATGAAAATATCACTCAACCCGGTACACGAAATGAAAAAGGGAGCGGCCTGGGACTTACGCTTTGCAAGGAGTTGATACAGGAGAATCATGGCGACATCACGGTAGTCAGTAAACCGGGAGAAGGAAGCGAGTTTATTGTCACCATCCCTGAATACAACAGTATACACATACTACTATAAGCGAACGCTCAACCATATAATATAGAGCAATCGACTTATTACATGGCATGATATTTTAAAAATTCGGGTTATGAAACAAACTCTTTCGCCATCAGAGCCCACATCCTTCTTCAAAAAGGCCAAGACCGGATTAAATCAGATTCGCAAAATAACGTTGCGCAAGCTAACGCAGTGCAAACAAACGGGCAAAAAGCTTTCTGTTTCTTCTCCGGCACTCGGTGAGGGCCAGTTTCTTTCCATTGTAGAAGACATCTATAAAGATGGAAAGGATGAAGTGGTTGTGTTGAAGTGGTATGATCAAAACAATCTGGCTTCTCTCACCCATGTCTTTATCGAAGAAATCTTATCGATTAATCTCATCGAGGATACGAAGCGGCCATTCGCAGCCGGATGATAATTTCGGATTTACCCTTTAGCAAAGGAAAGTAGCCAGCGCACTCAGCGTTTTATCTGGTACGCCACTACCCTGTTTTTTAAGAATGTAGGAACATAGAGTGTTTGGGTAGACGGATCATAACCGATATCCGCGGTGTTCGAACCGGCTGGACGTGTATCCAACAATTCAATCTTATTACCATCAGCCTTTACCAGGTAAATGATTCCGTTCCAGCAGGATACTATAAAATCATTTCCGATTCTGATAATACCATCTGAGCTTTGATCCATGCCTGTAGTTATGGGAGTAAGTTTCTTATTCTTATCCGAACGATACAACGTATCTTTCACGGTGAGGTAAAGATCATCTCCTACCGCCAGCAAACCATTTACACCCATTTTGTTCTCGAGGTAGGTCGTAACATTTGATCCCTGAATACGATGTACTTTTCCTGTACGTGAATCTGAAACGTATACCACGCCTTTATCATCGATCGTTATATCATTGAGAAATATTGAACCCGCAACCGGAATACGTCTGCTTATCTTACCAGACTTCAGATCAATAGCTACAACTTCCGACAGATCTGCCACATAAAGCTGATCCTTAGCTATACCCATGCCTTTCGGTGCGCTGAGGTTAACCGCCCAGTTGGCTTTCAGAATTTTTCCATCCAGATTCACTTTGCTTATTGATCCTTTGAGGTCTTTCTCATCTGGCTTACCATCGATGCACGATACAAACAATATTTTTTCAGGCGCATAGTACAATACACTCTCAGGAACCTTTAGTGTAGAATCCGTTTCCCAGAGTTTGGTCAGTTGGGGACTTTGAGCAAATCCTGAAAAGGTTATTAAAAGCAGAAGAAAAGAAAGGATAGCGCGTATTGGCTTCATGTTGTGGATTTTTTGCAGTCCGGAATATACTTTATCAAAAAACACTGCCAGTGAAATGCGGTGGAATGATTCTTTTACGTGTTGAGCAAAATATCATATATGAGAATTACGATCACCTTCTGCTCTATAGTATTATTGTTTTCCTGTCGTGTTGCTTATTCCCAGGATACCGTTTCGCTACCCAAGCCCTATGCCACAAGATCCGTTACCAATCATCCGCAGGTAGTAGGATGGATCGAAGGTAAATTACCTCAGGCTCCCACCGGATTTACGGTAACCAAATTTGCTGATGGGTTTAAAAATCCTCGGTGGATTTACCAGGGACCCAATGGTGACATTTTTGTTTGTGAAGCCAGTACATCTGCCGGCAGCCTTAACCAGATCACAATCTTACAAGACAAAGATCACGATGGTACCTATGATTTCCGGAATATATTTTTGGCCAATCTGAACAAGCCATTTGGCATGCTGATCTTAAATGATTTTTTCTACATCGCGAATACCGATGCATTGTTACGGTTTCCCTACAAAGCGGGACAGGATCATATCACCGAAACCGGAAGAAAGATTCTTGATCTTCCGGCTGGCGGATACAACAATCACTGGACGCGCAACATCATTGCCAGTCCCGATGGAAAGAAGATTCTGATCTCCGTTGGTTCCGCCAGTAACAATGGTGAATATGGAATGGAGACCGAAGTTCGCAGAGCGAACATACTGGAAATAAATCCCGATGGCAGTGATGAAAAAATCTATGCCTCCGGACTTCGGAATCCGGTAGGAATGCAATTCTATCCGGGCACCACTATATTATGGACAGCCGTGAATGAACGGGATGACCTGGGTGATGAACTTGTTCCCGATTACCTGACCAGCGTTAAACGGGATGGGTTCTACGGATGGCCGTATGCGTACTGGGGTCCAAATGAAGATCCCCGCATGAAAGGCCAGCGACCGGACCTGGTCAAGAAAACCATTATTCCCGATGTATCACTTGGCGCACATACGGCTTCGCTCGGTTTGGCTTTTTACAACCAGACGTCTTTCCCCGAACACTATCGCAATGGCGCGTTTATCGGGCAGCATGGATCATGGAATCGCTCCGAGCTATCGGGGTATAAAGTCGTATTTGTTCCTTTCACCAATGGAAAACCCAGCGGAAGGCCTGAGAATTTTCTCACGGGTTTTATCAATGATCCAAAGAAAAGCAGAGTCTATGGCCGGCCGGTAGGCGTGACGGTTTTAAGCAATGGAACCTTACTGGTGGCGGATGACGCTGCCAATACGATATGGAGTGTAACCGTCACCAAACCATGAAGATCGTTGCCGCCTGCATGTGCATTTCAATTGCTACGTTGTGTAAAGCACAGCCAGCCGATGCGATTCACTACATTTCATTGAACAGTGCTATTTACCTCGGGCAGTATGATGGAACGGCAACTGCCGCTGATCTGAAGAAATATGGTGATTTCGGTGTAGGCAGTGAAGAAGCTTTGAGCGGAGAAATTGTATTACTGAATGGCACACCGTATACCATTCCTGCTACAGGTAAAGCGGGTATCCTGAACCCCCAACGTAAAATCCCTTTTGCTGCCGTGAAATTTTTCCGATCTGAAGTAATGATCGGACTAAAACAAAACATCCGCACATTGAAACAACTTGAACTTTACCTCGATAGTTTACTGGACAAGAACCGGTTTGCCGCCATTAAGATCACGGCTGCCTTTTCGTATGTGAAGTTCAGAAGTTTCTATGAGCAACCGAAACCCTACGTTCCGTTGCAGGAAGCCTCCGAGGCATTTTTTGAGGAGAAGAATTTCAGCGGAATACTGGTTGGATTTTACACCCCTAAAGCTGCCGATGTGCTGAACAGTCCAACGTATCATTTTCACATTATCGATGTTGACAAAACTACGGGTGGCCATTTACTGGAATGCAGCCTGAAGGAAGCTAAAATTGAAATCGATTATGCCACACAACTTGTTATCGATCTTCCCTCACCGGATGTTATGAAAGAGATCAACCTTAACCAGGCCGTAAAAAAAGAATAACACTCCGGTCATAAAAAAAGCGTACTGCTGTTGCAGTACGCTTTCTGATAAAAGGAAATATCCTTACTTCTTCACCGCTTTCAGAATAGATTGCTGATTCTTTACAATGGTATCCAGCGTCTTCTGATTTTTCAGAATAGAAGTTTGATTCTTGATGATGGCCTTCTGATTGGCGATGATGATGTTCTGATTGTTCTTCAGCGCCTTCTGGTTATCAACAATAATTTTCTGGTTTGTCTTGATCACGGCCTGATTCTTCAGGATTACACCCTGATTGCCTTTAATCTGTCCCTGATTTGAAACGATAAGTTTAGTGCTTGCCATTTTTTTTAAAGTTAAGTTGGTTTTGAGTCTGCGGATAAAACTAATCAATTCATCAGCCATTCTCAAATTTCAACCTGTACCTCCTATTGGTTATCCGGAATGCCGGATGCATTGATGGGTGCAGGATTGATTTGTTCGGGTACGAACTGCCGGTCAATAAGATCTTTCATGGCAACATTCTTCGTGAGTAATCCCATTTCAATTCCCATATCCTGTATCATCTGAAAGTCGTCATCGGTTGGAGTAAGGTTAACATAGCTTACCCGTTTCGGATCTGCCGTAAGCACATAGTTAAGTACTTTTTCATTCTGGCGATAGTACGGAGCAACCAGTTTGGCTGCTTCAGCCCGATGCGTCTCAGCCCACTCGCCAGACTCTGCAATACCCCGCACGAGGTCCTGAACGATTGCCGGGTTTTCATGGATCAGGTCTTCGTGCACCACCAACGCACAGGAGATAAAGTTCGGCCATATATCACGGGCGTAGTAAAGCACTCTTCCTGTTCCATCGAGTTCGGCTTTGGCACAGAACGGTTCGCCAACAAAGTGGGCATCAATAGCACCCGATGCCAGGGATGTCGGCATGTCTGGTGGTGGCAGAATAACAAACTTTATGTCTTCATTTTTCAGGCCGTAATCGCGCATGAGTTTATGAATAACAAAATTCTGATTGCTGAACGGACTGGGGATGGCAACACTT
>DASXWH010000269.1:0-71627 GCA_036503775.1 Ohtaekwangia sp.
ATCGAGTAACCTATAAACTTAACCATCTACGCGTATGAAAACGGAAAATGAAGTCGCATCAGGTTGGGAAGATCTGATTTTCGAGAACAGAAATAAGGAGTATGGAGCGTATGATATCCGGAAGTCGTATTCCGGAAATGCAACAACCGCTGCGGGAATTTGTTTGCTCGGAGCCGTTGGATTTTTAGTACTGTCGGGTTTTTCATTTCTCAATAAAAAAGATCCCTCAACGGACACTGGCAAAGACTCTACCATTATCGTATTTCCCCCTCCACGCATCGAACCCATAAAACCACCAGTGCAAACCATAACTCCGCCTCCGGCAAGACAGTTGGTCAGGGATCTGACACCCGTTGTTGTTTCGCATAACGTTGAGGATGAGCCAGAGGCTGAAGATCCCGCACCACCCGTTATTGATGATCACGGAGATCCAAACGGTAGTGTTGATGTTAATACTGGTGATTTTGATTTAACACCTGCAGTATCTCTTCCGGTTATTGATGATGATAAACCATTTATCACGGCTGAGGTGATGCCCTCTTATGTGGGTGGCATGGAAGAGATGATAAAATATCTTCAACGTAAACTTCGCTATCCGTCAAAGTCACAACGAATGGAAATCCAGGGTACCGTATACGTGGGCTTCATTGTAAATCGTGAAGGGAAAGTTGTGGATGTTTCCATAGTGCGTGGGATAAGTGATGATTGTGATAAGGAAGCTATCCGTGTAATTTCTGCCATGCCAGCCTGGAAAGCCGGCTCACAACAAGGCAGAGCTGTATCCGTAAGAATGGTTTTACCCGTTACCTTCAAATTGAATCCAAATCGTTGAGTTTGTTAGTTTAGATTGCAAGGAGAACCGCTCCGATTTAATTGGTGAAGTAGTTAGTCGGGCGGTTCATTCTTGTTACCTTAGCTGACATGACGTTACAGTATACTTTTGAATTATTAGGTACTTTCTTCTTTGCCATTTCGGGCGCACTGGCCATTCAGGACCATCATGATGATTTATTCGGAGCCGGTTTCACCGGATTTATAACCGCTATCGGTGGTGGTACGCTCCGCGATATGATGCTGGGAAGTTATCCGTTAGTCTGGATAGGTGATATCTATTTTCTATATGCCATTTTTGCAGGTGTCATCATCGCTTACTTTTTTTTCAGATCGCTGATCAGGCTCAGGCGTACATTTGTTTTTTTCGATACGGTAGGCATTTCATTCTTTACAATACTCGGTGTTGAGAAAGCGCTGAGTCTTGGTGTCCGGCCGGAGATTGCGGCTATCATGGGAATGTTCAGCGCGGTAATGGGTGGTGTGATTCGCGATACATTAACAAATGAAATTCCGGTCATCTTCCGGAAAGAGATTTATGCAACAGCCTGCCTGGCGGGTGCTATTCTCTACCTCATACTGTATAAGGTGGGTGTTGATCGTGAAATTAACCTCATCATTTCCATCCTGACAATTTTCATCATTCGGATCGCGGTGTTGAAATTTAAACTCTCCCTTCCGAATTTCAGACGGAACGGATAGTTTATAGCAAAGGAGATAATAGTCGTGCCGCCCTGTCTGCCAGTTGATCAAGGTCGCTGCGCTGTCGCCATAAATTCAGCGACAGCAATTCGCTTCGTTCAATGTCGTGCAGAAATGCTTCCGTGAGCTCACGGCAGATCCGTTCACCATACACTACCGCTCCGATTTCGAAATTAAATTCAAAACTCCGGAAATCAACATTGGCGGTTGAAACGATGGCCAGGTTATCATCAGCAACGATGGTTTTGGCATGAACAAAACCTCTTTCATATAAATAGATCTTTACGCCACAGGCGAGCAGTTCTTCGTAATAGGATCGCGATGCTGCATTTACAAACTTTGAATCCGATACACTGGGTACAAGCAGCCGGACGTCTTTACCGCTTAGGGCTGCTTTTTTAATGGCATCATTAATACTGTTGTTGGGAATAAAATAAGGTGACGTGATGTACACGCTCTTTTTCGCATTTACGATGGCTGTGAAGTAACAGAGCATAATGGATGGATTGGGATAATCCGGTCCGCTCGCAACGACCTGCACAAGCGAGTCACCTTTCGGCAGATCGGTTGACCGCGGAAACAGAACTTCGTCAGGCTGTATGTTTTGTTTCGAACAAAAATTCCAGTCGGCCAGAAAATGATATTGAAGACTGAGTACAGCATTGCCTTCAATCTTTATATGCGTATCCCGCCAGTACAGTTTTTCTTTGTCCTTTGTGTCATCATTGATGTAACGGTCTGAAATATTAATGCCTCCGATAAATCCAACACAACCATCCACAACAATGGTCTTCCGGTGGTTCCGGTAATTGAGCTTGCTGGCAGTGAACATCAGGTGAACTCTGAAGAAGGGTTGACACTCCACACCGGCTTCTTTCATGGGTTTAAAGAATTTTCGATTCAGTCCATGGCTTCCGAAGTCATCATAAATAAACCTGACCTTAACACCAGCCTTTGCTTTCTGAATCAGAATATCCCGAATCTGCTTGCCAACGGTGTCATCTTCATAAATGTAGTACTGAATATGTATGCTGTGTTTTGCAGCCTCAAGCGCTTTTAATACATCCGGAAACTTTTGTTCGCCATTGGTAAGAAGCGTTACCCGATTGGATGAAAGCGGTTCCAGGGAATCATTCAGCAACAGGTTCACCATATCTTCCTGCCCGTGAAGCTTGTGTTTATTCTGTTCCAGTATTTGTTGGGTAGACTTAATAATTTGTGTTTTGATCTGGTGCATTAAGGCATCGTTAGCGATGAGCTTTTTACTGTACAGAATCTTTTTCCGGTAGTTCACACCAAACGAAAAATAGATGATAGCTCCGATCACGGGCACCATAATAACCAGGAGAAGATACCCCAATGCCTTGGTGGGGTTTCTGGAATCCATAATGATGCGTGCCACCGTAAAGATGGTGATAGCATACATGACCGTAAGCAAAATAATTTTAGGGGTAAAAAATGAAAGCATATGGTTACGAAGAACGTAACTTCCCGAATGAGAAACAATGGTATTGATTTATCGTATCCGGTTGGAGATTTTGATCTCTGTGATGGTAATGTTCATGTTTGTCTTTCCATCGGGGCTAGCCCAGTTGCCGGTAACGTAAACGGCATTATCAAAGGAACCTCCTTCATACACGGCTAAGCCGTTCTCCTCATAATTGGTATGCAATGTAAGTGACATCCTCCCGGTGACTTGCCCCTTTGATGATTCTTCCAACTGGATGGAAGCCGGTGTTGCTGTTCCGGTGAGCGTGATGGGGATTTTTTTCCGCTCGTAGTAATAATAGCCGGTTGCTTTATGTGTTGAGCGATTGAGTTGAAAGGCCATGCTGAAATCATATTTATCGCCAATCTTACCCACCACGAAGACGTTATCCGGAATTTGTGATTCAATACTTTTATTGAATTGATACTTCTTAACGCCTTTCAGCTGACTATACTGTCTGGTGATAAGAACATTCTTGCCAAAGTCACTAAGGTATTGTGTTATGGAATCGTTGGTTAAGGTAATGGAATGTCCTGGTGCACAGGCGAGCAGCGCGCGGGGATAACAGTCGGTTTCGAGGGAGCAGGTGAATGACTTGTTGGGTGCGTAACTATATTCCGTGATATCATAATAACTGCAGAAGAGCTCAGCGCTATCCGAACATTCCAGCGCTTCTTTGAAAGCCGGTTTGACACCAGACAACCAGCGCTTGTTCATAAAGTCAAAATATCCTTTCAGACTGAAAAGTGCCTGAAAAGGGATGTCGCTGTTTTTTAATAATTCACCTGTGGTTAGATCAAAGAATAATTCTTCTTCAACATAGTTCGGGTACGCGGCATAATACTCACCGGAAGAAGATATGAAAAGCAGGTTATCCAGGATCTCATGCCTGAAGTCAAGATCAGACCAGCGGAATTCTTCCAGTTCTTTTTGGTCGAAACTGGTGATCTCAAAGCGGTCCAGGATGTATTGATTTACTTTGGCAACAACCGGACTTTTAGGATTTTTATTGTCTTTTAACCGGGGAACAAATGACTTGTTTCCCTCATCAAGAGTACTGGCTAATTGGATTCTTTCAACAACAAAATTGCTCTGTGCGAATGAAGCATTTATGAAACACAGGCACAACAGAAGGGTGAGGATATTTTTCATAGGTCATCATGGCTACGATCACCCTAATATCATGAATAGTCAGAATTAATGCGACTGGATCAGGCAGAAATCTTCACGGAGGTCATAGAGATTGATCCCATCAGTGTTTTATCATTGAAGAACGATACCTGCTCATTCTTCTCCTGTAAACCCAGGATGTAGAGCAAGGGCAGATAATGTTCCGCAGTAGGAATGGAAAGTTTTGCAGCCTGCCCCAGTTTTTCATACTCCATCAATGAGGTATGGTCGCCCGCTGTAATTTTCTTTTTGAACGTTTCATTCATTTCTTCAGCCCAGTCATAGCCGGAATCCTTCAGGCTCCAATCCATGATGCGTAAGTTGTGAACCATGTTTCCGCTTCCTATAATCAATACACCTTTCTTCCGAAGTTCGGCCAGTTCTTTGGCGAGCTCATAATGGTACTGCGGACCTTTGCTGTAATCAATGCTCAGTTGCAGCACCGGAATTTTTGCCTCGGGATACATTCTTCTTACTACAGACCAGGTGCCGTGATCAAGTCCCCATTCGTGATCGAGGCCCACTTGCGTTTTATGAATCAGCGATGCGGTTTCTTTAGCGAGTGCAGGATTGCCCGGAGCAGGATATTGAACATCAAACAGGGCTTTTGGAAAACCACCAAAATCATGAATGGTTTTCGGGTGTTCCATGGCCGTGATGAAAGTTCCTTTTGTGTACCAATGCGCTGATACCACGAGCACGGCTTTTGGCAAAGGAATTTCTTTTGCCAGGGTTTCCCATCCTGCGCTGAATTCGTTGTCTTCAATACCATTCATCGGAGAACCGTGGCCGATAAAAAGCAACGGTGTTTTCTGGTCTGATTTGCTCAGGGTATCGCTGAATTTTTTTAAATCGGTTAATGTGCTCATACTGAATAATGCCAACAGACTATGAATGAAATGATTTCTGTCCATGCTGCCTGTCTAACGAAATTTGAAGTATAGAAAGTTCATTTCATACCGAACACACATATTTATGTGATGAGATCATTACGTGTCAGTAATCTCTCATTTAACAGATTTTTCTTAAGTTCGAAGATGCGATTCATAACCCTCTTCCTGGTTTTATTGTCCGTTTCCGGATTTGCTCAAACCATAACTTCAGCTCAGCAGAAAGCACTTAATAGCTATGTAGACTATGCCAATCAATCGGGCAGTGAAGTGTCGCTGGTGGTCAGTAGTCTGATGACGTATTATCCTAAAATCCACCGTAAGGAAAAGGGATACTATGGTCCGCCACGGTATGTTTGTCCGGTGCAGTTGGAGGAATATTATCTCAAGGAAGTAGGTACTGCGAGCAAGGGGTTGAGTTCAACCTACACTACCACACTGAATGCCCGGTTAAAAGAATTGCAATCGGTGGCTGAGAAGATCGATGGAAAATGTAAAGAGCTTGATACCTACCACAAGCTTGAGGATTATAAAACCGACAACTATGCAAAAGCCAACACGATCATTGCAGAAGTTCAGGCGCTGCTTCCCGATTACAGGCAGAAACAGAAAGCCTTGCAACTCGAACTTGAATCTGTGGCAAAGAAACTGACAGCCGGAGCACCTGAAGGTCCGTACCGTAAAACAGACAGACTGCTTCGTGCTGAAGTAGAACGTGAACGTGCGTTTCTTGATCTGTGGAATTTGAATATGAATGAAGAAGTTCATACCGGCTGGCCGGTGGACAAGCTGGAACAAAGTATTCTGCAGACGGATGCACAACTTAAATCACTTAAAAGCAGTCCCCCGACTCTGAAATATCCTGCATCAACCATGTGGAGCTCTTTCCTTGAAAATCTTGGCGAGGTGTTGAGCATCAAACGCAATGGCCTGGATAAATACAACTATGAGGCAAAGAAATCAGATGCGTACAGTAACCAGGTTTATCTCGATCTGATCAATTATTTTAATGGCACGCTGGTGTCCGATCACAATACATTTCTTCAGTTTGCCATGCAGGATGGTTACTATGGACTAAAGTCGATTAAATATGTCCCGTTGTTTGAAGTTCGTTCAACCGTTAAGTCAGAGAGCATTGACGTAAAACCTTTCAAAGACATTCCACGAACTCCGGTAACCATCGCTGTTCAAAAAGTGGCCATATCCAAACCCGTTTATGCGGCATTGGCGAGCTATGTGGAATTCATTAATGAAACATACTATCAGGTGAGCAAGATGCAGACATCAATGCAACACTTTAATGGAACTGCAGCTGATTACCGGACTATGGCTTCGTACGAGAAGCGTAACCCGATGCACTACGAATTCAAAAATTTTGAACTTCCGTTATCCTACTACCAGAAAACCGTTGTTGACAGTAAGTCACTTCCTCCGGCTGTAGCCAAACCGCTGAATGATCAGGCGGAAGTGCTGATCAATATTCTGAAAGAAATGAATGATCAGAGCTCATCGCTGCAGGCGGAAGTGGAAAGCGGGCAGTATGAAAAAGATCACGTTGAACATGTCTATAAAATCATCGAGAGACAGAAAGTGCTCATCGATACATGGGATGAACGCAAGGAGTTGTTCTACGCAGACATCCGTAAAGTTTACGATGCTTATCCTCCTGCGAATCCGGCCAGTTCATGGTACAAATCCGGGAAGGCATTGCGCGACCTGGCTGACCTGGATCACGATGCATTGATGAAAGCAAAACTTTTTTACAAAGGTGATGCTACTATTAGTATCTCAACAGAAAAGATAGACCAGAGTCTTCGTGATGTGATCGCCAAAGAATATGACAACATGAAAGGCATTGAAAAATTGGGGAGATATAATGGCTTATGTCCGTATACCCCTTACGAAGATCTTCCGAAAACATCACGGAACTTCAGTGAACAAATTGCCAAGAACCAACCTGTTGGAGATTATAGCCGGTATGACGACCCATACTATAAGCTTCAATATTTTTACAATGACATTGCTGATGACTACAACAGGTTCTGTGAACTCTCGAAAACGGTTCTCCTGCTAAAAACGGTGTATCAATTGGAGTTGTGGGATAAAGTATACTATCCTGAAAAAGAAATGGAAAAACCGAAAACGGCTACTCCGGAATCAAAGATGATTGTGGTGACACAAACTGCTCAGGAGACACCAACAGTCATCAAAACGCCTGAAGTTACAGCGACTGCAACACAAGATCCACCTGTTGAGCCAGCTCCGAACATAAATACCCATAGCACAAGCGTCCAGCATGATACTATTTATATAGAGAAACGTGATACGATCTACCTGGCGGAACCCGGTGGAAATGTCCGGTCGATGGAAGGCTATGCCACCAACAACATGATCCTGCTGCTTGATGTTTCAGGTTCTATGAATACTCCGGAGAAATTGCCGGTGCTTAAACAATCAGTTCTTGATCTGCTCACGATGATGCGACAGGAAGATGAAGTAGGTATTGTTGTGTTCTCTGAAAAACCCAAAGTGATTTTAGACCCCGTTTCATTTAAGGAGGAAAAGAAAATTCAAAGCGCCATTGACAAGTTGAAATCAGCGGGAAAAACGGATGGCAATGCTGCGCTGAAGCTGGCGTACAAAGTAGCCGATGAAAATTATATCCGTGGAGGAAACAACCGCATCATCCTGGCAACCGATGGAGAATTTGCCGTAAGTGAAGAGACCATTCAGCTGATTGAAAGTTTTGCTAAAGAAGATATTTTCCTTTCCGTCTTCAACTTTGGAAAGGGCTCGGGTTCATCAAAGAATCTGGAGAAATTGACCGTTTTAGGAAAGGGTAATTATAGCGCCATTTCAAAAGGTAATGTGGATATGAAACTCATCCAGGAGGCGAAGGCAAAACGGAAAAAGTAGTCTGCTGATAAAAAGTCTAACTTTATAAAAATTTCTTAATCGGGTTGTAACAACCGTAACCCCTCATCGTCTTGCTATTGAATTTCAACGGATGAATCTCGAATCGTTCCAAAACCGGGTATTACCAGCCAAAAACAAGCTTTTTAGGTTTGCTCTCCGGTTTTTGGGAAGCGAAGAAGAAGCCAAGGATGTGGTACAGGAAGTATTCATCAAGGTTTGGAACGGCCGGGAGCAGATGCCGGAAGTACAGAACTGGGAGGCTTGGTGTATGCGCATCACCAAAAACCTTTCCCTCGACAGAATCCGCTCATTGAACCGTAAACAGACTCAGCCGATTGAAGACAGTTTTGATGTTCGTCATGAAGCCCTTACGCCCCATGAATCAACCGAAATGCGCGAAAGTATGAACCGGATCAACCAACTGATTGAAACCTTACCCGAGAAACAACGCCAGGTAATTCACCTGCGTGATGTAGAAGGGTACAGCTACAACGAGATTTGTGAGATCCTTGAACTGGACATGAACCAGGTGAAAGTAAATTTATTCAGAGCGCGGAATACCGTGCGTGAGAAACTGGTAAAGATGAATGCGTATGGACTCTAAACGAATAGATGAATTGCTCAACAAGTACTGGAACGCTGAAACTTCCCTGGAAGAAGAGCAGCAGCTCCGTGAGTACTTTACGGGTAGTAACATTCCGGAACACTTAAAGGAGACAGCTTCCCTTTTCCGCTACTTTGAAAGCAATAAAAAAAAATCATTGAATGACATCGCGTTTGATGGCAACATGATCAGTCATGTTAATGCGCCTAAACGAAGTAAAATGGCGAGGCTGGTTTACAATACCATGCGGATCGCTGCGGGAGTGGCAGTATTGATGGTCGCCACCTGGTTTATTCGTGATGAGATTCGCAAGTCCACACCCCAGGCGCTAGTAGACACCTATGACGATCCCAAACTAGCCTTTGAAGAAACTAAAAAGGCTTTGCAGATGATCTCAAAAAGTTTCGGAACAGCCGAAGACCAGGCCAGAAAAATAAATCTCTTTAACGAAGCGCAGGAAGAAATTCAGAAACAAGGTAAAGAGCAGTAACCTCGCACTTCACACACAACAGACAAGTCAAACAATTTGAAAATCAAAAACCATGAAAAAGATATTTGTTATTGCAGCGATGATGATCGGAGTAAACACAGTTTTTGCTCAGGACGCTATTTCCAAGTTTTTCACGAAATACCAGGATGATGAATCGTTCACACAGGTAACGGTGAGCAGCAAAATGTTCAGCCTGTTCACCAACATGGAAGTGGAAAGCAAGGAAGATCAGGAAGTGCTGAATGCTATCAGTAAATTGAAAGGTCTGCGCATACTGGCGAAAGAAAACACGTCAGATGCCCGCAAACTTTATAAAGAGGCTTTCACGTTAATACCTGTAAAGGAGTTTGAAGAACTGATGTCCGTTCGTGACAAAGACAAAGACATGAAGTTCTATATTAAAGAGAGTGGCGGAAAGATTTCTGAACTCGTGATGATTGCAGGTGGAACCGATGATTTTATGGTGATGACACTGGTGGGCGAAATAGACCTGAAGCAGGTAGCTAAAATCGGTAAAAAGATGGATGTGAAAGGTCTTGAGAATCTGCAGAAGATAGAAGAGAAGAAGGACTAACGTTTGAAATGGATCAGATCCGAAGAAAGTGCTCTGATCCATTTCTTTTTTTATGAGTCAGCAGACAACCCACTTCCCATTACTTTACGTTCAAATCACCAATCCGGAATACAGTCTTATTGTTTTGTTTTAATTTTTCCGATATTAAAGTGTCATTCTCCAGAACAAACCCAGCTATGCGATATATCCTGTTACTTGTTTTAGCCCTCGGCTTTACCTCCGTTATGGCGCAAAGTAAAACGACTGAAAGTCTCCATAAGAAATACAGCGATGCTCTTTCTTTATTTTTTTATAACAATACGCTTCGCATGCTCAATCAGGAAGAAAGTAAAGAGTTTGATGACCTGATTAAGGATATTGAAAAGATGAAGTTCCTGGTCATCAAGAAGGAGGGAACCAATTCCATCACACCTGCAGAAATCAAGAAGCTTTCAACAGACTATAGGTCAGAAGCGTTTGAGGAAATGATGACAGCCCGCCATGAAGGGAAGAATTTCAATGTGTACATGAAAGAGAAGAACGGCAAAACAGAAGGTGTAGTAGTTTTAGTAAACGATTCCACGCAATTCATGGTCATGGATATGGTTGGTAGCATTGAACTGAGCAAGGTCAGCAGTTTTATTAACTCGATTGACCGCAATTCAGAAATCGGCAAGAAGATAAAGGCATTTTCAGATAAGGCACTCGACTAATTAATTGCTATTTTTAACGGTCATTGTAAAGACCACTAAACGCATCAGCTTTGAGTTCCGTCCTTTCCATTAAAGGTCTCACTAAAAAATTCGGCCATCTGTGTGCCGTGAACAATCTCAACCTGGAGGTAAAAGCAGGCCAGGTATTTGGTATGCTTGGCCCAAACGGTAGTGGTAAGACCACTACCCTGGGAATGTTAATGGGAGTAGTCAATCCTACCAGTGGTGATTTTAAATGGTTTGATCATGAACCCTCCAGTAGCGTTCGAAAAAAAATAGGTGCCGTACTGGAACATCCGATCTTTTATCCATACCTGACCGGACAAAAAAATCTGGAACTAAACGCCATGATTAAGCAGTGCCCGGTAGCCAATATACCCACAGTGCTGGAGTTGGTGGAGTTGGCTGATCGTAAGAACGATAAGTATAGAACCTATTCATTGGGGATGAAGCAGCGGCTTGCTATTGCATCTGCATTGTTGAACGAGCCGACTGTACTTATACTGGATGAACCTACCAACGGTCTTGATCCGATGGGTATAGCGGAGATCCGAGGACTTATTAAGAAAATCGCAGCAAGTGGCAAGACTATTATTCTGGCAAGTCACCTGCTGGACGAAGTTCAAAAAGTGTGTACGCATTTCGCAGTATTAAAAAAGGGTTCTCTTGTTTATACCGGTCCGGTAGATGAAGTAGGCAAGGGTGCCGAAACAGTTGAAGTAAATGCGGATACTGCTAATCTGAAAGAATTGCTCCTGACATTTCCGGGTATATCGAACATTAACCGTGAAAATGGTAGTTATCATGTAACGCTTCGGAGCGGATTTAAAAGCAAGGACCTGAACAAGTTTTTGTTTGACAAAGGTGTTGTAGCGAACCATCTGGTTACGCAAAAGAAAAGCCTCGAAAAGATGTTTCTGGAGATATTATCGGAATCGAATAAGTAAATCATGCTGCACCTGCTAAAGATAGATTTAAAGAAAATGACCAGCTACCGGACCTTCTGGGTGGTTTGTGGCTTGTATTTTCTGACACTGGGGTTCGGAGCAGCCAGTGGTATGGAATTATTGAAACTAGCAGCCCGGCTTATTGAAAGTCTGGGGGAGAATCTTAATGTTAACCGTATTCCGATTTATCATTTCCCTGACGTTTGGTTGAACCTCATTTGGTGCAGTGGATTTTTGAAGATCATTCTGGCTATCATGGTGGTGATCTCCGTGACGAACGAATTTTCATACCGTACGATCCGTCAGAATGTAATTGATGGCCTGAGCCGTGAAGAATTCCTGTTATCCAAAATATTGACAAATGGGCTGTTGGCACTGATGAGTGTGGGAATGATTTTTATTATCGGATTGGTTACAGGTTTGATTTACAGTCCGGTCATACGATTTCAATATCTGATTACTGACCTTGAATTTTTTGTTGCCTACTTTCTGGAGTTGTTCTTCTTCCTTTCGTATGCATTGCTAATCAGTATTTTTATCCAACGTTCGGGCCTTACCATTATACTGTTGTTATTGTCGCAGGCAATCGAAGCAATCATCACTTCTAATATTGATGAGGTCGTGCCTGACCTGATTCCATTTTTCCCCATGCGCTCCATATGGAATTTAATCGAATGGCCTTTCCCGCGGTATTGGTTGCAGGAAATAAAAGATTCTCTTAGCCTTGGCAGCGTGGCTATTGTTTTCGGCTGGATCGTTGTGTTTAATTCGTTAAGTTATTATAAGCTCAAGCGCATGGACATTTAGCTTACTATTTAATGAGTAGTTTTCAATAAGGAATTATCTACATTAACTTCCTTAATCTGGAAAACACTTATGAAATCCTATTCTCGCAGAAACTTTCTTTCACGTGTTGGCATAGGCACAACATTATTAACTGTTCCTTCTCTGATCTCGCACGCAGCTAAGGGTCAGGGGAGTCAAAAGAAGGTTGCCGTTGCATTGGTTGGATTAGGCTCTTATGCTGAGTTTCAGCTCGCACCTGCCCTTCAGCAGACAAAAAATTGTTACCTCGCAGGCATTGTTTCAGGAACCCCGGCTAAAATTGATAAATGGAAGACGAAATTCAATATTCCGGACAAGAACTGCTATACCTATCAGAATTTTGATTCCATTGCCAATAACAAAGACATTGATGTGGTCTACGTGGTTCTACCCAATTCCATGCACCATGAATTTGTAATCCGGGCAGCAAAAGCGGGCAAACATGTTATCTGCGAAAAACCGATGGCTGTATCCGTTAAGGAATGTGAGGAGATGATTGCTGCCTGCAAAAAAGCTAATGTAAAATTATCGATAGGATATCGGCTGCATTTTGAGCCTTTTAACCAGGAAGCAGCACGTGTGGGACAGAAGAAAGAATTTGGAGCTGTCAAGATTGTAGAAAGCTCTTTTGGGTTCAAGATTGGAGATCCTACACAATGGCGTTTGAAGAAAGCACTGGCAGGAGGCGGTGCCATGATGGATGTGGGTATCTATGCAATTCAGGCGGCACGGTATTGTACGGGTGAAGAACCTGTTGCTGTAACGGCCCAGGAATTCAAAACAGATCCGGTGAAATTTAAAGATGTAGACGAGACTATTTTCTGGCAAATGGAATTTCCCAGTGGTGCAGTCTCCAATTCAATTACTTCATATGCGTCCAATGTAGAGCGCTTGTTTCTTTCAGCTGAGAACGGCTGGCTTGAACTTCGTCCTGCTTACGGTTATGGACCACTCAAAGGAAGAACAAAAAATGGCGAGCTGAACTTGCCGGTTGTGAATCACCAGGCCATGCAGTTAGAAGACTTTGCCGCGTGTGTTCTTGAGAACCGTGAATCCAGCGTTGATGGTTCTGAAGGTCTCAAGGATATGAAGGTTATTGAAGCCATTTACCGTTCTATTGCCAGCGGTAAGAAGGAAAAAGTGTAGTTCTGAAAACAGATGTTATTCACGGATCTGTCAGTATCGCTTTAAAAGAACTTTTTCTGCAAACGTTTTAGGTCACCAAAGGTGCAGATTAAATTACATAGAGGGATTGCAACCGCAACGATTACCTATTTTTGTCGTGTAATTGTTTTGAATTAAGACCTTATGAATACGATTCAACTTTTAGGATTGGTAGCCGGTGGTTGTACAACCATCGCTTTTTTGCCACAGGTTATTAAAACCTGGAAATCCCGTTCTGCGAAAGATTTGTCTCTCAGCATGTTTTCAATTTTTTGCCTGGGTGTAACCCTGTGGCTGATCTATGGATTTATGGTCCAGGATATTCCCGTAATTGCTGCAAACATGCTTACCTTAATGCTTGCCTCAACGCTGTTGTTTTTTAAACTTCGGTTTAAAGAATAACAGACTTTCTGAACAGTTTTAGTCATGGTGACAGCAAAGGTTATCACTGTTTGCTTTTTCGAAACACTCCCTTCCTTCACGATACGAAAACCAGGCAAGGCCTAACGTTCCTGCTGCATCGAGGTAGGGCAGGTGAGTGAACTCATAAATGATACTTGAAAGCAGCAGGATAACAGACATATAGATGCATACTTTCGTACAATTGGCGTCAGCCAGAATGGCTTCAGAGTTTAGTCGCTTGCCTGTTCTGATCTTCAGGTAAATCAATACTAGCATTACCAGAATACTGATGAGTGAAATGATAACGCCCCAAAAGGTAGTGATAGGTTTTTGTCCGGTGTAAAGGATCAGCCCGGCTGAGATGATCAGGCCTCCTACAAGAATATAAAATGCATAACCGGTTATGCGTAATGCAGTTCGTTCAAAAGTGTCACGACCTGAGTTGGGATAGTTTCGCATACGAATGATCATGTGCGCGATGCCTATGCCTGAAATCATCTCAATAAAACTATCAACACCAAATCCGAAGAGGGTCAGCGCTTCATCCTGATAACCAAAATAAGTGGCAATAATACCTTCTGTTACATTATACAGTATTGTAAAAATAGCCAGTGCAAAAGCCAGCGAGTACAGACTTGTTTTAGTTGATGTATTTAATTCTGTGGTGCTCATTGCCCTCCAGTTTTAAAAGTGCTTCGTAAGGATCTCCTTCCAGCTGCAACAACGATGCGAACGCTGGCTCGGTCTTAATTCCTTTGGCTTTCAAATTTAATACCTGGTTTTTTAATGATTCGCCACCGTGTTGCAACAATGCATATTCTATCCGTAAATGTCGAACGGCTGTCTGTTCTCTAATGGGAAGAGGCTGTCCAACAATCTCAACTTCGAAATCTTTCAATCTAAAATTGATAATGACAGAAGGTATTGAGCGAAGTTCTTTTTGTTTCAGGCTGAAATTAAACTTTGTCAGGTTGTCCTGAGCGAAGTGAATAAAAATGGGCGAATGAAATACTTCACAGCTGATATCCAGATCACTTTTGTTCTCTATGAAAATATCAAGTGGAAGTGTTCCGGTGAGTATAGGCTTGAAAGGCGAGAGTGCCATTAGAATTCCGGATGAGGTAAGGATTTCCCAACCTTTTTGTTGGATAGCGGACCCTTCTCTGAGGTAGTCAATATTGCTGAAATCAGGTAACATAATTCATTTAAGGTAGCCAATTTGTCTAATCGAATGACGTTTTGGCTACAGTTCACAGCTGGTATATCAATTGACCGTCACGTGTGAAAGGAATTAAGATTATGAAAAAGAACAGTTTTTCAGACATGATCTCTTCGGTTGATGTGCTGAATACGTTGTATGGTGGTATTAGTGAACCTTATGTTGAATTTGTTCAATTTGAAGACAGACGTGAAATTTATGTCCACGTACCGGGTATTGACAACGAGTCTATTAAAATCGAGATTCATAAAAATGTGCTCACTATATTTTATTCCATAAAACTATTATCCGGTGATACCTTGATACCTATGCCACGCGTTGTTTATAGCAAGAACATCCCCTATTTTATTGACGCCAGCAAAATAAACGCACAAACCGAAGGGCAGGGATTTAGACTGATCTTACCCTACAACGAAAAGGCAAATGGTTTTTACCGGAACATCAAGCTTGATGAAGTTTAAGCTGAATAGTTAATCGGAAATGGCCTGATAGGTTAATACTTTAAATTTCTCACCAATGCTCCAGTAGGGTGTTTGATAAATGTTGGTGAAGAGCAAACCGATTAATCTTTCTTTTGGATCGGCCCAATAATGCGTATTAAACGCACCTCCCCAGGAGAACGATCCGATAGAATAGGGTGACTGATAATCATTGTCGATAGTCTCCAGGCCAAATCCCAATCCAAAAGGAGAACTCTCTTTTATTTTTTGGTCGGTCAACATCAATTCAACGGTTTTACGACTCAGTAAGCGAACTCCGTTATATTCTCCTTTATTGAGAAACAGCTGCAAGAATTTAGCATAATCTTCTACAGTTGATGATAAGCCGGCACCACCGGAAAAATATTTTCCTTTTGTCGCGGGATAGTTTGGATTAACCTTATCATAGACTTTGCCTTTGGTACTGGCAATCTTTCCGGTGGGCGTTCCTTCATATAAGGTCACCAGTCGTTTATACTTTTCTTCAGGCAAATAAAAATAGGTATCCTTCATACCCAATGGATCAAAAATTCTCTTCTTAAGGAATTCATCAAACGTTAATCCAGACCAAACTTCTATCAGATAACCCAGAACATCCGTATTCAATCCATATGTCCATTTTTCTCCCGGCTGATGTTTTAATGGTAACGTTCCAAGAATTTTTATCTTTTCACCCAGTATTTGATCGTTGGCACCAATGCCACTTGGAACACCTGCTTTGGCATAGATGGCTTTGAATTCGTTGCTGCCAATGGCTGCATAGTCTATGCCGGAGGAATGTGTGAGCAGGTGGCGTATCGTTATTTCACCTTTGGCGGGTTCAGTGGTGTATGTACTGTCAGCAGCCCTAAAAGATTTCAGTATGGTAGCGTTCTTGAATTCCGGGATATATTTTGAAACTGGGTCGTCCAGCAAAAATTTACCTTCTTCCCAAAGCATCATTACCGCACAGCTGGTAATGGCTTTCGTTTGAGAAGCAATCCGGAATATGTCATCCTTTTTTAAACTTACTTTATTTTCGATATCGCTATACCCATAGGCCTTGTGGTAGACAATTTTCCCATCTCTGACAAGTAACACAACAGCTCCGGGTATCCAGCTATTTTTTACATGCTCATCGATCATTTTGTCAATACGTGTCAAACGTTCTGTTGATAGCCCTGCCTCTTCAGGTTTTACTGACGGAGTCAGGTTTTTCACTGACTGAGAAAATGACATTAAAGAAAGGGAGCAGAGTAAAATACTAAGTGTAGTGCGCATGGTTAGGAGATTCAATTCGGACTATGGTGTGGCTAATTTAAAAACAAGAAGCCACTCTTATCAGGGTGGCTTAAAATAATTGAGATAGTTTCACCCAATCAGATTTTAACGTGGCTCCAATTCTCTCCGATTTTGATGCGGTGTATCTGCATGTCGGAAACCTTAAATTGTTTGGCCAGCATTTTCAACGTTGGCTGTTTTTTTGAATTGAAGAGTGCCCGTTTGATCTTTCTTACTTTGTCTGCAGTAAGTTTCGGGCCTTCCTCGGGCGTCATCCGGATCAGTACATTGGGATCTTTTTTAGCATGTTCAATCTGATCTTCATGTTTTACCCATTTCAGATTGGATGCTTTATTGTTTTCTTTTTTGTGATCCAGGTGAATTACAAAATTATGCTTGGGATTGGCCTGTTTACAAAAGTAATCGGCTACCAGGCGGTGTATATAATAATTCTGCCTGGTTGTTTCTCTGCCAATGGTTATGCTCGGATACCCCTGGGTAAGTCTTGGTCGTAACTGGTAACCTTCTTCAATGCTGGTTTTGAAACTTACGATCCTGCCTTTATTGGAAACAGCGTATCGTTTTGTTGTTGTCCCTTTCTTTAGCTTAAGCTCCTTCCAGACTTCTCCGCTTAGGGATTTGATTGTTGTTGATTTTGCCATAATTCTAGAATGGTAATGTTTCTGATAGAACAGGGATGAGTTTGTGAAAATGTTCCTGTAATAGGGGTAACAATTTTTTTCCAGATTTGTTCGTAATCTTTCTTCCGTCAATTTCTAACACTGGAGTTAGTTCGCCCATTGTCCCCGTTGCAAATACCTCATCCGCAGTATAAAATTCGGTAAGCGATAAGTTACGCTCCTCCATGGAGATGTTACTTTCTTTACAGATTTCAATTACCAGGCCACGGGTGATCCCATGAAGACAGGCATCGGCAAATGGAGTTAAAATTTTGCCGTCACGGACCATGAAAATATTAGTATCGTTCAATTCTGCCACAAAACCCTGATGATCAAGCATAACAGCGGCATCAACGCCACTCACGTTGGCCTGGATCTTTGCCAGGATATTATTCAGCAGATTATTGTGATGAATTTTTGAATCAAGAAATTGCGGATTGTTCCTGCGTTGTGTGGAAGTTATTACACGAATACCCGAGTCGTTATCATAGACTAATGGCTTCCACTCTGCCAGTACAATAAGACAGGATCCTTTTGTGTTTAACCTTGGGTCCATTCCTGAAGTAATCTTTTCTCCTCTTGTTAAGGTTAACCGAATATGTGTTTCATCACGCATACCGTTGGCCTGAAGTGTTTCGAAGATGGCATTTTTGATTTGTTGTTTCTCAGGGATGTGGTCAAAAGCAAGCGTATGTGCGGAATCAACTAAGCGATCAAGATGCCTGTCTAAACAGAATATTCCATTCTTGTAAACACGCAGTCCCTCCCAAACGGCATCACCACCCTGAACCGAACTGTCAAACACGGAGATCTTCGCATCTTCACGCGATACTAAAACTCCACCAACGTGGATCTTGATGTTGGCATTCTTAGCATTGAATTTTTGAAGCATGAAAAAAAATTTGATAAGCAATACTACTATAAACATGAGGAAGCACCTCATCACTAATCAGAAAAACAGGAACTTATTTATTTACTCAATCAGGCATGGATCGAGTACGGCAAAAGTTTAGTGTAGTATTCAAGAGCTTGTTCGTGCAATGATGCCAGGTGATTGGGCAATGCTCGGTTGCTGGTAGGTTGTTTGTCGAAACCTGTTGATTGATGAACATTATTATACCAATGCTTAGCCCATACGCCATCATAAGGTTTGGGACCTGAAGCCCATTTTAACATTCGAGTTGAAAACGGAATTCCAATTCTTTCACACAATGTGTTAAGTACGCCTTCAGGGTTTTCTAACAATATCCCTGAATCCAACACAAGCGGATGCTGGTTTTTCAATTTTAAACGGTTGAACAATTGATATTGATATTCAATACCAACGTCACGCATAACCGGCTGATTGATTACCTGAGCGTAACTGGAAATGATTTGTCTCGGATTGCGGATAAGGAAAAGATTGATCACGTCATCCAGAAAGGATTCATTCATAAGTTCAATATGATGCGCCATGTTCTTTATAAAAAGTACAGGCTTATCCCAGGGGCCAAAAATTTTCTTAAGTACCTCCTGCTCATTCACGGGCTGGCTAATTAATACTTCTTCTCTGCCGGGATGGTCAGCTCCGCTTGTTTCAAGATAGAAAGCATAAAATGGTTCATCCAGAACAATAGTGTCTTCGCGCTGTGCGAACGAATACATAAAAGCAGTAGATATATTTCGGGGACTTGAAATCAGGTTAATCCGGACCATTCAGAACTCTTTTTTTATAACCAGTAAGAAATAATCTTTTTCAATTGGTAAGTATCCCTGATCGTAACAATAGAAATACCGCACACCTTCTTTTGTTGTATAGATGCTGGTGAAGTAATTGAAGTCGAAACCCTGGGATCTTAATTTGTCGCCACTCACTTTGGTTTTGCCTTCCGGATTCAATTCCGTAAGAATTCGTCTGTTCTTCCGTAACGTGTTATTGACATTCCGTATATAGTTGTTGTCATTGCTTTTTAAGCCATTGTTATACGCGATACGACATGTGTCAGAACAGAATTTTTTATCGATCCTTCCTTTGATGGGTTCACCACACTCCAGACAGCTTTTTTCAGCATTTTTAGTCATTTATTATCCGTTTACAAACGTTTACAAACGAATATAATCGATAGTAAACGTTTTTCATACGATTAGCCGGAACATCCTGCCACACCTTTGTATCGTCAATCGGACAATAACCGGTTACTGAAATTCAAAGCGTATAACATAAACAAATACACATATGTCAAACTTAAGAAACAGCGTGCAGCTCATTGGTCGTCTTGGTAAAGATCCGGAAGTAAGAACATTCGAAAGTGGTAGAAAACTGACCACGTTTTCAATTGCTACTACGGATTCGTATAAAAATCAAAAAGGTGAGAAGGTACAGGAAACGCAATGGCACAACCTGGTTATCTGGGGAAAACTGGCAGACATCGCTGGCCAGTATTTAAAAAAAGGTAATGAAATAGCCATTCAGGGTAAGCTGGTGCATCGTACATATGAAACTTCTGCCGGTGAGAAAAAATACATGACCGAGATCAATGTAAGTGATCTGGTTATGTTGGGTGAAAAATCTTAAAACCAAAGAAATACCCGTTGTGTGCTATACAGCCTGAGTTCGAAAGGACCAGGCTTTTTTTTATTTCTGCCCGCTGTTAACTGCCTTTAAGGCTTGTTAAAGGGTCGGGAAATTTCTCCCCACGGGAACGATTTCGGACCATTAAATCATGTACCTTCATATCCGGCTTTAACCTTAACCGCATATGAGATCAGTTACCCAAACTGTTGTAATCACCGTTTTGTTTGTTTTTACCGTCTTAAACGCCTTTTCACAGGGCAATAGACCGGGCGTGATTCGTGTAAAAATCAGATCAGAAGTAGCTTCCCAGATTAATTCCGGCCGCCTTGCAAGTCACCAGTTTGGTATCTCCTCAGTTGATGAGGTAAGCGAACAAATCGGTGTAACGGGTGTGAGACGTTTATTTCGCCCCGCAGGAGTATATGAGAAAGCGCATCAAAAATTCGGTTTGCACTTATGGTATGAAATCTCTTTCAAAGAGCAAATATCAGTTAGTAGCGCTCTGGCGGCCTATAAAAATTTGTCGGTATTTGAAGTTGTTGAACCTTGCAGAGAGTATCGGCTCATTGAGCCTCAGCAGCAAGTCAACCCATCTGTTACTCCACAGGCATTAACAGGTCCTACCAACGATCCATCCTTTGGCCTGCAATGGCATTATTCGAATACAGGACAAAGCGGAGGTACACCGGGCGCTGATATAAGTCTTCCACAAGCGTGGTCTGTTCAGACCGGTAACCCTGACGTAGTTGTAGCGGTGATCGATGGTGGTATAGATATTAATCATCCAGACCTGCGTGCCTCCTTATGGATTAATACAGACGAGGTTCCCGGAAACAATATTGATGATGATTTAAATGGCTATGTAGATGATGTAAATGGTTATGGATTTGGTGACAATACCGGAACGATTTTTCCACATTATCATGGTACGCACGTAGCAGGAACTATTGGTGCCGTTACCAATAATAATATTGGTGTTGCCGGGATTGCCGGGGGCTCAGCTACAGGTAACGGAGCACGACTCATGTCGTGCGCTGGATTCGGTTCATTTGGCGTTGGGGGGTTTGAGGATGCAATGGTTTATGCTGCCGATAATGGTGCAGTGATTTCACAAAACAGCTGGGGAGGAGGAGGAACGGCAATTGAAGCTGCAATTGATTATTTCATTGCTCGTGCAGGTCTCGATAACCGGGACGCCAATTTTGATAATAACATACAGATTGGTCCTATGGCCGGAGGCATCGTGATCTTTGCGGCTGGAAACAGCAGTACAACTGATCCGAGTATTGGCTACCCTGCATCCTATTCTCCCGTTATGGCCGTGGCGTCTATGGACCATAACGATCAAAAATCAGGATTCTCAAATTATGGAACATGGGTGGATATTGCCGCACCCGGATCGGATGTGTACAGTACCTATCCGGTTGACCTGGGAAGCTATGCATACTTATCCGGTACCTCCATGGCATGCCCGCATGTTTCAGGGGTTGCTGCATTGATTATTTCCCAGTTTAAAGCACAGGGATATTCACCCGAGTTGGTTTGGGACAGGTTACAGTTCACAGCGGATAATGTGGATAGCCGTAACCCGAATTACGTTGGCATGTTGGGCAGTGGCCGGTTAAATGCTTATCAGGCCCTGCAAACTCCGGATGATATACCACCTGCCGCCATAACTACTTTGGAGATCGCTCAGGCAAAACTTACCAGCATGGTTCTCCGGTGGGTTGCAACAGGCTCAAGCGGACAGGAGGGAGCAGCAAGTCAGTATGAACTTCGCTACTCAACTCAACCTATCAACAGTGGTAATTTTAATTCAGCTACGCTCATAACAGGATTGTCAAGGCCAAAAAATTCCGGTAGCCTTGAAGAGTTTGAAGCCAGCGGATTGCAGCACAGCACACGTTATTACTTTGCTCTAAAAGCACGCGATTTTTTTGGAAATGTTTCTACCATTTCCAACGTGGTAAACGCGAGCACGCTTCAGCCACCTGTCATAGTTGTTACACCGACTTCTCTTACCGAAAACCTGTTAAGCGGACAGACATCAACCCGACAGCTTTCTATCCGAAACACCGGAGCAAGTGACCTGCTACTCAAAATTTCTTCGAGCAGTAGTTTGTTGAGTGGACGCAAACGATCCGCTATGTTAAAAGCAATGCCTCCTGTTGAGTACAAAGGTCCCCGGTCAACACTTCCGTACAAGACTATACTGGATGTAGATGCTGAAAAAGACAACAGCCAAGTCAAATCATCTTCGCCTAAACCTCAATCAACCGGACGCCTTTTTTCACTCAATTTTTCGACAGGACAAATTGTTGAACTTGATACGGACGATGGTAGTATAATCAGTGGCTTTTCAGCTCCGGAATCATTTTCAGGAGGCCCTGAAGGATTGGCATTTGATGGCTCCTATATTTATTTCGTTAATAACTTTGGTACACGCACGATCTATAAAATAGATCCCACATCAGGCGTTGTAGAGTCTACATTGCAACTATCGCAAGTACAGAATATTGATGCATTGGCATCCTCCGGTAAATTGCTTTATGCCCTTGACTATAACCTGGGGGTGATCTACGAAATTGATTTTGAAGAAGGTGAAGTATTGCGAACGATTGACCCTACCGTTTACATCATAGGTGGGATGAGCTTTGGCGGAAGCCGGTCAACTTTATTTGTTTCGAATGGACAGTCGGCCATTTATGAACTGGATATAGAAACCGGATCTGTGGTTAATAGTTTTTCTCCCACCGGAACAATTTATGGGCTGGGTTATTCCGCAGCAGCGGGTGTATTGTTTGCAGCCAATGTTTCTTATGGGCGTCTTGATATATATGATCCGGATACCGGCCAATTACTGCGAACAATTTCTTCCGTAAATACATCAGCCTTAACATCTGATGAAGCGGGAGGAGCTTGGTTGAAACCTGACGAATCTGTTTCTGTAGTTCATGCGGGAGAAACGGTAAATGTTCCGGTTCTTTTTGATGCTACCGGTCTGTATGGTGGCACATACCATGGAGACATAAAGATCAAAAGCAATGATCCGGTTACTCCATTAGTAACTATACCTGCAACGTTACATGTTACAGGTGCGCCTAACCTCGTAGTTAATTATGAATCATTCGCGTTTGGAGATGTATATGTAGGGGGGCAACGCGAGGCTGCCTTCAGTATTGAGAACAATGGAACTGATCTTTTAACAGTCACTTCCCTCACCATAGGAAATTCAAATTATACGATTAGCAATAACAACGCACCATTCAGTCTCAATCCCGGTGAAACAAGAGAGTTCAGTGTTATATTCAGACCCGTTACACCTGGTACGTTTAATACAACGCTTAGTATTTTAAGTAATGATGCGGATCAGGGAAACTTATCCATTCCGGTTACCGGCAGGGGTTTGTTTAATCCATTAGCTGTTACACCTTCGTCATTGAGCGAGGCATTGCTTAGCGGTCAGCAGGTGACACGTCAAATCACTATTCGAAACACGGGAAGCTCATCATTGATGTGGAATGCAAGAACTACAGGTTTGGGATTTTCTTCCCTGGAAGCGCAGCTGAATAGCCTGAACACGAATTATCAGAATATAACATCCAGCATTCCTTCCAGGTATGATTTTTACGAAGGAGAGAGCAACTACTATATAAGCGATGGAGGCAATGATATGTATGATGGTGGAAATTATCTGACTACAAATTTAGCTTCACAGTATATAAACTACACCAATGGTGTTATTACGCAGGGCACCCAGTTTGGCTTGGAGGGTGCGTATTTTACAGTAAAATACCCGGGGTTGTTTGTGCTGGTTGCTGATGCATCAATCGAATCGTTTACAATCGAAGGTAACCTGGGCGCGGATGGCTCGGGTAATGTAGATGCTGCGGTGCTCCAGGTCACACGGGGTGGCAGGTCATTTAAAGGATTTGTAAAACGGGTTTATAATGCGTGGGATCCTTCGGTGAACCATCTAATCATCGTGGAAGACAGAGGTCAGAGCAGTCATGAATATTCGTCTTCAACAGATTCTGATTTTCATCGTGTAAACGGACTTGGCAGTGTAAATAGAATCTACTACCTGTTATTTGCCGGAAGCAACGGTACCTACATCGATAATGCAGCTATTCAAACGATCATGAATACCTTCCTCGCGTCAGTGAACGAAGGGGTTTCGTGGTTAACCCTGAGCAAAACAACGGGCACATTGACCAGCAATTCAAGCGAGAGTGTGAACGTAACGTTTGATGCCACAGGACTTGACGGTGGTACTCACACGGCATCCATACTCGTGAATGATAATACACCAGAAAAAGAACCTGTAGTAGTTCCTGTTACGCTGGATGTTACGGGAACACCGGATATTGAACTCCCTCAAACCAGTCTGGAATTCAATGATGTTTATATTGGTAATGCCACCAGCAGAATTCTTACGATCAATAACAGGGGTAACGATGCATTGACGATTAATGCTACATCAACGAATCTTCAATTCACACTTAACGCCAGTGCGTTTACAATCTTACCACGACAGAGTGTCGATGTTGAGGTCACGTTTGTGCCCGTACAACCCGGAGTACAAACGGGAAAGATCCTGATTCAGTGTAATGACCCTGATGAATCCAATGCCGAGGTATCGTTATCAGGTATTGGTAAGACTCCACCTCTGGCTGAGTTTTTACCAGATACCATATACAGTCAGTTAATCATGGGTGATCGGGAAAAGGTGATTTTAAAAATACGAAACATTGGCGGTGACGATATGATGTGGAGCATAGCCGATACATGGGCAACGCCAAGCTGGCTCTCACTCTCCAGTACAAGCGGCATGCTTTCACCAAATAGTGAAACGGCAATCATCACCACCATTGATGCGCTAAACCTTTTTATGGGTGAATATTCGTATACGTTAAGAGTAAATTATAACGGGCCTAATTCTTCGGCTATCGTACCAGTCATTGTTTCTGTATCGTATAATCATACGCCAATTGTAGTTGATACTCCTGATGATCGTACACTACCCCTGAATGATCCCGGGATATGGATAAACCTGGCTGAGTATTTCCTGGATGAAGATGGTGAACCGCTATCATACTATGTAGAGGCAAACGAAGAAATGCTTAATACTTCCATCCTGGGAAGCTCTTTGAAAATTGTACCGCTGGCTGTAGGTGAAGCTCAGGTAAATATTTGGGCAGTTGATGCTTTAGGTGAACGGGCTGATACAGACTTTAATGTAGTGATAACAAACATTACAGATGTGGAAAGGGAAATGCTGGTTTACAGGTTCCACAATTACCCCAATCCTTTTTCAGGGAAAACAACGATTGGTTATACCTTAAAATCAAAAGGCCATGTCCGGTTGATTGTTGAAGATATTACAGGGAAGGAAGTTGACACCATTCTGGATGAAGAGCAGGTTGCCGGTGACAAGGTTGTAGAGTATGATAATCCTTCACTTGGAAACGGAATGTTCATTTGTCGTATGCTGATTAATGGAAAGCCAGCAGGAGTATTGAAAATGATAAAATACTAACCCTGCTTTCTGGTATTGTTGAAGCTGTATTTCCGGATGGTTTCTGAGGTACCTCAGAAACCATCTTAATTATAGGGTGATTTTGTTTTAGTCCCATTTAAAGTGAGCAGACTAGTCCAATATCGTGATTGTGCCATCTGAAAGCCGGATTTTCCGTTGTTAAAAACCAGAATACCATCGTGCATGGGGAAGCGTTAAAACTGTTTAACTTTATCCGCGCATGAGTTTTTTATATCCTTCTTTTTTGTGGGCGCTTGGCGTGCTGCTTATTCCGGTAATTATCCATCTTTTTAATTTCAGAAAGACAACGCGGATCTATTTTTCGAATACCCGCTTTTTAAAGCAGGTCAAGGAAGCTTCTTCAGCTAAACGAAAACTTAAACACTACCTCGTTCTTGCTTCACGGTTGTTGTTTTTATTGTTTCTGGTTCTCACTTTTTGTCAGCCTTTCATTCCCGCACAGGAGCAGTTGAATAACCGTAACATGATCCTTTACCTGGATAATTCTCAAAGTATGTCAGGCCGTATGGCCGACAATACAAGAGGATTGGATGCCGGAATTAATTTTATTGAAAGCATCATAGAGGTGTTTCCGGCTGACACACGGTATAAATTGATCACGAATGATTTTGCTCCATTCTCCAACTCGTTTAAAGCAAAAAAGGAAATTTTAGATCTGTTAGCTCAGGTACGTCTTTCACCGGTAAGCAGGACAATGACGCAGGTACTTGACCGCATCAAGCAGGATGGCGCCTCTGGCGATCGGGAAGTATTTTGGATTTCCGACTTTCAGAAATCTACCATGGGTCCTCTGCCATCAATACTTGACTCTACTTTGCACATGCATTTGGTCCCCGTATTTTATCCAGCGGTGTCAAATGTGTTTGTTGATTCAGTGTATCTCGATAATCCATTCGCAGCGGGTGGTGAAAAGAATACACTTCGGGTCAGAATGCATAATGATGGCATTAAACCGGTGGATCAGCTGAATGTAAAACTTACCATCAGTGGTGTTCAGGCAGGTGTAGCTACAGTAAACATCCAGCCTAAAAGTGTGGGTGAAGTAGCCTTTGATCTTACTACTAACTTATCGGGCCTAAACCGGGGGCAGATCAGCTTTAATGATTTTCCGATAACTTTTGATAATACATTTTACCTCACCCTTAATTTCACCGATAAAATCCGGATTGTAGAAGTGTATGGCTCCGGTACACCCGATGTGATTTCAAAAGTGTATGGTAACCGGGAAGTATTTTACTATCGGGGATTTTCAATTGATAATTTCAATTATGATGAACTGAATGAAGCTGATCTGGTTGTTGTAAACGGGTTGAATACTATTGATCCTTCACTTTCACAAGCCATCAGCGATTATGTAGCCAAGGCAGGAGCAGTACTGGTCATTCCGGGTGCGCAGCCCGATGCCGGAAGTTTCAGTAATATGGTTCAGCTACCGCTGAAAGTAATTGACAATACCGCCCAGGCTGAACTTGACCGACCCGATTTCACCAATCCATTTTTTGAAAATGTATTTGAAGAAAAATCAATCTCACTACTGATGCCAAAAGCCAGCAAAGTTGTGGATTGGGGAAATGACCGTTCAGCCATACTTCGGTTCAAAAATGATGTACCCTTTTTATCACGCTTCAATCGTTTCGGAACTGTATACCTGATGTCGTGTGCGCTGCAGCCGGCTTTTACAGATTTCTATAACCACGCATTGTTTGTGCCCGTGATGTACCGCATAGCAGCTGCCAGTAAAAGGAATACCATCAAACCTTATTACAATTTATCGGAAAGCTTTATCCAGCTGCGCGTGGAAAATTTGTCGGAAGATATTCCGTTGAAGCTGTCGGGAAAGGAGGAGATTATTCCCGTCCAGCGCAAGGTGGGTGAAAATGTATTTCTGGATATTCCCCGGTTCTCGATGTCAGAAGGTTTCTATAAAGTTGTATCGAAGCAGGATACGGTCGGCTTACTGGCGTTTAATCTCAGCCGGAATGAATCACTGATGGATCAATTCACAGCAGGTGATATTGTAAAAAGTATAGGTGCCGGGAATAATGTCAGTATTTTTGAAGCTCGTACCACGGGTGCTTTCAGCAACGAAATAAAGGAGCGATATTTGGGCACGCCTTTATGGAAATATGCCCTTATCCTGGCCATATGCTTCGTGATGGCGGAGATTCTGCTGATTCGCTTTCTAAAATAGAGATTGATGAAAATCTTAATCCAGGCACCCCAAATTCTCGATCCAAACTCTCACTTCCATCAAAAAGAAAAAAATGTACTGATCAGCAATGGCCGTATTGTTGAAATCGGTGATAAGAACTACACAGCCGACAAGGTGATTAAAGCGGAAGGAATGAAGCTTTCCCTGGGTTGGTTTGACCTGGGAACATTTGTAGGTGATCCCGGACTGGAACATAAAGAAGATATAGACTCTGCCTCCAAAGCAGCAGCAGCCGGAGGGTTTACTGAACTGGCTATTTTACCGAATACGGTACCTTCCATCCAGACCAAAAATGAGATCGGATACCTGACCAAAGGCAATGATAACCGTTTAGTTCAGATCCACCCGCTGGCTTCCGTAACCCGGAACAATAAGGGAGAGGAACTCACTGAAATGATCGACCTGCATGAAGCGGGAGCAGTCGCTTTTACCGATGGTTTGAAACCCATCTGGCATACCGACATCCTGCTGAAGTCCCTCCAATACCTGCAAAAATTTGATGGGCTACTGATAGATCACCCCGAAGACATTTGGCTGAGCCTGTTCGGACAAATGCATGAAGGGATCAACAGCACCATGCTGGGTTTAAAAGGACTTCCCCGCATTGCCGAAGATCTGGTGGTGAGCAAGAATCTGGAATTGCTCGGTTATGCAGGTGGTAGATTACATTTTTCGAAAATATCGTCTGGCAAAGCCGTAGAACTTATACGAATTGCGAAAAAGAAACTCCATGTAAGTTGTGACATCACGGCTTACCAGGCACTGATGGATGACAGCCTCCTTTCTGATTTTGATACCAATTATAAAGTGAATCCGCCACTGCGTGAAAAGAGTGATAACGATGCACTTATCAAAGCGTTGAAAGATGGAACGATCGATGTGCTGACTTCAGGCCATGTGCCGCAGGACGAAGAAAGCAAAAACCTGGAATTCGATCTGGCAGATTTTGGTATTATCAATTTGCAAACCTTTGGAGCTAACCTGGTGATGTTATCTAAATTTGTGGAGTGGCCCGTGCTGATAGAGAAAGTAACAGTCAACCCACGGAAACTCTTGAATCTTGAAGTGCCTAAAATCGACATCGATCAGAAAGCCAATCTTACTCTTTTTGATCCCGAGCAGATATGGACATTCGATGAGAAGTCTAATCTTTCCCGATCCAAAAATTCTCCCTGGCTGGGAAAAGAAATTACCGGTAAAGTAGTAGCTGTGTTTAACAATAACCGGCAACGGATAGACGATTGATTATAGTCCAGCAACCCTGATTGCAAATGAAGCTCCTTTTAAAAGTATCGTTCCGCTATGGTATTGTGGCTGGATTTTTATCCATTGTCCTGCTGCTTACTTTGTTTTATCTGGATCGGCATCCGTTTATGATAGCGCCTTTTCTGGACTTCAGAATTCTGCTGTTCGGTATTCTTATTTTCTTCAGCCTGAAAGAATTCAGAGACTATCATCAGGATGGAATTTTGTATTTCTGGCAGGGTATGATCGGCAGTGCAGTGATCGTATTTACCGCGTTGATCCTGTCATCAATAGGTCTGCAGATATTTGGTATGGCTCAACCGGATTTCGTCACCTCTTACGTTACACAAGCCACGACCTATTTGAAAACCATTCCCCAGGAAACCATCGAACAAATCGGTAAGGAAAACTATGAGCGTAATTTAAAGGATTTGTCATCGACCAATATGTCAATGCTGACTATAACGTATTTTATCCATGGCATTGTCATCGGCTTTTTTGTCAGCATTATTTTATCCGTAATTTTAAGAAAGCAACCAAAAAATTAAACCTCTATGGAAAATTCACAAGATCAGGTATCAAGCCCCGTTCAACATGCTTTGCGTTCAGGAGCAATAATGGGAGCTATTAGCATAATACTTACGCTCCTGTTGTATGTTGTTGATTATTCTCTTCTGGCCGATTGGAAAGTTGGGATATTCATGATTCTTATTTTCCTGGGATATGTTATTTATGCTGGCATAAGCTATCGTAAAGAAGTTGGTGGCTACCTGGGCTATGGTAAAGCTTTTCAACACGGATTTATCACCCTTGCATTGGGCGGAATTATAGGGGTTATCTTCGGTATCATATTATATAACGTAATCGACACAGAGCTTCCTCAGAAAATAACAGATGCAGCCATTGAAAACGCTGAGGCAATGATGGAGCGCTTTAATACACCTCAGGATAAGATAGACGAACAATTGGATAAAATGAAGGTCGATATGCCTAACAATTATACTGTGGTGGGGCATTTAAAAGGTTATCTCTGGGCATTATTGGTTTATGCCATTATCAGTTCGATAACATCATTGATTGTTAGACGGAGTCCTCCTGAGTCGATATAAGTAAATGACACAAAACAATTTGCAGATTTCTGTAATCGTTCCGGCAAAAGACGAAGAGGAGTCACTCCCAGAACTATGCCAATGGATAAGCCGTGTGATGCAAGCGCACGGCTTTTCGTATGAAATTATATTCATCGATGATGGAAGTACGGATGGCACGTGGAATAAAATTCATGAACTGAACGAATTAAATCCACAGGTCAAAGGCATTCGGTTTAACCGCAATTTTGGTAAATCTGCGGCTCTTCAAACCGGCTTTCGTGAAGCCAAAGGCAAAGTAGTTATCACTATGGATGCCGATCTGCAAGACAGCCCGGATGAGATCCCGGCTCTTTACAAAATGGTGACCGATGACGGCTATCACCTGGTTTCCGGATGGAAAAAGAAACGGCACGATCCGATTTCAAAAACCATCCCGTCACGGTTCTTCAATTACATCACGCGAAAAATTTCGGGTATCAAACTGCATGATTTTAACTGTGGGCTGAAAGCATATCAGTCAACCGTAGTAAAGAACATAACGGTATATGGTGAAATGCACCGGTATATTCCGGTGATCGCCAAGTGGGCTGGGTTTACACGCATTTCTGAAAAAATAGTTGAGCACCGTGAGCGTAAATACGGGTATACCAAATTCGGACTTGAACGATTCATCAATGGTTTCCTTGATCTGTTGTCCATCACTTTTGTAAGCCGGTTCAGGCAGAAGCCCATGCACTTCTTTGGAACGTGGGGAACACTTTCCTTCCTGATCGGATTTATTTTTACGGCTAAATTATTCTGGGATAAGATGAATTCACTTTTCATCGCCAAAGTACCCATGAAACGTGAGATCACGGAGCAACCGCTGTTCTATCTCGCACTTGTAGCTGTCGTTATTGGTGTACAACTTTTTGTAACAGGCTTCCTGGCCGAAATGTTTGCCATGCAATCTCTCTCCAAGCGCGATTACCTGATCATTGAAAAGGTAGGATTAAATGAACAGGTGAAAGTTTAAGGTCTAAAGTTTTCGGTTTAGTGCCCATTGTATAAGTCTGTAAGTAACTTTAGACTTTAAACCTTAAACGTTGAACTCGTTAAAATTCTCTATAATCATTCCCGTCTATAACCGTCCGCAGGAAGTAGAAGAGTTACTGGATAGCCTGGTAAAACAGAGCTATAAGAACTTTGACGTATTGATTATTGAAGATGGGTCATACATCCGGTGTGATGGGGTGGCAGCCCGCTATAGCAACACCTTGTCCGTTCAATATTTTTTCAAACCCAATTCAGGCCCGGGCCCATCACGAAACTTTGGATTCAGCCATGCGTCAGGTGATTACTTTGTTGTGTTTGATTCCGACTGTATCATCCCTCCAGCATATCTGGAAGTCGTTGAAAAATCGTTGCGTGAGCATAGTTGGGACGCCTGGGGAGGACCGGACAGAGCGCATGAAAATTTCACCATAGTACAACGTGCCATGGGCTACACCATGTCTTCCTTTCTTACTACCGGAGGTATTCGTGGAGGGAAAAAAAGACTGGGCTGGTTCCAGCCGCGTAGTTTCAATATGGGGATATCCCGGAAGACCTTCGAGGTAACAAAAGGGTTTGCCTTCGATCGGTTTGCCGAAGACATTGAGTTCAGCATACGGATGAAGAAAGCGGGCCTCAAGGTTGGTCTTATTCCCGAAGCATTCGTCTATCACAAGCGCAGAACCACCTTTAATCAGTTCTATCACCAGGTGTATAATTTTGGAAGGGGCAGAGCGCTTGTTGGCAAAGTTCATCCTGAAGAAGTGAAGCTCACACACTGGATTCCTTCGCTCTTTGTCATGGGGCTTGGTGTCTGGTTAGCGACACTCCTGATAAGCCTGGTATTGTTCAAAACAGGAGCATTTCTGTTGAGTGGCTATTTAGCCGCAATCTTTCTTCATGCCTTCTGGGAAAATAAAAACCTGGTTGTAGCAGCCCTGTCTGTGCCCTCGGCCATACTTCAATTGTCAGGTTACGGGCTGGGTTTCCTCAAAGAGCGCTTTAAATCAGACACCTCCAAATAAGTGCGATTCACTGGCCTGACATCGTTTGGATAGGAGGAAAATTGGTTTTTTTTAGATAATATTGTTACAAAGCCTATCCGATCCTTACATGAAGAATTGTATACTCCTCTTCCTCATTGGCATTTTCATAGTTTGTTCTGTGCCGGGGTTCTCACAGGATGCTAAAGAACTGGCTCCTGGCTACTATGTTGTTGTTGGTGCTTACGCGAAATCAAAAGCAAACATTGCCCAGAATTATGTTGAGGTACTCAAGCTCAATGGTGTGCAGGCCGACTATGGCTTCAATTCAAGCCGCAATTTATACTTCGCCTATATAAAGTACTTCAATAACCTGAAGGAGTCCCTCCGCTACATGGAGAAGGCACGCCAGAAGAATGAATTCAAAGATGCATGGGTAAGGGTTGTGCCGGGATATGTTGCCACCGCTGAACCAACTCAGCCTGCAGCACAGAAAACGGATACGCCTGTCAGCAATGCTACTGAAGTTAAAACAGAAACGGCAACAACTCAGCCTGCCGCTGAAGTTAAAAGCCCTGCAGATTCCATTGTAGTAACCGATAACGAAGAGATCAAACAGTATGAGCATATGACGTTGGGAAATACAGAGGTATTTCTCAGCCTTTACAATGCCCGCAATAACCGTATTGTGGATGGCGATGTGGAGGTCATTGATACTGAACGGGTACGTTCATTAACTAAAGTGAAAGGTAATGAGTATCTGCTTCTGCCTGATCCGAAAAGTAAATCAGGCCAGCTTACCCTTATTTGTGAAGTCTTTGGTTATCGCAAAGTTCAGCACGAAATAAACTATCCGCTGCCACTGGCCGATACGGTAAAACCCAATATTGATCTGATGGGTACTACTATGGTAGTGAACTTTGACCTGGTGCGTTATACCAAAGGAGAGATCAATACCCTGTTCAATGTTTACTTCTTCAATGACGCTGCGGTCATGCGCCCTGAATCACAATATGAATTAGGGAACCTGCTGGCCATGATGGAGGAAGATCCCGGTTATCGCATCCGGTTACATGGTCATACCAATGGAAATTACCATGGGAAAATAGTTACCATGGGCCCTGACAAGAATTTCTTTTCACTTGATGGTTCGAAACAAACTGTGGGATCGGCCCGTGACCTGTCTTTCAACCGGGCAGAAGTAATCAAAGAGTATCTGATCAGCAAAGGAATTGCTGCAGATCGTATGGAGATTAAAGCCTGGGGTGGCAAGCGCCCTATTTACGACAAACACAGCGCCAATGCGAAGAAGAATGTTCGCGTTGAAGTAGAAATTCTGGAGGAATAGTAATGTTATATACCTTGCGCTGTGAATGCGCTGATGTCATGGCTTTCCATTTTTCTTTATTACTTTTCCGCTCCCAAAAATCCTGTTCATGAAAAAAGTTCTCCGCAGTTTTTTCCTGATTATCAATTACAAAACCCTCATCATCACAACACTCTCCGTACTTTCCACCTGGATTTGTTATCGGTTGGGACTCACAGCAAAATTTCCCGATATGCTGGTGGGCGTTGCTATTGTTTTTCCGGTAGTGTTTTCCATTAGCTCCGCCTATAACCGCAGAGAGACTGCTCTTCAGCGGTTTTCTGAATTTAAAGGGCATGCCATGGCGGTTTATTATGCTACCCGTGACTGGCCTACGGAGCAGAACGATCTGCCAAAGCGTATCAAGTTGCTGGTTGAAAATATGGTTACGCTGATGCGTTCGATGTTCACATCAAAACATGAAAATGAAATCCTTGAAAATGAAAAGAAGATCTACGGATATTTCTCCCAGCTTTCACTGATGACGCTGGAGATGAAAAAATATGGTGTTCAGGGTACAGAGGTTTCCCGTGTCAGCCAGTATGTGAGTAAAATGATCATTGCTTTTGATAACCTGAAGATCATTCATACCTATCGTACTCCGGTTACCTTGAGGGCCTACAGCAAGGTTTTTATTTACATTTTCCCGATTATCTATGGACCGTATTTCGCCAGTACGTTTCATGACTTTTCAGCTTATCTGGAATATGTCATGCCCATACTTTACAGCTTTATCCTGGTAAGCCTGGATAACATTCAGGATCACCTGGAGCACCCATTTGATGAGATCGGAGAAGATGATATCCGTATCAACGAAAAAGAAATTACAGCCCATATGGAGTAGCTGGCAATCACAAGGTGTTAATGGCCATGGTGGCCATAAATAGAAATAGCATGCAAAGACCCTCTGACGAAAAGCAAAAAAGAGCTTCGCGTGCGCGGGCTTATTTCATTTGTGCTTTTGCATTGTTATTTGTCTTTGCCCTGTTCTGGTCAGTTGACAGCGCACTCGCCTACATTCTCTTCGGAATTTTTTGCTTCTTCCTGGCACTTGCACTGATAACCTGGCCGTGGCAAAAAATACAATTCAAAGGCGATCAGGCACATCATCAGCCGCGTGTTGAAACAGCAAATCCGCCTGGTCAGGCTAAGTCATTTGATGACTTGCTGGATGATGTGTTGAAGAAAGCAAAAAAGGAAGAACAGAAAGTTAGGAGTGAAACGCCACCGCCTTCATCCAGAAATTACCAAAAAATCATACCCATAGTTTCCGTCTTCATCTTCAGTATTTTTCTGGTGATTTTTTTATCGGTTGTCATTGACCGCATGAGCGGAAATACTCCTTCAGAATCATACACTCCGGATTATCTTCAGCAAGCCACCGAGTTCTACAACAATAATGTTTTTGATTCAGCATATGTGAACTATAAGCGGGTATTACGCAAAAAACCGGATGATACCGATGCCTTGTTTGGTTTGGCGAATACCCTATCGGCAATGGATAAACCTGATTCTGCCATTATACTATATGACCGCGTGGCGTCTTTAAATCCAACATTAGTGGGTGCAACCTATAACAAGGCATGGGTGGAATATCACCGTAAAAATTATGCAAGGGCTACGGTTATTCTGAAAGAACTTATAGAGAAGAATCCAACTTACCTTGAACCTGTTCAGTTGCTGGGCGATGTCTATTACGATCAGGGCCAGCAGCCGGAAGCCTTGCGCTGGTATGAAATGGCATACGATAAAGGTTTACGAAATAACTGGATCTGTTATGTTATGGGATTTCTCTACCAAACCAATGGCAATACGCAACGCGCCATAGATCTCTATAAAGAATCGCTTACCTACGACAGTACAGAAATGGATATCTATAAAAGGCTTGGTGAACTTATTCCAGGAAAGGAAGGGGAGTATTATCGCTCAGTAGCCAGAGGTGAAACGCAGTGGTAACATCACCTGTCCAGCACATCCTGATAGTCTGCCACTTTATCAAAAACAGAAAGGGCAAAGGGGTATAATCTTTAGATTTTTTTTTCGGGCGTGATCAACAGCTGCAGATACCAATTGTTTGCCGGCTCCTTTTCCCCGCAGCGCGTCAGAGACATCGGTGTGATCAATAATTATCCGACTTGCGCCCGCCTTACTGAATGTCATCTGAGCTAAGCGGACTCCGTTTTCTTCAATATAAAAGGCTCCTTTGTTTTCGCTCTCCTCAAGTTTGATCTGCATAATGTTTTAATTTTTTACCCGGTATCGAAGTCCAAGAATTGTCATGATCACAAAAAGAAAAGCAACAACGCCTAATGCTACTCGTAAATTCTGCCAGTCTGCCAGAAAACCAATGATGGGTGGGCCAAAAAGAAATCCACTGTAACCCACCGTTGTTACCATTGCCAGACCGACACCTGGCGGAAGATCCTTCGTGTTTCCTGCAATGCTGTAGGCTATCGGTACGATAGTGGATAATCCCAGGCCTACCAGGAAGAACCCGAGGATGGCCGTGTATGGATGAATGACAGTGAGTGACGTAATTAACCCGATGGCAGATACTATACCCCCGGCAACGATCATTTTTTTATCACCCAATGTCATGCGTACACGATCTCCGAATAATCTTCCGATGGTCATGGCTGAGGCAAAAGCAGAAAGACCGATGGGCGCAAGCGTTTTGCCGGAGTTTGTGATGTTTTCCATATAGTTCACACTCCAGTCTGACATCGCCCCTTCACCCAGCATGCAACAAAAAGCAATGATACCAATGCTGATCAACGCCTGGTTGGGTAATTGGAACAGCGGGCCATCATGCTTTTGTGATGGATCAGGGCGATCGTGAATAAGATTCCGAACAGCCCAGAAGGAAATCAATAAAGCGAGGATAACAACACTTAAAAAATGAAAGGTCAGATCAAATTTCAAATCAGCAAACAGGGCCCCGCACCACGCACCTAAAGCCATACCTATACTGAACAAGGCGTGAAAGGAAGTCATGATAGACTTCTGATACTTCTGCTCAACGAGAATAGCCTGGGCATTCATAGCCACATCCAGCATTCCGGTAACGATACCCATCAGCAGATACAGAATCATCAATGCCGCTATGGATGGCATGACTGGTATTAAAGGTACTACTATGCAATAGCCCAATACGGAAAAGAAAGTAATGCGTCTGCTTCCGTTTTTAATAATTGCCCAACCCGTGAAGGGCATGGCTCCGACTGCGCCTATGGATGATGCAAGTAACACCAGTCCGATAGTGCCATCATCAGCCTGGTAGAGTTCCTGAATGCGGGGTAATCGTGAAACCCAGTTTGCATAAATAAATCCATTGATAAAAAAAGCAATCTTAACAGCTATGCGATTGGCTAGCACAGGCGTTTAGTTATTGGCAGGATTAACCACGAAAGTCTGGGATGAAGTTCCGACATGGCCATCGTAGCTGATACCTTCTACAACAATTTTATATTCACCTGGAACATCCGAAGTATAGAATTCAACCTGTTGCTTGCCATCTGTACCGGTTAGTATCTGTGGGTTCCAGTATAACAGGGTGCGCTGATCCGGCATACGGCTTTCTCTTTGTGCCGGACTTTCATAACGCGGTGAATAAAACTCACGTTGTAACTGCAGCCCTTCATAATCCATCTTAATGCTTTTGGGTTGAAGCTGGAATCCACCGAGATCACCTTCATACGTAGTGTAGCTCACCACACCTGGAAATACAAGCGGCCCAATAAAGTACTGGCGCGTCATCACTTCAAGTTTTTTTATTTTTTTAGGATCAAACGCCATGATCTCATCTTCATCGAAGAGAGGCACACCATCCAGCATAATGAGCGGTGTTCCGTCAAAGATCAATTTGTTTACGTTATCCAAAACCAAAAAATGAAATCCATCCTTGCGCTTTCGTACCAAAACACCCGGAACATATTCACGCATCACCTCTTCCATCACCGGAAAACGGGTGAAGGCATCGAGGTAATACGTTTCATCTGCCTGACCATAAAATGAAATGGTGTCTACGGAGGCGGATAACCGGCTCTTGTTTTCCTGTTCCTCACTGTAGTAAATATCCTGTACTTGCATGGCTACACTTCTGTCGAGCAAATTCTTTTCCGCTGATGTGGAGATAGAAAGCGGAGGAATAACCTGTGGTGTATTCAGATCATGAAAAGGTGAAAGTATTTCAACCTGATAGGTACTGTCAACTTTAGGATTAGCCTGTACTACAATACTTTTATTACCATGAAAATTCTGCATTTCGTAAAACACCTCGCCACGGGAGTTACTTCGTGAACCGTACAGCTTGATTGTTTTGCCAGGAGACGCGAGGTAGGTAAGTATTCCGTGTGCAGGGTTACCTGCTTCAGACGTCACAATTCCCTGTATAATGTGATTACGATACTCAGGGACATACGTGAATACAGGTGTTTTAGGATTAAGAACATCCGCCCACCGGAACTTGCGCCATCCATGCGTAAGCATCAGATTATCCAGAGCTTGCTGTACTTCTGATGTTGAAGCGGTAAAGTAGTATTCCGGATTTTCAATGTTACCTTTTAAATCGGAGGTAAGGCTAAAATATTCAGCGATATTTTTTTGATATGAGGGTAAGGAGTCTGTTTTATAAACAGAGACCAGCAGGTCGGCAGGTTTTGTCTGACCAGCAACAGTGCTTTGAAGATTAAGTGTAACACGTCTTCGGCTTATGTATCGTTGCTGATCCGTTTGTAATGAAACACTCAGCAAATTTTCCGGTCGTTTAAAATACAGGCGTTCACAGACGGGGTTGACAGCAGCATCAAACAACGTAATGTGTGATATGCCCTCCGGAAGATCTTTTTTGTCAACGGTTACTACCGCTTTATTTCCCTGCAGGAATTTCATTTCAGCTCGGACGATAATCTGACGGGCATGTATAAAAAGATAAACAACCGGAATTTCAGCTTCAGGCTGCCGTGCTGTTATGTTGATCGATATCTGGCTGGAGGAAGAATCAACCACGCCAAGGGTATAACCATATTCGGAGATAGCAGGTAGTTTAGCGTTTGTTGTTTTTCCTGAAGATTCACGAATGAGAGCGCGGTATGTATGTCCTGATGTTGGTGTAAAAGTAAAATTGCCTATGCCGAATTTTAACGGCACGAAATGCACGAGGGTATCATTCAGTTCATTTAGGAGATAACCTTTGAAATTGACACCGACACCACGCTGATCCACTACCCGAAATCCTACTTTATTAGAAATTCCGGAAACCAGATTTCCACCTTCCGGAAAAAACTGAGCATCGCGCGTTATTGTAGTAGCGGTTGCTTCGGGTTCGATTTTTCTGAATGTATTGAGAATGGTAATGGTCTTTCGAAAGAAGAAGGCTTCATCAAAATTCTTCATCCAGTTGGTATAGGCCCGTAATTGATAATTCCCCGAAGTTATACTGGCGGGTAAAAACAATGCCCCGTTTCCACGACCATCCTTCAGTTTGATCTTGGTTTGAAGTACAGGCTGATTAAATCTGTCCAGAATTTCAATGTAGGCTATTTTACTAAGGTCAGAGGGCTGGTAAAAACTACCATCGGTCAGGTAAATTGTAAACCACATTGTTTCACCTGCGAGGTAATTGGGGCGATCCGATTGCAGGTATATTTTTTCCTGCGGCACATTTTTTCTGTACCGGTCAAATTTCATCTTCAGGCTATCAGCTGAAAGCTGCTGTGAAAAGACTGATGCTGAACTGCACAGCAGGACTGTCAGTATAAAAAGTTTTGATGGATATGAGTTTACAGCCATAGTGATTCTTAATTACCAGAAGTCAGGTCTTTCTGTTGTGCCACCTTTTCTGCGGCAGTCTGCACAGCCTGTGGGAGCGAAAGTATATCCAACCAATGTGATTCCTTCATATTGACCATTGATCAGCAGGTTGGGCCCGTCAGAGAAAAAGGGCAGTTCTTCAAGCTTAACGGTATCCTGTGAGCAAGCCCCTTCGGATTGATACCCTCTCAGGTGCTGTGGCAGATCGGATAAAGTAATAAACATCCTTTCCGACTCTTCCGAACCACCGGAAAAATATCCGATAACAATTTCGCTTGGATCACTGACGCTTTTGAAATTTCCGGTGACCTGTCCGGGTTGGGGATCAAATAATCCACCCAGATCTTCTGTTGTTTTCTTCAGCTTATCATAATAGGTGTACGCTTCTTTGGTAAGCACTCTTTGTTTTACCAGGATACTGTAACGGACATATATCTTCGGTGAACCAGGTGGGATAAGCGTTACCGGAAAATCATTGATAATATCCGTAGACAACCTTTGTGATGTGCCAATTATGATGTTCTGTGAAATCTCGTCTTTCCAGCAGGTGTAAACATCATTTTCAGGCGTACGCAGTTTTACATCACCACCATTGTATTCATAGGCAGAGTAATACACCGCATGTTGTTCGTATGTCTCTTCAAAACTCCATTTATAGTATATGGATTTCTGCGTGTCGTCATGCGTGTCAACCTGGATTTTTACTCCGTTGTCCGTAGGTACCCAGGTTAATTCATCAATGGGTGGAGCCTGCTTTATCTCAACAAATTCTGAAATGTAATTCTTGTTTTCGGCTGTAGTGATGAGCAGACGATATTGCTTACTGAAGTCTGTAGGCACTCCACTCAGGGAATATTTACCATTACCTTCTTCGGTAAGCATAAATGTATTCCCGTCACTGTCTTCTAATGTGATGAGTGCATTTGGTTCAGTGGGTGGAATGTCTACGCTTGACAGCGGAATGGCACGCGTAAGCTTAACGGTTATCGTTCCGGTTGAACTGTTCAGATAACCATCCACTACCAGGTATCCGGCCTGATCATCCGTAACCGGAGGGGGATAGGGTTCAACGCATCCTGTTAAGAGAATGCCATTGACAATAAGCAACAATCCAAGTATGCTGAATGACTTCATCCCTTAGAATTTAAAATTGTAGGTAATTGTAGGTATCGGCCTGGCAAAAACTGAAAGTTTGTAACCGTTGATCCGTCCATCCTCCGACACAAAGTAAACTGAGTACGCGTTTTCACGTCCGGTCAGGTTATAGACCGCGAATGTCCACGAGCTATGCGCCAGTTTTTTCACCTTGTGGTTTCCCTCTACGTTGATGGAAAAATCAGTCCGGAAATAATCCGGGATACGGTGTGAATTGCGATCACCGTATAATACCCGAAGTGTTCCATCCATTTCATATTTAGCTACCGGAACGGTAATGGGCCTGCCGGTGCTATACGTAACATTCAGTGATAGATTGAACCTTCTGCTGAATTTATAGTTGCCTATAAAATTTATAGCGTGTGGTTTATCATAGTTGGTAGCATAGTATTTTCCCTTGTTGATAGCTTCAGAAGTTTCTACGCCAATTTCTTTCATAAAGGAACGGGAGTAGGTGTAGCTTACCCAGCCATTAAGTTTACCCGAAGATTTCTTAATGAGAAGTTCGAGACCGTACGCCTTTCCTTCGGTGTCAACAATATCCGTTTCGATATGATGATTAAGGAGAAGCTCGGCACCATCACGAAAATCTATTGTGTTTGTCATGGTTTTATAATAAGCTTCTACCGATGTTTCGATGGTATGACCTCTCAGATTTTTATAGAAGCCTAGTGAAAACTGATCTCCTATCTGAGGTTTAATGTATGTATCGCTCAGTTTCCAAATGTCGGTTGGGGTAATGGCCGTTGTATTGGAGAGCATCTGAATGTATTGCCGCATACGGTTGAAGCTGAATTTAAGCGATGCAGAGTTGCTGAGTGAATACCGGATAGAAACACGAGGCTCGGCTCCATTATACTTGGCAATAGGTCCTGATTTGTATTGAATGGTATCGGTTATGGTAGACTCATCACGTGGGGCACCTTCCGCATATTGCAGCACATCGCGTGGCCCAAGGCTTTGATAGAATGAATAGCGAATGCCGGCATATACAGACAGATTAGGGGTGATGTCATAGTTATCACCTATATAGACTGCACTTTCCAGTCCCTGTTCTTTCTGCATTACGTCAGGTGTGACTTCTGATTCATCACCCAGTGGTTGGTAATTACCGGGTTGAATATTGTACCGTGTCGTGCTGGCGCCACCGGTTAGCGTATGTTTGGCATTCAGCGAATAAGTAAGATCTGCTTTTGCATTCCACTGCGCAATTGCAAAATTCATAGTAAACGCTTCAACCGGGTTGGAGTCACTGGATAGTTCATATTCATATTCACTTACCGTTCCCGTGAGTGTTCCATACAGTTTACTGTTGAATACATGCTTCCAGGTTACGGAAGCATTCCGGTCACTGTATTTGTATACCGTATCTGAATTGAGCTTGAATTTATCCTTACTCATATACCCGGAAAGGTAAATGCTGTTGTCGTCATCGATTTTATGGCTGATACTGGCGTTAAGGTCATAAAATGATGCGGTGCTGTTATTCAATTCATCTGAATCCAGTTTCTTGAGAATCCAGTCGGAGTAAGTAGAGCGAGCTCCCAGTAAGAATGATGTTTTATCTTTTATGATCGGCCCTTCGATTGAAAACCGTCCGGTGATGGGACTGATACCACCTGAGCCGGATATTTTCTTCAGGTTTCCTTCGCGTGCATGAACATCAAGAACAGCCGACAACCTTCCGCCATAATCTGCGGTTACACCACTTTTGTAGAGCTCCACATTTTTCAATACATCCGGATTGAAGGTTGAGAAGAAGCCGAAGAGGTGGGAAGGGTTATATACTACAGCGTTGTTATATAATATCAGGTTTTGGTTGGTAGCACCTCCACGGATATTCAAACCTACTGTACCTTCACCTACAGTCTGTACCCCCGGTAACGTCAACACCACTTTCATGATATCCGTTTCCCCCAGGGCCAGAGGCATGTTCTTCATGGTTTTGATGTCCAGTTTTTCCATTCCCATCTGTAAGCTTGTAACCCGTGCATCACGATCCGATTCCACGATCACTTCTTTTAATGGAGTTATATCCTGCTCCATTTCAATATCCAGCCGCCCGTTAGCATACAGCATAAGCTGGCGGGAAGTATTCTTCATGCCGATACTTTTGATCTTCAGCGTTTGTTTCCCTTTGGGAATTGTAATCGAAAAATGCCCGAACTGATCTGTTAATGTTCCAATCAGGGGATTCTCTACAAAAACGGAGGCACCAACCACGGGCTCACCATCCTTCATATCCCGGATGGTTCCGGCAACCGTTGCATTCCCCTGCATGTTAGATGTCTTTGTTCCAATGGTGTACAAGCGTTCTTCAGCCAGTTTCTTTTCCTTTTCTTTTCTTTCAAATGCGGAGTAATCAAACGCAACGGCATCTTTAGCCGGGCTGCTTTCCTGATTGAAGAAATCAATCGGCAGCTCTGTAAGCATCTGTCTTTCGCGGGTTATGAAAATTTTATTCTCATAGAGAGCGAAATGAAGATTGCTTCCGGAAAAAACCTGGGTCAGAACTTTTGAAATATCTTCATTTGAGAATTTAGCGTCTATCACCAGGCTGTCAGTCCAGGTTGGATTGTAATTGAAGCGATAGTCTGTCTGGTTTTCTATGATCGTGACCAGTTGTTGAAATGTACCTCGCGTCACCTCACCGGAGATTCGGGCACGTTGCTGAGCATGCGTCTTCAGCGGAAATGTCAATACCGTCAGAAGCAGAATAAAAAATGAAATCTTCCTGGTCATGATTTTATTGATGATTATCATAGTAATCAGCTAACTGAGTGATGTATGCGGCCTTATTTTTCCGGAAACCCAGTTTGTTCTTCTTGGCAAACTGATTCAGTTCTTTTTTCTTATCCTTGAAAACATCAAGTACAGCACCTTTACCCGTAATTAAATGATAGGAGCCTTTTGAGAACACATAATACTTTGTCCTTTCCGTAAAGCTGTGTTGAATTTCCCGCCCGGATATAGTTTCCTGTAATGTTTTGGAGTGGCGGGCATATACTTTTGTCTGGCCATCGTAAAGCACCTGATAAAATCCAGTGCTAAGCTGAGGATCAGTGAGCATCACAAATTTATCTCGCTCTAATGTAAAGTACTGGACCTTGGGTTTGATCAACCGGATACTCCGGATACCATTGTAGTATTCGATAATTACTTCATCGTTCTGTATGTCGTATTGTATGGGTACATCTTCATAGATATTCCCATCGTATTGAACGGTTCCGGTAATCCAGTCATCAGAAAACAAAAAGGGATGTTCATCCTTGAGAGATTGATACACTTTGAAATCCGTGCCATTATAAAGCTGGGATTGATTACGGATTGCACCGCTATAGATTTTCTTTCCGTTTGCTTCAGCTGCAACAACAAAGAGTGTGTCTTGAGAATACGATTGTGCTTTTGTCAATTCGGTAATCAGACATAGTACCAGACACAGTACACACACAGCACGCATCATTTTGTTTGGAATTGGTGAACTTTAAAAATAGATGAAATGTGGGAACTACCCATACCACTTGAGTAAAATTGAATATTAAATTCAGATGGATTTGCTATCGTATGTTAGGAAAACAAAAGGCGCCCCCGTGAGCGCCTTTTGCTTTTGTCGATAATGTCTGAGATCAGGTCTATGATTAAGTGCTGATCATCTGAAAAAATCAAATGGTTATTTGGCGTAAGCTACGCTTCTCATTTCGCGGATCACAGTTACTTTAACCTGACCCGGGTACTGCATATCACGTTCAATTTTCTGTGAGATATCAAAGCTTAGCTGACTGGCGCGTTCATCGGTTGCTTTTTCAGCATCGACAATTACACGCAATTCGCGGCCAGCCTGAATGGCGTAGCACTTCTCAACACCATCAAAGCTTAGTCCCAGTTCTTCAAGTTCTTTTAAGCGTTTGATGTATTGCTCCATCACTTCACGTCTGGCACCCGGACGCGCACCGCTGATGGCATCGCAGGATTGAACGATAGGAGAAAGGATGCTGGTCATTTCAATTTCATCGTGGTGTGCACCGATGGCATTACACACAATGGGATGTTCCTTGTACTTCTGCGCGAGCTCCATGCCTACAATGGCATGAGGCTTTTCCAATTCCTCCGGCCATACTTTGCCGATGTCATGTAAAAGACCTGCCCGCTTGGCTTGTTTCACATTCAGACCAAGTTCTGAAGCCATGATGGCACACAGGTTGGCCACTTCACGTGAGTGCTGCAGCAGATTCTGTCCATAAGACGAACGGAAGCGCATGCGCCCTACCATCCTCACCAGTTCAGGGTGTAAGCCATGGATACCCAGATCGATCACCGTGCGTTCACCGATCTCTACAATTTCATCTTCAATGTTTTTAGTGGTCTTGGCTACGATCTCCTCGATGCGTGCCGGGTGGATACGGCCGTCCTGCACCAGGCGGTGCAATGAAAGACGGGCAATCTCTCTTCGTACGGGATCGAATCCGGAAATGATAATTGCTTCCGGAGTATCGTCTACGATAATTTCTACTCCCGTGGCCGCTTCCAGTGCGCGGATATTTCTTCCCTCGCGACCGATAACTTTACCCTTCACATCATCACTTTCGATGTTGAAAATCGACACGCAGTTTTCAATGGCGTGTTCTGTAGCGGTACGTTGTATGGTTTCGACAACAATCTTTTTGGCTTCTTTGGTGGCCGAAAGTTTGGCCTGTTCCATGATGTCTTTAATGTAGCTGGAAGCACGGGTTTGCGCTTCATCCTTTAAGGATGCAACCAGTTGTTCACGGGCTTCTTCAGCCGTGAGTTTGGAGATGTTTTCGAGTACCTGGATCTTTTGCTGGTTGAACTTGTCAAGTTCTTCCTTTCTCTTCTTGACGTGTTCCAGCTGAGCAGCTAGATCGGTGCGAAGGTCATCCAGTTCACCTTCCTTGCGCTTCAGATTTTCAATTTCCTTGCTGATGGTCTGCTCACGCTGCTTGATCTTCTGTTCGTTGCTGATGATAAGGCTTTTCTTTTTATTGGCCTCTTCTTCAAATTCGGAGCGCATCTTCAGGATCTTCTCCTTGGCTTCCAGAATTCTGTCTTTTTTCAGGTTCTCCGCTGCGATCTCTGCTTCTTTCAGGATGAGTTTTGATTTGTCTTCGGCTTCCTCCTGTCTCGATTTCAGTTTACGTTTATAGAGCAGTGAACCTATCAGCAGACTCAGCACGATGGTAGCCGCCAATGCGCTGACCAGAATAATTATGACGGTCGTTGACATAAAATTAGGGTTATATGGATCTAACCCGGTTTGCCGCCTTGGCCAGGAAATACTTTGGAGTAGAAAAAAAGACTACAGGATGGATTGGGAAACGAGGTGATTCAGATGGTTTACTTTTTCAAACACAGTCTGATCGATGACCTGGTGTGTTTCGTCCGCTGCCATTTTATCAACCAGGCAATCGAAGGCCACCATGGCCAGTAAATCTTGTTTATCGTCAATCCCAAATTGCTCCCGGTAAGATTTTAGCTTTTCATTGATGAGCTTGCCGGCCATCCTCACGCGCTCTTCATCAGATCGCTTTACCTTCATGGGGTATTCGCGATCGGCTATTTTGATTTTTATAGAGAGTTCGTCCATCAAGTAATCTTACAGGGTGCTTTATCTGCTTAAGTGAGCGATGCACTTATCGATCTCACGAATGTACTCGTCCACTTTCTTCTTCAACTCCAGAACACTTCCGTCTTCCGGGTGTAAATTATCCACAATTTTAGTGATTTTCAGTTGATTATGAAAACCGCTGATTTGCTCGTCACGGACCTTGATGAATGACTTCAACTCCTGATTTTCGCTTTTTAAGCGCTTCAGTTCCTCCTTCAGGTTTTTATGTTCATTGATAAGTACCAAAAGCTTTCGCTCAAGGCCACTGAGGTTGGATTTTAAGATTTCCTGGTCCATGTAAATGTCTTTATCAGTAAAAGTCAGTTCCTGTCGGTGGTAAACTGGCCTTAGGTGTGTTTAGTGTGTGATGATATTTTATTTTCGGATAACAGCCCCGAGTTTTTCTTCGAATGCCTTCATTAGCCGATCCATTGTCTTGTCAATTTCATCGTCAGTCAGGGTCTTGTTTTCATCTAAAAGCGTAAAACCAAGAGCATATGCTTTTTTACCCTGCGGAATATTGTCACCTTCGTAAACATCAAACGCAATAATATTCCGAACCAATTTTTTCTCAGTGCTCATTACGAGATTACTGATTTCACGGAAGGTAACCTGCTTATCTAACACAAGCGACAAATCGCGCCTTACTTCCGGGAATTTGGCAACTTCCTGAATTACTAACTTAGGGTTTGCAGCTTGGAAAAGCAAGGATGTGTTGAGTTCGGCATAAAATAAATCCTGCTTGATACCAAAATCCTTTAGCAACGCACTTTTTACTTTTCCCAGCTTACCGATTTCTTCTTTGCCGCGCAGTAATTTTAAACCGTATTCCAACAACGGATCGGTAATGGGTTCCTGTTGCAGATTGTTCATACCAGATTTGATAACGATATGATGTATCTGCTGAGCCAGGTCAAAGTAACTTATGTTTTGTGATTTATGTTGCCAGTTCTCTGCCTCTGTTTTGCCTGTCATATACAGCGCTAATCGCTCTTCTTCGTGGTATTCAGCAGCTTCCTTGTAATAGATCTTACCGAATTCGTAGAGCTTCAGATCTTTCTGTCTGCGGTTGATGTTGTAGGCGCATACTTCAAGGCCGGTAAACAGCATGGTTTGCCGTAAAATGCCTTGTTCTTCACTAAGCTTGTTCAGTATTTCTACCGGTTCGCCTTTGAAAGTGAGGTTATGCTTTTGCTGATAACTGTAGTTAGTCAGTGAGTTGGTCCAGATTTCAAAAAAACCATTTGAAATCAGGATCTCCCCTACAGATCTTTTGTACTTATCAATACTCTTGACGGGAAACTCAGATAAATAATCTGTGCGTGCCGTATCGGATAATTCAATATTGTTAAATCCGTAAATGCGAAGGATCTCTTCGATCACATCCGCTTCCTGTACAACATCTACCCGATAAGGAGGAATGGAAACCGTATAGCTATCTTCATTTTTATTCAGAATGGTGATATCCAATCCCTGAAGGATCTGAAATACCTGCTCACGGGGAATGGCTTTTCCGATCAGCCGGTTGACATTCCTGTCTTTTACTTCGATTACTTTATTTTCAATGGGGGCAGGATAGGTATCTGTAACCTCAGAAGAAATTTGTCCACCGGCAATTTCCTTGATCAGCAAGGCAGCCCGCTTAAGTGCGTATACAGTAATGTTGGGATCAGTTCCTCGTTCATACCGGAATGATGCATCTGTCTTTAACTGATGATGAAGCGAGGTTTTTCTCACAAAATCGGCCGCGAAGTAGGCACTTTCCAGAAATACATTTTTTGTTTTAGCAGTGATCCCTGATTTTGTTCCACCAAAAACACCAGCGATACACATACCTTCTTCTGCGTTGCAGATCATCAGGTCTTTCGCCTGAAGTGTTCTTTCTTTGCCATCCAGCGTGGTGAACTTTGATCCGGCAGGCAGTGTCTTTACAATGACTTTTCCTCCTGTGATTTCATCGGCATCGAAAGCATGCATGGGCTGACCCAGTTCATGGCAGATGAAATTGGTAATATCAACAATGTTATTGATTGGCGTAAGACCAATTGACAATAACCGGTTCTTTAACCATTCCGGAGAATCTGTTACGGTAATTCCGGAGACCGTTACAGCAGAGTAACGCGGACATGCTGTAGCGTTTTCAACAACAACAGGAATAGAAAGAGAATGCGTATCAGATTTGAAGTTATCAACCGATGGCCATTTGATGTTTCTGTTTTTTGCGGCTTTAATATCACGTGCCACACCGATGTGAGATGCTGCATCAGCGCGGTTAGGTGTTAACCCGATCTCCAGAATATAATCGGATTGAATATTGAAAAATTCAGAAGCAGGAGTTCCGTTAGCAACTTTTGTATCCAGCACCAGAATGCCAGCATGGCTTTCCCCTAATCCGATTTCATCTTCAGCGCAGATCATACCTTCAGATTGTTCACCCCGGATCTTTGCATTCTTAATGGTGAAGGGTTCGCCTTTGGTAGGATAAACGGTGGAACCAGGTGTGGCAACAACTACTTTCTGTCCGGCTGCCACATTGGGCGCACCGCACACGATGGGCAGAACCCTGCCTCCACCAACATCCACCGTAGTAACGGAAAGCTTATCTGCGTTGGGGTGTTTTGAGCATGTGATCACCTCACCGATAACCAACCCCTTTAATCCGCCTTTTATGGTTTCATGCTCCTCAACCTTTTCAACTTCAAGCCCGGTGGAGGTGAGCACTTTGCCAATATCTTCAGCTGATTCGGGTATATCGATATAGTCTTTCAGCCAATTGTATGAGATGGTCATAGTCTGTAGTAAAGAAAGACCCGGATATCCTGTCCGGGTTTGTTAAATATGACCTCAAAAATAATGGTTTAGGCTGAACTAGTGACTAAAAAGACCGATTTCATTGCCGGCTTTCAGGCTATTCGGAGTGATAGTTTTTTTCACCGGCCCGGATGGCCACTTTCAACAGATTTTCACGGGGAGGAATGGGACAGGAATAACTTTCGTTATAGGCACAATAGGGGTTATACGCCTGATTAAAATCAAGTGTGATGGTGTTACTGCCCTGAACTTTGGTAATGTCCAGGTAGCGTCCGGCACCATATGTTTCTACAGCACTGGTCTCATCGCCAAAAGCCAGAAATAATTTTCCCCGATAGGGGCCCATATCGACCATTTCCAGAATCAGTAATTTGTTGTGATAGCCATCCAGATCAAATTCAGCAAAGGCATATTCAACGTACCGCTCTTCTTTGCCATCACTGGTAGGTAATAGAACAACCTGCTTATTGGTGATGGGAGTCAGGTCTGCTGTTATTTTGTATTTCAGATCAGGAGGATAGTATGTGAGCCCCTTGAAATCAGTTGGATTTTCAGCGAACGGAGATTCCTTTGACGTTTTCATGAACCGTTCTTTCTCTGCACGTTCTTCTTCAATCTGTTTGAGATACCCGGATTGATCCTGACCCAGGAATGAATAGAACACGCTGATCAATGCAACTACCACCAGGATCAGCAGGATGATATTTTGTTTTTTCATGGAGCCGGAGTGCGTGCTAAAAGTATACGTTGGCGGTTGTCGTACGCCTGAATGGAATCATACTGTGCACGGAAAAGATTGAAAAATATCGGGATTCCTTTATCTGCAACCATACCGGGTGCATTGGCCAGCAGACAAACGGCTATGCGTTCTTTGGTATTGATGGCCACCTCACTGCGGAATCCGTTGACATAACCACCGTGATAAACCAGTGTGTCGTTGGGGTAGTACAGTATGCGCCATCCTAATCCATAGTAGGAGCTACTCAGGCGCTGGGTTCTTCCGTAGTTTCTGTTTTTGGATGGTGCTTTTACTTCAGGTGTAAAAACCTGCTCAAGTGTTTCGGGGTGAATTACATCAGGTCTGTTACCCAGAAGAGCCATCATCCAGTTGGCCATGTCAGATATACTCGCATTAATGCCTCCTGCAGGAGCAACATTATAGTAGGTGTTGGTGATGGAAGTGGGGCGCCATTTTCCATACCGGATGCGGTGAGGCCAGGCGCGGTTTACATTTTGGGTAATGGTGTTGTAGTCAAGCGAAGCGTCAGTCATATTCAGCGGGCCAAATACGCGTTCTTTCATTTCTTCTTCAAAAGATTTTCCGGTGGCGGCATGTATCACTTCACCAATTACACTATAAACTACATTCTGATAACTGTACTCTACACCCACCTTGTTGCTGAGATCAACATCTTTGAGTTTGGCCAGCATCACAGAAAGTTCGGTTCCATCTTCAACCAATGTTGTGTAGGTGTGATACGGAAGTCCGGTGGTGTGTGATAAAACATGACGCAACGTAAGTTGTTCCGTCTGTTCTTTTGTTTTCAGGGCAAAAGAAGGAACGTATTTAATTACGGGATCATCCCAGTTGAGCGTATCGTCTGCTACGAGCATGCCAGTGAGAAAGGAAGAAAAACATTTTGAAACCGATGCCAGCCTGAAAACCGTGTTCTCATTGACGGAGTCTTTTCCACTTGCGATTTTGACACCGAAACCTTTCAGGAAAACAATGTTGGAATCTTTTACGATCGCAATTGCCGCCCCGGGAATTCCTGAAATACGCATCAGGTCTTCGATCTCTTTTTCATAGTCATCGAGAAGATGCTGGAATTTAGGATTTACATATACCGGAGTTTTGGTCTTAGCCACTGCAGGTAAAGGAGCAGGCTTTGACTCAACCGTCTTTTCTGATCTCTCCAGCAGAAAAACGGAGAGAACCAGGAGAGTGACACCGGCCAGTATGTAGTATTTGATGTTCATTACGGTCAGATATTTGGAACGATGAACACATCAACTTCATTGTGTGTAGGTGGTTACACCATTCCTTCATCTGCAAAGCTAAAATATTTCTGGCCAGCTAGTATCAAATGGTCCAGAACCTGAATCTCCAGCAGTTTCCCGCCTTCTTTAAGTTTTTTGGTGAGATTGATATCAGCTTCACTGGCGGTTAGGTTGCCTGAAGGGTGATTATGTGCGAGAATGATGCCGCTGGCAAGGGACTCCAGTGCCATTTTAAAAATGATTTTAGGATCGGCCACGGTGCCCGCTACTCCACCCTGGCTAACCTGTTTCTTAGCGATTACCCGGTTTGCCCGGTTTAGCAGCAATATCCAGAATTCTTCATGCGGCATATCCAGCAATTCAGCCTTCAGTATTTCATAGGCGTCTTTCGACCCGGTGATCTTTGGTTTCGCGTCTGATTCAAGTTCTTTTCTCCTTCGTCCCAGTTCAAGGGCAGCGACAATGGTTATTGCTTTTGCTTCACCAATACCTTTTATTTTAACCAGGTCTTTTACCGTAAGGCGAGCAAGTTCATGCAGATTATAATCCACACCTTGCATGATCTTCTTGGCGAGGTCTACTGCACTAAGGGTAGAGGTGCCTGTTCCCAGGAGTATAGCAATGAGTTCAGCATCGGAGAGTGATGCTTTTCCTTTGAGGATCAGTTTTTCACGGGGACGATCTTCGGGAGACCAGTTCTTAATGGTTAAAGGCTTCTCCAGCTTTTCCTGAACATTCATACAACGGTTAATAGTTTTAAGGTGCAACGTTTGGTGTTTAAAGTTAACCTTAAACCTCAGACTTCAAGCGTTAAACATTAGGGTGTAGATAAAAAGAAAGCCCTGACGATGCGATCATCAGGGCTATATAAAGCGGTTTACGTAAAAATCTTAAGCGATCTTATTCACGCGTTTAGCCAGCTTAGACTTTTGGTTAGCGGCCTTCTTCCAGTGAATAATATTCTTTTTAGCCAATTTGTCGATCATCGCAGAAACCTGCTTTAAGAGCTCCTGTGCTTCAGACTTCACCGTAGTAGCTTGTAATTTCTTTACAATAGTACGGGTAGTTTTGTGCTGGTAGCGGTTTCTAACGCGTTTTGCCTCGTTGGCGCGGATTCTTTTTTCAGCTGACTTATGGTTTGCCATAGCTCGTTTTCAAATAAGGACTGCAAAGGTAAGGGGATTTGTCAAAAATGCAATGTAGCCCCAAATCAATTCTTCAACTTTCCCTCAAAAAGGAGCTTTGTATCCGGATCCAGCTCAATTCTGAGGGGTTTTGTGCCGACTGGAATGGTGAATTTGTTTGCAGCCTTATTGATTTTAAGCTTTTCGATATGGCGATTCTGAGGATTACCCTGGAAAATCCCCACTTCCAGTACAAAATCAAAGGGTTGACCGGGCTGGATTTGATTAATGGCCAGGTTCAGGGTCTTAGAGCGAGCATCATAGGTCCATGAGCCTTCTAACACCGGGTGACCGGCCCTGAACAGCCATTGCTGGAAGAAGATGCTCAGGTCTTTCCCGCTTGCTTCCTCCATTATTTTCAGAAAATCAGAAGTCTGGGCATTCCTGTTTTGAAAGGTTTGGTAATAATTACGAATGCCTTTCCAGAACACCTCATCACCAACTTCGTTTCGCAGCATGTGAAGAACCCAACCTCCCTTTTGATAGGAATTTATGCTTAGAATTTCCAGCAGGTCATTTGGTAGTTCGGTGAATACAATCGGTAAGGGTGTTGTCTTGTAAAAATCAATCACCTTATTCCGGGCGGTGATCATGGCATCGGTGAGGGAATCTTTTCCATGTGCATATTCAGCATAGAGATGAGAAAAGTATGTAGCAAAACCCTCACTAAGCCAGATGTGATGCCAATCAGTTTCTGAAGCGGAATTACCAAACCACTGGTGAGCAATTTCATGTGCGATAAGGTCTTCCTGACCAGCCATTCCATTTACCGAATTTTCGAAGTAGAAGATGTTGCTCGCATTCTCCATTCCGCCATATCGCGTTTTGGATTGAACGTTAGCCAGTTTTTTGTACGGATAAGGCCCGATGTGTTTATGGAAGTACTCCAACACCTTAAGGGCTACTGCATAATCATGAAATCCATCCAATCGATTTTGTGGATACACCCAGCTCTCGACTGGAATTCCGCTAATATCTCCTTCAAGGTGAATGGCAAAACGTGCCGCACCGATGACCATTACTTTGGTAGGGATGTCTACCCGTTCCTGCCAGTGTGTGAGTTTTTGTTTTCTGTTGAGGTAGCTCTCCTCCACTTTAATTCCATTGCCGATCACTTCATATACCGTGGGAGCCGTTACAATAAAATCTACCGAAGCTTTGTCTGATGGATGATCAACTGTGGGTAGCCATTGATGAGCGCGGTCGGGCCAGTTGTCACCGAAGAAAGTGCGGTCACCAAATTTATTTTTAGAGATTATTAAACCATCCTGTGGAATGCCGCTGTAGCGGATAACCACAGTGATGAGATCACCGGCATGACCGGCCGTAGGTAGCGTGATATGAAGTTTATTCTGTTGATGCGTGAACGTGATCGCCTTGCCGGTGAACGTAACATCACTCACCACCATACCTGCTCCTTTGTCATTTCTGTTCGCGAGGTCGAGACTGAAGGTTTGAAGTGTACTCCGGAGTACGATCTGAATGGTAGCCGTTCCTGAAATCCGGTCTGTGCTGTCATTCAATTCAAGCTGAAAGCTGTAATGTTTTACATCGATGTTGTCTGCCGGGGGAAAGGCATGGCTTCCGGTGGAGTAAAGCAGTGTAAGCAACAACAGGGATAAAATTCTTTTCATAGGGTGGTCGATTTTTATCTACCTTGTCAGGAAGGTTGTTGGCAATTTAGACGCATTATGCGATTCATCCGGAATATTTTTTTGATCGGTATCATTCCATTGTTTTCAGGCTGGGGATTTTATGGCCATCAACGGATCAACCGGCTGGCGGTGTTTGCCCTTCCTCCGGATATGGTTGGATTTTATAAACACAATATCACCTATATCACGGAGGCATCGGTTAATCCGGATAAGCGAAGGTTTACGGTGGTGGATGAAGCACCTCGTCATTACCTCGACATTGATCATTATGGCGACAGTGCTTTACACCGGATGCCCCGGTACTGGAAAGAAGCGGCTGAAAAATATACAGAAGATACCCTTAAGGCCTATGGTATTCTTCCCTGGCATATCAACGTAATGTATTACCGGTTGAGGGATGCCATGACGGTTCGTGACCCGGAACGGATTTTAAAGTTGTCAGCGGAGTTGGGGCATTACATAGCCGATGCGCATGTGCCGTTGCATACTACTGAAAATTATAATGGACAGCTCACCGGCCAGGAAGGTATTCATGCTTTCTGGGAATCGCGGTTGCCTGAATTGTTTTCAGACAGGTATAATTTCTTTGTGGGTAAGGCCACCTATATTCCCAATCCACAACTGGCGGCATGGATGGCCATTGGGGAATCACATGCTGCTGTGGACTCTGTTCTGCTCATCGAAAAACGATTGTCTGTAAAACTCGGGGAACGAAAGTATTCCTTTGAAACCAAGGGAAAGCAAACGGTAAAAGTGTTTTCACAGGAGTATGCCGAAGCCTATCATGACATGCTTGGTGGGATGGTTGAACAACGCATGAAGGCCGCCATCCGCATGACAGCCAATTTCTGGTACACCGCATGGGTGGATGCTGGTCAACCTGAACTGAATTCACTGATTCATGCCAAACCCACGACTGAAGAGCTTGCACGGAGAAGGGAAGATATTGCGGAGATGAAACAGGAGAGGCTGAACGTGAGAAGTCATGAAGAGTGAAAATTATAAAGGCCAGCTTTACGCCAGCCCCTTTACCGCTCACATTTTTAACTTATGAGTAGCCGTTTTTATAGTATTGAGTAATGTCAGTAGCGAGTTTCAGAATGCGTTGTGGTTTCCGGTTACTGTCGCGTAAAATGGAATAGCTTCCTTTGATTACAATTTTTCGATTGTCTTTTGTGACACGTTCATATGTTCCGGGTCGTGCTATTCCGTTGCTCAGGTCTTTCCAGAAGTGCTGGTATTCTGCTGAATTTTTATGCTCACTGCTTACAAAGATCTGATGATGTTTCCCCTGAATATCGGAAAGGGTATACCCCATCAATTCCAGAAAAGTTTTGTTGGCCTCTACAATGGTTCCGTCTAAGTTGAATTCAATGGAAGCAATGCCGCTTTCTTCAATGGCTTTGATGCGTGTTTCTGATTCGGTGGCTTTCCGGTTCATTTCTTCCTGGGTGGCTGAAAGTTCTTCCATGTTTTGACGCATCTCTTCTTCCTGTGCGCGCATCACTTCGGCTTTCTGCATAGATTCGTCCAGCAATTGTTTTATGCGTTGTGTGGTTTTAGAAGAGATAATTGCGGAAGCTATATTTTCAGCGGCCTTGTTGATGAACTGCATTTGGTAATCCTTCAATTCATGGAAGGAGGCCAGTTCGATTACCCCAACGGTTTCATCCTGTGTTTTTACCGGTACGATATAAAGGCATCGGGGTGGGGCTTCTCCCAGGCCTGATGTGATCTTGATATAATCCTGAGGAACTACAGTCATGTAGATGGGCTCACCCTCCAGAAAGCACTGACCGACCAATCCTTCGCCTATGCCAAGACGTTTGTTTAAGTACTTTTTTCGACTGTAGGCATAGCAGGCAGCCAGGCTAAGCACCTGATCATCTTGTTCGGTTTCGAGTAGAAATAACCCTCCCTGGTTGAGCTGTGCGTAGTTAACCACTTCGGTGATAAAGGTATCGGCCAGTGCGTATGGATCAGTAGCATGTTGACGAATAATATCACCCACTTTGGTGATACCTACCGTTACAAATTTTTCCTGTTGTTCACGCGTTGAACTGGTCTTCAGATTTTCGCGCATGGTAAGCAGTGATTTTCCCAGCTCATCGTCTTTATCCAGTAGTTCGTATGCGATATCCAGATTTCCTTTGCTGATCTCTTCAGCAAAAGAAATATTGTTGGATACATTCGCTACCTGTTTGTTAAGCTGCAGGGTTTTGTGTGCGTTACTTAGAGTATTTTGCTCAAGGTCGTATGCCCAGTACCCACAAATGCCCATGATCACTGCAGCCAATGCGGCATGAAACAGAAATGCCTGAATGTCCATGTAATCCAGCTGGGTGAAATAAATTTCTTTCATACCCTGATATTGAATCCAGGCGAAAGAGGCATGGTGAACTACCGTAATGAGCAGCAACGGAATGATCAGTTTCCAGTTGCGGAATGTGATGAGTAGTGCAGCGCCAACAAAAAAGAAGAAATGCATCTCAAACAAACCGTGCATCTGGTAGATGAACTGAGCAGAGAAAACAGCAAAGACACCGCTTAGTACATATTGATAAAGTCTGAACTGCGGCAGGAGTGTCTTTGTAATAAAGTATGCCACCAGGCAGAGAGAACCGACACCGACTGCAATCAGATAGGTGTCGTAAACGAGGGACAATGCTAATCCGAATACAAAGTATATGCTGATGGCATACGACATGATGCGGTCGGATTTTTCATTCACTTCACGAAAGGCTTCCTTTCGCTCCATTTCCGTTAAGGAAACTGATTTGGATGGACTCATATGTTATATTAGATGGGCTCATAGATGGGAGTGTATTTGGACCCTAGAAGAATTCCAGCTCGGCTGTTTCAGCGGGGGAGAGTTCACAGCCGTATGATTGTGTTGCCAGTATACCAAAAGTGGGAAGAGGTTGATCGTTCAGCAGGGCTACCAGTGAAAGCTCGGCAAAGTTGGAAGCCCGCGTAGTGCAATACCTTGATCGATTATAATTTCCGCGATAAAACAGATTTCCATTTTTATCAATGATGGCCGCCTGGGGTGTTGAGTATACGCCACAGGCTTTTGCGATATCTTCGTGGTTGTCGATCAGTACCTGGAGATCACTTCCAAAAAGTTTAAGTGCTTTTGTTTTGTCCTGCGATGTGCGCACCACAATGATAAAAGCGATGCTGTCCTGATAACTTCGGATGAGCGATTGAATGTGCCGTGCATTAAATCGTGAGCAGGGACATTCTGCGCTATAGAAATGAATAAAGTATGCCTGATCTTTTTGAAGCGAGGCGGGTAGCGTTATTTTTTCACCGATTGCTACGGATTGATAATTATAGGGAACGGGAGTTGGAAGACTGTATTTTAATTCCTGTTTCCAGAAGATTATCAGAACACCTGCCGCAAAGACAATAATTGTCAATGAAGCAAGGATCACCCTTACACTACTTTTCATCTTTAGGTCTTTTACTCACCAATACCCTTTAACAGGATTCTGGTTAAAATGTTTAAAGTCAAAGCTGAGACCAACTGACTTTTTTGATGCAGGACCAGAAGAAAAGGAATGCAAACGATACATTTTGGCGTTAAATGTATGCGGAATAGTATGCCTGGCAGCTTACTGAAATTTTAATTCATCCCGATTTGAGGATTTAATTCTTAGAATTGTTCTGGAGCAAAGCCTCAACAATGCTGTTCCATTCATGTTTCAGATCGCCTGTAAATACTGGCTTGCCGGCACGGTGATACCAATACGAAGCATTCCCCAAGTCACCTTCAACCCGATGAAGATAAGCGTGGATCCATGAACCTTCGCTGGTGTTTATTTCCTGCGCAATATTGTGAGCAGCTTCCCAATCACCCTTGCCTTCATGCCACATAGCTTTCAGCAATGGAGTTAATGTTGAGGGTGGAGTGGTTTGTTGAAGCGTAGCTTTGAATTCATTCAATGTCATAATTACACAAAGCTAAAAGCAAAAAGCACAAAGCTGGCTTTCTGCTTTCCGCTTTGTGTTATGCCTGGACTTATTGAACGGGGTAGTAAATTTCCGTGGTCCACTGTGCCGTGTCTTTAACTACTCCCGGGTCGGTGACATAAACTTCCATCGGGGCTCCGTTCATCTGAAGCTTTTTGTACTCTACAAATTGCACAATTTGATTGTGTGTATCGATCATGGTGGCATAGTCACCTTTATGAACCGCTTTCAGGAATTTTCCACCGGTTGTTTTTTCCACTTTGTATTTAGCCGGCACCTTGGCATTGGCAGCCACTGGTAAAGCACAAACCATATCCATGGATTCTTCAGAATATGCAGGATATAGTGCAAACGGATAACCGGCCAATTGAACTTTGGATTTTGCCAGACCATTCATCAGTTCACCATACATCTTTCCCATTTGTGCACTGATGGCTGCCGGATCTTTTGGACTCATGGTGGTGGTAAGGCTCACATAACTTATGGGAGAAAGATTTTCTTCCGTTATCTCTACCGTGAATTTAGGCTTGGCTTCCGCGATCTCTTTCAGTTTCTGCAGATCATATTCAAGGGCTTTATCCATTTCAGACTTCATGAACAGTGCACCGACCCAGCGCATGACCGGATTCATACCCATATCGGTTTCGAAACCCATAGTGAGTTTGGTGCTGTCACCAGACGGTTCAAAAGTGTACCAGGTTTGTGCCGTTCCCTGCTCCATAAAGTCGAGGTTTGTCTTGATGGATTTGTCGGGTATACTTTCCGTAATGGTAGCTTTTCCTTTACCGGATTCCTCACCATCCCAGCTGTAGGTTCCATTCACACCGGATTTAACATCTCCGTAAACAACCGTCATGTTTCCTTTGTAGAGGTTGCTCCAGTATTCCCAGTTTGCCCACCGGTCAAGGTTATTGATCTCCTCAAATGAACTGGCAGCAGGTGCGTTGATGGTGATGCTTCTTGAAACTGAAAACTCGCGAGGTAAGAGATAGCCTCCGAGTATAACAACGACAAGAATTCCCAGGATCAGCAGAATAATCTTTTTCATATGTAATCAGGTTTTGGTGGGGCCATGAATGTACGAATAATAAGCTTTCGAAAACGTTTGCAATTGTCTTGAAAAATCCGAAAATTTATCAAAACCTAAATCATCCCATACGTATGAGCTTGTTCACAAATCCTAACCGCATTCCAGAGAATTACGGCATTAAGATCGCAGTCGGCTTAATCGTTTTTTTTATCGTCATGAAGTTTGCCGGGTTCGCGCACCACATTGAACTGCGCCTGTTGAATCTGGTAATACTTGCTGCCGGTGTATACCTTGCTCTGAAGAAATTCAAAGAGACACATAAAGACAACCTGAACTACTTTCGGGGACTGATCACGGGCGTTGCCACGGCAGGTATAGGCTCATTGATTTTTGGTGCGTTCCTGTTTTTCTATATGCGCTTCGATTCAGATATGATGGAATCCATCCGTGCCAATGAGCAGATGGGAAGACACCTTAATCCCTACATGGCCGCATTCATTGTTGTACTGGAGGGTTTCTTTTCCGGTTTGCTGGTAACCTTCGTGTTGCTGAACTGGGTTAATACGGATGATGTGAACGATCCCCAAGGTGTATCGAAATAACGGTTGGTAATCTATAATCTACGCAAGTCCGGTGAAATTCATTTTGCCGGACTTTTTTAATGTCGTTTCCCGCAGGAAATGAATTTCAGATCTTCCTTCCACCGTTCACCTTTATCTCAGAACCTTCAGCCAGAAATACAGAGACTGGCTTTTGATGATTCAGAAATTCAAATGTCTTCCCATAAAGTAATCCGAAGTCAACATCAATGATGTGAGACTGAGTCTTATAAATTTTCCACCGCGGATGTTCTACCTGGTACTCTGATGTTGTTATTGAATTGATCCGGGTATATCCCCAGTAATGCTCCGTGATGAATTCTTCTTCACTGCTTGCGTTAATATCAGACGATGTCAGACTTGTGGTCACTGAAAGCGAATGCCACCGGTTTTTTTTCCATTTATAGGTTATTTGAAGTGTATCCTGATCCTGAATCCAGGTGTGAGCCATCTTCATGGTTTCATAATGTTCGCCATACACCGTGTTGGCTACAAACGTAAGGGCGGGTTTGGGTACGATCTCCTTTATGAAGACCACACCCCGTTTCCATTCTTGCCCTTCTTTATAACGAACATAGAACCTCAGGTTTACTTCTTCAAAATTGATATGAAATGGAATGCGGATTCCCTTGATCGAAGTATTCAGAAACATAAAACCCACCAGACTGACATAGCATTGATTGTTCCATAGGTCCAGTTCTGTCTTTGCCGGCAAAAAAGGTGTCAGGATTTTTTTGTCGATAACATAGTTAGCCATCGCCAGTTTTCGCCATTCCGCTTTCAGAAATGTATTTGCCATGATTGTATTAAGTTCGATAATGAGGACATCTCATCCGGTTTTTGAACACCTGATAATCGGAAGGATTGTCTTCCTGTAGTTTTATTTAAATTGCACCGCATCATGACAACCTGCTGTAAGGATACATGAATACTCAGTCAATGTAACGAATCCAGTATGAGATATAAAACCATTCCGAAAGCGCTCTTTGAAGAAAATCGCAAACGCCTTGTTAAAGAATTGAAGCCAAATTCAGTTGTGGTGGTAAATTCAAATGACATCATGCCCACCAACTCTGATGGTACGATGGGCTTTCGGCAGAACAGCGATCTGTTTCACCTGACGGGTGCCGACCAGGAAGAAAGTATCCTGGTGTTGTGTCCTGATTTTCCGGATAAAAAATATCGGGAAGTACTTTTCCTGCGCGAAACCAGCGAGCACATCGCCATATGGGAAGGACATAAGTTCACCAAAGAAGAGGCACGTGAGATCAGTGGCATCGAAACCGTATTGTGGGTCTCTGAATTTCCACGGCTGTTCAATACCATTATGGTGATGGGTGATACGGAACATGTATACCTCAACACCAATGATCATTACCGTGCCGATGTAGCGGTTGAAAGCCGTGAAGCACGCTTTGTGAAGTCCTGCCAGGAAAAGTATCCCCTGCACAAGTATGAAAGGCTGGCTCCGATCATGCACCGGTTGCGCAGTGTGAAATCCAAATTTGAAATTGATCTGTTGCAGGAAGCCTGTGACATAACGGAGAAAGGATTTCGCAGAGTGCTGAAGTTTGTGAAGCCTGGCGTGAAAGAATATGAAATTGAAGCGGAGTGGATCCATGAATTTATCCGGAATGGTTCGCGCGGTTTTGCGTATCAGCCGATCATAGCGTCAGGGGCGAGCTCATGCGTGTTGCACTATATTGAAAACAATAAGGCATGTAAAGCCGGAGATGTGCTGCTGCTGGATGTGGGTGCCGAGTACGCCAACTACAATGCAGACCTTACCCGCACGATTCCAGTTAGTGGAAAATTCACCAAGCGCCAGCGTGATGTGTATGATGCTGTGTTACGCGTACATCGTGAAGCGTGCAAGATGCTGAAGGTAGGCGAGAAGTATTTTGAATATCATAAGGAAGTTCAGCAGATCATGGAGAGTGAACTGGTTGGATTAAAGCTGATCGATAAAAAAGACCTGAAGAACCAGGACAAGAACAAGCCCCTCTTTATGAAATATTTTATGCACGGCACCGGCCATCAACTGGGACTTGATGTACACGATGTGGGCAGCATGTACCATAAGATGAAAGAGGGACAGGTGTGGACCGTAGAGCCTGGTATTTATATTCGTGAAGAAGGATTAGGTATCCGGATTGAAAACAATGTGATGATCAAAAAGAATGGTGTGCTTGACCTGATGAAGAACATCCCGATTGAAGCGGAGGAGATTGAGGAGATAATGAATGGCCGATAAACTAATTTATAGTGAAGATGTGCAAAGTGTATCCAGAGTTAAGCAATCCTGTATGAAAGTATTGATTTGTGCAGTAATGTTTTTTGTGATGACTTCGGTAAATGGTCAGGATCTTATCATGCAGTATTTTGATCGCACCGGAAATGCAGTGGATAAAAAAGAGGATAGCCATTTCTATGTTATTGGAAAACAAATGCTCTTTTTGGAAACCGCACAAGGCAAGCTGGATACGGTGGCAGGGTATGTGGATACGGTAAACTCTTATTACACTGCTTCAGATGTTTTACGATCGCGTGAGGTATATAATGGAGATGGGATTCTTCAGGGAGAGTTCCTGACTTTTTATGAGAACGGCATTCCCATGACTAAAACAACTTTTTTCGATGGAAGACGAATTGGTTATTTTATGAGCTGGTACTCTACCGGCAAACCACATAGTGTAACCCAGTTTCACAAAGATGCCGGGCACTTCAGTCCATGGCCGGACAATGATTTTAAGATTGTCAATTACTGGGATTCAAAGGGAAAAAAGATTGTTGATAATGGAGAAGGATTTTGTGACTGTTACTTCAGGGATGACAACTTTCATGAGAAGGGTAAAGTGAAGGGTGGTTTACGGGACTCGCTGTGGACCGGGTATTCCGGAGATGTCTTGTTATTCAATGAGCACTACACACAGGGTGCACTCGTAAGGGGTGAACGTTTTTACAAAGACCATAAGCAGGAGTATTTTTCTTTTGATACAAAAGCAGAATACAGGAGCGGTCCCACAGGCATGTATGCATTCATAAACCGAAATCTGAAGTATCCTTCCAATACCGGCAAGCCAAATGTTCAGGGTTCTGTGTTTGTTCAGTTTGTTGTAGAACGGGATGGAACGTTGACAGAGTTTCAGGTTGTGCAGGGAGTTGATCCTGCATTGGACAATGAAGCACTCCGGGTATTAAAGATGATGCCACCGTGGACTCCGGCCTTGCAACGCGGAGAAGCGGTGCGAACCAAATTTATTGTGCCCGTCAAATTTATTTTGTGATCATGGATAAAGTTTTTTCTGATAAAGCCCCCGAACCGGTAGGTTCATACCCTCATGCGCGTAAGGCAGGCAACTTACTTTTCCTATCCGGTGTTGGTCCGCGTAAACGCGGCTCAAAAGAAATTCCGGGCGTAACACTGGATGCGAATGGAAAGATCATCAGCTACAACATCGAGCAGCAATGCCATGCCGTTTTTGAAAACGTGCGTCTGATCCTCGAAGCGTCAGGCTCACGCTGGGAGGATCTGATCGATGTAACGGTGTTTCTCACCAACATGAAGGATGACTTTGCTAGGTTCAATAAAATCTATGCAGAGTACTTCAAAGAGAATCAGCCTTGTCGCACCACCGTTGAAGTGAATGCATTGCCCACACCGATTGCCATTGAGTTGAAGTGTATCGCACAGATCGGTTAAGGTTTGTACACAACGCCTTCTTTCATCACGAAAGAAACGCTTTCCATTGTTTTGATATTTTTTAACGGGTTATCATCGGTAGCAACAATGTCAGCCAGTTTGCCCACCTCAAGTGTTCCGATCTTGTCGGCCATTCCGAGAATTCCAGCATTGATGATCGTAGCGGATTTGATGGCTTCGATGGCGGGCATTCCGGCTTCTACCATGAATGTAAATTCTTTTCCATTTTCGCCATGTGGAAAAACGCCTGCGTCCGTACCAAACGCGATCCTCACTCCGCGTTTATAGGCTTTTCCAAAAGTCCGCTGGATCTGCGGACCAATCTCCAGGGCTTTGGGTACCACGAGCGGATGATAATATCCGGGTACCTTTGCCTGGTCGCCAACAAATCTTCCCGCGGTAATGGTAGGCACATAGTAAGTACCCTTCTCGATCATAAGATCCATTACTTCTTCGGTCATTTTTGTGCCGTGTTCGATGGTGGTTATTCCGGCAAGTACTGCGCGCTTCATACCTTCTGCACCATGTGCGTGTGCTGCAGTATGCATGTTGTAATCTTTAGCTGTTTCAATAATAGCCTTCAGTTCTTCATCGGTGAACTGCGGACCACTTCCATCCTTCGCTATACTTAACACACCACCGGTTGCCGTGATCTTGATCAGGTCAGATCCGTCCTTATACCGTTGGCGCACGGCCTGTCGTGCATCTTCCGGACCATTGATTACGCCTTCTTTTGGTCCCGGATCCCCCATAAGGTCTTTGCGATAGCCGTTTGTCGGATCGGCATGACCTCCGGTAGTCGCAACGGATTTTCCGGCAGTGAAAATCCGCGGACCGGTAACGAGTCCCTGGTTGATCGCATTACGCAATGCGATGTTCACACCAGATCCACCCAGATCACGGACGGAAGTGAAACCAGCCAGCAATGTTTTTTTAGCATACACGGTAGAACGAAAAGCGATATCAGCATCATTCAGGGTAAACCGTTGAAGGTTGATATCCTTGTTGGTTTCGTTTTCCAGGTGCACATGCATATCGATCAGTCCCGGCATCACCGTTTTTTTACTGAGGTCAATCACGTTGTCGTCTTTACCGGGTTTTGAAAAACCTTTCTCGACTGCGGTGATCTTATTTCCCTCAATGATGATGCTCATCTGTGGCTGTACATCATTCGTTTTGCCATCAATCAGGTTGCCACAATGGATGATGGTGTGTTGTGCGGTAAGGGTGATGGTGGAGGTAAAAAAAATACAGAGGAGAGTATATATCTTTTTCATGCGCAGATCAGGATTTCAAATGTTTTTCGGTCAGTCGCTTGATGTTTTCTTTTTCTTCTGCAGTCATAGCAGATGCCTTTACGTGCATGAGTAATTCAAACATAACCTCCTGATCATACCCCAGGGTGGTGGCGATCTTCGAACAGAAGAGCATCTCCTCCTTATACATGCGTTCGTCAATCTTCATCAGCTGCACCAGACTGAAAATACAATTGAATTTTTCTTCGGCTGAAAGATTCTGAGGCACAATCAATTCATGACGCTGATCAAAAAGCGGTTCGACCTGATCCGGATAAACCCCATTGGCGCGACCAATGTTAATAATGTAGTTTCTTTCGCGCGTGGCAACCGTGCCATCTATGCGGGCCAGGTTGATCAGCAATTTCATTTGTGAAAGATCCGCCATAACTAAAAACTTTAAGGATAACAGAATTTGGCATGCAAGGTACTATCGAATATCAATTTTTCAACCCACTGTTAGTGGCAAATAACCGATACCTTTAGGGACAATGAACTTCCTGGCGCATTTATATTTATCCGGTAATGACCCTGCTGTTATGGTCGGAAATTTTATCGGTGATTTTGTAAAGGGAAGGCACCTGCATGAGCAATTTGAACCGGGTATTGTGAAAGGTATTGAGCTGCACCGTGCTATTGATGCGTTTACCGACAAACATCCGGTGGTCAAACAAAGTAAAACGAGGCTTCGTGCAACATACCGTCATTTCGCTCCGGTGATCGTAGATGTGTTCTATGATCATTTCCTGGCGAAAGACTGGGCATTGTACCATCGTGAAAACCTTTCATTGTTCGCACGGAATGCGTATGCCACGTTGAATACGTTCGACAACATACTTCCGGAACGTGTCAAACAAATGCTGCCGTATATGATTAACGGTAACTGGCTGGTGAACTATGCTCAGGTAGAAGGTATTCAGCGGGCCCTCACGGGAATGGCGAGACGATCACCATACGATTCCAAAATGGATGAGTCCGTGAATGACCTTCGTCAGCACTATACTGAGTTTAATACCGAGTTTGGATTGTTCTTTCCCGAGCTGGTAAAATTCTGTGACGATTTTCGGAAATAACTTCTTCGTGATCCTTGGGGCCTTTGTGTCTTGGTGGCAAGGTATTCGAAACTTTCGCCACGAAGGCACCAAGAACGAAGTGCCACGAAGCGGATGAGAATTTGTATTTTAGCGCGAATATTTTTTTGCTATGCACAATGATCCGGAATTAAACGGTAAGTATTTAGGAACCATCTCTCAGGATTTTGTAAAAGTATCAGATGCCCTTAAAGAAGCTTCTTACCAGATCCGGAAAGCAGGTTTTGCTTACCCGATCTTTGCGATCTGCAAAGATGCTCAACCGATCGGTCAGTTACTCTTTGACCGGATCGCGCATCAGACCGAATGGAATTACTTTGCATCTTTCATGGATGAATTTGTTCAGCGTGAACTGATTGAAAAAGACAAAGTAGAGGAATTTGAAAAAGCCTATAAAGACCCGGATGAGTTTGCCTGCCTGTTCGTGATTGACAAAGAGTTTACCAATTTTGTCTTTATTCCGTATCCGGAAGATTAAAAGTTTCAGATTCCAGATTTCAAATTCCAATTTGGATGAAACCTGAATTTGGAATGAATTCTATTCACGGAAATGATTCCATCCCTGAGCTGTTAATGGAACGATCGTTCCCTGCTTGCTGATCATCACATTCTGATCTTTCAGTTCATGTACATAACCGATGAAATGAATGTCGGGATGATTTTTTATTTTTTCATGATCAGCCTGACTGATGGTGAAAAGCAATTCATAGTCTTCACCGCCATTCAAGGCACAGGTTATCGGATCCAGATTAAAATCTACTGCCGTTTGAAAGGCAAGCTGATCGATCGGGATTTTATCTTCGAACACGCGCATACCGGCACCGGAATTCCGGGAAAGGTGTAAGAGTTCAGAAGCGAGGCCATCCGAAATATCGATCATGGATGTGGGCTTTATGCCGAGTTCCTCCAGCTCAAAAATAATATCAGCACGTGCTTCCGGTTTTAACTGGCGTCCTACCATGTATTCAAAGCTCTCCAGATTTGGCTGCATGTGGGGATCAGTTAAAAAGACCTGCTTCTCACGTTCCAGTACTTGCAAGCCAACAAAAGCGGCACCGAGATCTCCGGTTACACAGATGATGTCATTGGGTTTCGCTCCACTGCGGTAAACCACTTTATCTTTTTTTACACGGCCCATTACCGTGATGGAAATAACCAATCCGGATCCGGATGATGTTGTATCACCACCTACCAGGTCAACCTGATAATTTTCGCATGCTGCCCGAATACCCTGATAGAGTGCATCAATGGCTTCCACTGAGAACCGGTTTGTGATCGCTATGCCTACGGTGATCTGTTCTGCCTTTCCATTCATGGCAGCGATATCCGAAACATTGACGGCAACGGCTTTGTAACCGAGGTGTTGTAACGGAACATAAGCGAGATCAAAGTGTGGACCTTCTACCAACATGTCGGTAGAGATCAAGACATAGTCATCACCGGCATCAATTACGGCAGCGTCATCACCAATACCTTTAATAGAGGATCTGTTAGAAAGCGTTACGTTTTTGCTAATCCGGTCAATAAGGCCGAATTCACCCAATTGACTTATCTCTGATCTGTTTTCGCTCATATCGAAAATGAAATCGCTATTTAGCGTCTCATGTGCTTGTTTGTCCTGCAAAAGTAAGATTATGCTCGAATATGGCAGATTTACTTTCTAATTTAGAGGTAATTATGCACCCTAAATTCTTTTTGCGATGAGAAAGCTATTGGTTCTTGTTGTTATGGTGTTGCTTGCGGCTGCCTGCAGCTCGTCCAAACCCTACTACAAAACAAAGGAAGGGAAGAAGAAGCAAAAGTATTACAATGACATTCAGTATGGTGGCAAGAGCGCCAGCCAGATGAAGAAGCCTTGATCCTCCGTTTGATTTATTTTATTTCCTGACAGAGTTCAATCAATACCCCCTGGGTAGATTTGGGATGCAGGAAGCATATCTGTTTGTTGTCAGCTCCTTTTTTAGGTTCCGAATTGATAAGTTCAAATCCTTTATCGCGGTATTCGTCAATACTTTTTGAAATGTTCTCCACTTCAAAGGCGAGGTGATGAATGCCTTCTCCCCGTTTAGCAATAAATTTGGCAATGGCCGAATCTTCACGTGTGGCTTCCAGCAATTCAATTTTCACTCCGGAAACCTGAAAGAAGGAGGTTCGTACACCCTCGGATTCAACAGACTCTACCTTGTAGTGCGCTGTGCCCAGTAAACGGGCAAAAAGCTGATTGGCTTCATCCATATTCTTTACCGCGATACCGATATGCTCCAGTTTTTCCATAATTGTTACCTTTGTAGTTCAAAGAAGAAACTTTTTGCTGAAATCGGAAGTTTTGCATTTGAAACTTTACATAGGGATCGTTTAAATCCTATTCATAAACATGATACAGGTTACTGAAAAAGCCAAAGAAAGAATTGCAGCCTTACGCATTGAGGAAGGAAAATCTCCTGAACACAACATCCGTGTTTCGGTTAAGGGTGGGGGATGTTCAGGTTTGATGTATGACCTGGGTTTTGACGATACAATCAACGCGGCAGACCAGGTGTTTGAAGACAAAGGTGTAAAAATACTGGTCGACAAGAAGAGCTTGCTTTACCTGTTGGGTACTATCCTCGATTTTTCAGACGGACTGAACGGAAAAGGCTTTCAGTTCATTAATCCGAATGCTACCCGCACCTGCGGATGTGGCGAAAGCTTCTCGGTTTAACGATTGCAAAATGGCATATGCATAAAGCACCTCAGGGTGCTTTTTTGTTTTAAAGCCTTCTCAACTTATGCCAAGACGGCTCACCTTTAATCCGCTAATAATTCCTACTTTTGCAATCCAAAATTCTGAGGAACAGACGGGTATGGAGAACATCCGCAATTTTTGCATCATCGCACACATCGACCATGGTAAGAGTACACTGGCAGACAGGCTGTTAGAGTTCACAGGAACCCTTAACGAACGCCAAATGGAAGCCCAGGTACTGGACAATATGGACCTGGAAAAGGAGAAGGGCATTACTATCAAGGCCCACGCCATCCAGATGAACTATAAACTGGACGGAAAAGAGTATATCCTGAACCTGATCGATACTCCGGGCCACGTTGACTTTTCTTATGAAGTTTCCCGTGCAATTGCCGCGTGTGAGGGTGCTCTCCTGATTGTAGACGCCAGCCAGGGAATAGAAGCTCAAACGATCTCTAACCTGTACCTCGCGCTCGAACATAATCTGGAGATCATTCCGGTCATGAATAAAATTGACCTGCCGCATGCCAATCCGGAAGTTGTAGCCGATGAAATCATTGATTTAATCGGGTGCAAACGCGAAGATATTTTATCCGCCAGCGCAAAAGAAGGTAGGGGTATTCAGGAAATTCTGAACGCTATTGTAAGTCGTGTGAAGGCTCCCCAGGGAGATCCAAACGCACCGCTGCAGGCAATGATTTTCGACTCGGTCTTTAATTCATTCCGTGGTATTGAGATTTATTTCCGTGTCTTTAACGGGTCGATTAAAAAAGGACAAAAGGTAAAATTTATCAGCACAGGTCAGGAATACGGTGCGGATGAAATTGGAATACTGAAGCTTGATAAAAAACCCTGCGATGAAATAAGCGCAGGAAATGTAGGGTATTTGATATCCGGTATAAAAGTGGCTAAAGAAGTTCACGTTGGGGATACGATCACAGGCGCATCGAATCCCGGAGAATCACTTGGAGGATTCCAAAAAGTTAAACCCATGGTATTTGCAGGTATCTATCCGGTGGATACTACAGAGTTTGAAGAGCTCCGTTCGTCCATGGAAAAACTTCAATTGAATGATGCATCATTGGTTTGGGAACTTGAAACTTCTGCGGCATTAGGCTTTGGTTTCCGGTGTGGATTCCTCGGCATGCTGCATATGGAAATTATCCAGGAGCGGTTAGAGCGCGAGTTCAACATGACTGTGATTACCACTGTTCCCTCCGTGTCTTTCAAAGCATTTTTAACGGATGGTTCGGAAATTGAAATCAATGCACCTTCTGAAATGCCGGATCCAACACGGATGAAGCATATTGAAGAGCCGTATATCCAGGCACAGATCATTTCGAAAGCAGAATACATTGGTCCTATTATTAACCTGTGTATTGATAAACGCGGACAAATCAAAAATCAACATTACCTCACCACAGATCGTGTGGAGATGTCGTTTGAAATGCCGCTTTCTGAAATTGTATTTGATTTCTTCGATAAACTGAAGTCCATTTCACGTGGGTATGCTTCGTTGGATTACCATTTAATTGGTTTTCGTGAATCGGATATGGTGAAACTTGATGTGATGTTGAACGGTGATCCAGTAGACGCATTGAGTGCCATTGTTCACCGGGGCAAATCGCAGGAGTGGGGCCGTAAGCTTTGTGAAAAGTTAAAAGAATTGATCCCGCGACAGATGTTTGAGATTGCTATCCAGGCGGCCATCGGACAAAAAATTGTTGCGCGTGAGAACATCAGCGCGATCCGTAAAAACGTGATCGCAAAATGTTATGGTGGTGATATTTCGCGTAAACGGAAACTGTTGGAAAAGCAGAAGAAAGGTAAAAAGCGCATGCGCCAGGTTGGTAACGTTGAAATTCCGCAGGAAGCATTCATGGCCGTTCTGAAAATTGATTAACGTATTTTTCTGTATATGACCGAAACCACGACATACACGCTGATTGACGGAAAAAAAGTTTCTACCGATATCAAGGATGAAATTTCTCAGAAAGTCAATGAACGCAAACAGCTGAACAAGAAAGTTCCTCACCTGGCCATTATCCTCGTAGGCGATGACGGTGCGAGCCAGACGTATGTTGATAATAAAGTAAAGGCCTGCAAGTCGGTAGGATTTCACTACACAATGATGCGCTTTGCCGATACCATTTCAGAAGAAAAATTATTGAAACACATCGATCACGTAAACAACGATGATGATGTGGATGGATTCATCGTTCAGCTTCCGTTGCCTGCACACATCTCTGTAGAGAAAGTAACCGAGAAGATCCGTTCCGATAAAGACGTGGATGGTTTTACAAACCATAACTTCGGAAGTATCATTTCAAAGAATCCGTTGCTGATGCCCGCTACACCTTTTGGTGTGATGGAATTGCTTCGGAGATACAATATTGAAACAGAAGGCAAACATGCAGTAGTAGTAGGCGCGAGCCGTATCACCGGTGCACCTTTGAGCATGATGCTTACAGAACAAGGTCGTGCTACCGTTACGATCTGTCATAAATTCACAAAAGACCTGGCAAGCTATACACGTGCTGCTGATATTTTATTGGTAGCAGTAGGTAAGCCCGGACTCATCACCGCAGATATGGTGAAAGAAGGTGCCGTAGTGGTAGACATCGGAACGACCCGCGTGGAAGGTCCGCAGTTTAAAAACGGATGGGCTATTAAAGGTGACGTTGATTTCAAAGCGGTAGCTCCAAAGGCATCTTTCATAACACCAACACCTGGTGGAGTAGGCCCGATGACTATTGCATCACTGCTATTGAATACTTTGCGTGCTACTGAGCTTCAGCACCCCTAGAGAAGTACGCCTGCCTGCCGGTAGGCAGGAGGTACGATTTACAAAGTACGATTGTATTCCTAATGACCATTGACCAATGACTTTTCCAAGTCCTAATGCCTAAGGCCGTTATTGTGGAAACAAAACAAATAATATCACCAATGCAGCTTCCGTTGATGGAAGATTTTTACACCATTCAGGGGGAAGGGTGTTATCAGGGATATGCTGCTTACTTTATTCGCTTAGGCGGATGTGATGTAGGTTGTGTGTGGTGTGATGTAAAAGAATCGTGGGAAGCCTCTGGTCATCCGCTGGTATCTGTTTCGGAAATGACTGCGAAGGCTAAAGCAAGCGGAACAGAAATTGTTGTGGTCACCGGAGGCGAACCCGTGATGTATGATCTCACGGAACTTACACGTTCCTTAAAACAGGAAGGACTACGAACGCATATTGAAACCTCTGGTGTGTATCCCTTAACGGGTGAATGGGATTGGGTTTGTTTCTCTCCGAAAAAATTCAAGACACCCGATGCTTCCATCTTTCCCAAAGCGCATGAATTGAAAGTGATCATCTTCAATAAAAGCGATTTTGCGTGGGCGGAAGAATTTGCGGATAAAGTAAATCCCGATTGTCAGTTGTTCCTTCAACCGGAATGGTCGAAGGAGAAAGAAATGCTGCCGCTGATCATTGACTATGTAAAATCCAACCCCAAATGGCAGGTGTCGTTACAGGTTCATAAGTATATGAACATTCCATAGTGCGAAAGCATGAACATTGCAGAGTTCACACAGCAAATGAATGCATGGG